>CAZEPC010000318.1:0-5898 GCA_964513765.1 uncultured archaeon
ATAATAAAGATTGGAGAAAATCAAAAATGACTTTTGGAAAAAATTTAGGTGTTACAGCGGTTTTGTTTGCTCTTTTGAATTTTATATTTGCAATCATCTATCAAGCAGTAGGTGGCACTATCGGGGATTATTTTTCTTCTGGAGCCAGTAATATAGTTGGAGATATTTTGATGGTTCGTAATCTTCCCATCTTCGGCACCATGATGGTACTCACGGGTATTGAAGGGAATGTTGGCCCAGGTGTTATGGAAATTCTTTGGATATTAGTGCCTGGAATTGCAGCTGCTGCATTAGGATCTTGGAAATTTGCAGATGAAAGTCCAAGAACTGCTTTTTGGGCTTCTACTTTGGGAATCTTTTTGATTATGATGATTGGGTGGATTTTAGATATGTTTGCCTTTGGTGGCACACAACCAGCAAGTACCATAGGATGGGTAAACAATATAGTTAGTCCTCTTTTAGTTTCATTATTCTTTGCTGGTTTTGGAGCAGCAGCTTCCAGCAGTTTCTAAAATTTTCTATGAATAAAAATACACTCAAATAATTTGTTTTCATTTTTTTTTAATTCTTATCTTTTATATTCAATAACCTTCTATTGATAAATATGGGAAATAAGAGTGGAAGTAAGCCTAATATTCTTTTTATCATGTCAGATGATCACGCGTTTCATGCAATTAGTGCTTATACCAAGATGAATCCAAGGAGAAATGTAATTAATAATACCCCGAATATCGATAGATTGGCGGAGGAAGGTGCAATTTTAACTGATTGTTATTGCACAAATTCAATCTGCACACCCTCCCGTGCGAATATACTTACGGGAAAATATAGTCATATGAATGGAGTAACGACCCTTTTCACGAAACTCCCCAACACAGCCCAAACTTTTCCAAAAATACTCCAAAAAAACGGTTATCAAACCGCGATGATTGGAAAATGGCATTTGGGATGGAAAAAGAAAAATAGACCCAAAGGGTTTGATTATTGGAATGTCTTGATAGATCAAGGTTTTTATAATAATCCCATAATGATAGAGATGAATAAAATTAGGCGGTTTAAGGGATATGCTACAGATTTAATAACGGATTTCTCGCTTGATTGGCTGAAAGATAGGGATAAATCAAAGCCTTTCTGTCTTATGTGCCATCATAAAGCGCCCCACCGTCCATGGATCCCAGATGAAAAACATGAAGATATGTACAAGGATGAAGAGATTCCTTATCCAGAAACATTTAACGATGATTATGAAAATCGTTGTTTTGCTGCTAAACACGCAAAAACGACCATAAAATCCGATTTTTGGTATGTAGATATGAAGCTCAGGAACAAGTTTAATCCGTTTGCTTATAAAAAACTTAAACCTCCAAAAAAGATTCATAAATATAAAATAAAAGATAAATACGGAGAAAAGCAAACTTTCGACACACAACAAGCACTGAAAAATTGGAAATATCAAACTTATATTAAAGATTATCTACGATGTATTGCTTCCATAGATGATAATATTGGAAGGATGCTTGCGTACTTGGAAGAAGAAGGTTCCTTAGATAATACAATAATTATTTACACTTCGGATCAAGGATTCTTTTTAGGAGATCATGGTTGGTTTGATAAGAGATTCATGTACGAGGAGTCCTTACGGATGCCGTTTGTGGTCCGATATCCAAAAGAAATTAAGGGTGGCACCAAAATAAATGATATCATAACCAATATCGATTTTGCCCAAACCTTTTTGGATTATGCCGGTGTTCAATCCCCCGATGATATGCAAGGGGAGAGTTTCCGTGAGGTTTTAAAGGGTTCAACTCCTGAAGATTGGCAAGATTCTGTTTATTATCGATATTGGGAGAATGGAACCTTTCACCATGTTCATGCCCATTATGGAATTCGGACCAAAAAATATAAATTAATTTACTATTATAATGATCCTCTCAATCAGAAAGGGGCTCGCAAATGCGAGCACGAGCCCGCTTGGGAATTATTTGATCTAGAAAAAGATCCATACGAATTAAATAACGTATATCATGAACCGGAATACCAATCAGTTGTGAAAAAGCTTACGAAAAATCTCCATGAAAAACAAGCGGAAGTGGGGGATGAACGTTATATTAAAGATAACAAATATATAGAAAATTAAGGGAATTCAGGGTAAATGTTCGGAAATAAAAAATTTAAGCCATTTTTAGATCACATTAAAGAGTTGGGTGGGGAAAATGTGAGAGGAAAATGTACGCCCCTATTTATTGAAAGTTCAATTCAAGAAATAAAGAAGCTTTACACATTTTCAAGCTTGAAAAAAACTCTTCCCTTTGTTTTTTTTCAAATGAAGGAATTTGTTTTTTTGGGGATAGTGATTGCCCGACAATCATCTGACCTCGAAGCAATTCTTGCTTCAAAATTAATAAGGAAAATGGGAAAAAAACATAGGGATTTTGATTCCTCAAATTTTAAGATTATTCAATATCGTTTTCCTGAAGATCTTAACAGTTTAAAACTCATTGTGATCAGAGATTGGGTGGATATAGAAGATTTTGAATCAATTACAACAAATTTACAAGATATTCAATCCAATATGAGAAGAAAAATGCACCAAATAATGGATAAAATGCTTGGAGAACATATTTAAAAAAATAATCGATCTGGACCTCTATTATTTATCTCTAAGAAATTTCCTTGATTTCCTGAATCAAGTTATTATATTTTTCAATATTTTTCTCACTAACTATTCGATTGTATTGATTAATAATAGTGGATATGCTCCAGAGTCTTTTATTTGCATTTTTTATCTCGTCTTCTTGTTTAGCTTGGTTTGCTTCTTGTAATAAATTGGCTATATCTCTATTAATCCTAACTTTGCTTAGGAGCTGTTTCAATGCTATCTTATAATTTTTAATTCTATCTTTAGAACGCTTGCCCCGAATATTATGCCTTTTTACTGTTTTTATGTCCTCTTGAATTGTTTCGATGGCTTTATCAAAATCTAATTCAGAATTAAGGTTATTTTGGATATATTTTATATCTTCCTTAATTTTTTTCTTTTTGACCAGCTTTTTATAGTAATTTTCCCCTAAGGGTGCAAATAATAAAATAATTCCACCAGCAATAATTGCCAATCCCGTATATAATACCCAGCTTAAATCTTTAGGAAGGATCCCCCGTTCAATAAGATCTGGTTTAGATGACTCGTATAATATATAATAAAGGACAAAAATCCCCCCTACTATCCATAAAATGAAGGTGATAATCTGAGTCATAATTTTTTTATTAGTCGGGTCAATTTTTTGCAAAAATGTTAAATCTTTTTCCAATTCCTTTTTATCAAAGTTTAGTGATTCACTTTGAACATCCTGGCCAGATTTTCTTTCATTACTCATTTTCGTTTTCTCCTAATTTAACCAAAATTTTCGTGTTATTATTACTTAAAGAATACAATAACAAAATTATTTGTATATTATTTTATTACTTAGGGTATATGTATAATCACCAAGAAGAAATTAATGAGATATTACGAAGATTGGAGAAGAGTAATATATCATTTGATGGGCAATTTGTTCTGATTACAGGGGGGGCAGGTTTTCTGGGTTCGTGGGCTTGTGAAACACTTCTCAATCAAGGGGCAGATGTGGTTTGTTTAGATAATCTTAGTTCCGGGAGATGGGAAAATATCTCACATTTAATAGATCATCCTCGTTTTAAATTTATTAACCATGATATATCCCAGGATATTTATTTCGGAAAAATAATGCCAGATATGGCATCTTATCCTACAATTGACAGAAGATTTGATTTAGTTATGCATTTGGCCAGCAGGGCATCTCCATTTGAATTTAAACGATTTCCCATTCAAATTCTTAAATCAAATACTTTAGGTACTATGAATGCGTGTGGTATTGCTTTACAAAATCATGCGAAATTATTTTATACCAGCACTAGTGAAGTCTATGGAAACCCTCCCGCAGAACATGTCCCTACTCCAGAAGAATACCTTGGAAATGTGAATATGATTGGTCCACGAGGGTGCTATGATGAATCAAAAAGGGCAGGAGAGGCATTTGTAAAAGCATATGAAAGAAAACATGGATTAAATGTTCATTTTATTAGAATTTTTAATACATATGGCCCTAGAATACGAGCGGGAAAAAATTTTGGAAGAGTGGTCCCCAATTTTATCTCTCAATGTTTGAATAATGAACCAATAACGGTTTTTGGCGATGGCACCCAAACAAGAAGCTTTACGTATATAGTGGATTTATTGGAGGGTATATTCAAAGATATTGTGGCTCCCAATGCTAAAGGTATCCCAATTAATGTAGGGAATGATAAAATGAATACGATCTTAGAACTTGCGGAAATTATCAAGAAACTCACAAGTTCTGAATCGGAAATTGTATTCAAACCCCTCCCGAAAGATGATCCCCTTTTGAGACAACCAATTTTAGATAGGGCAAATGATATTTTAGACTGGGAACCTACTACTAATTTGGAAGAAGGTTTGAAGAAAACAATTGATTGGTTTAAGGATGAAATTAAATAATGCTCTTACATTATAGATAATAATAAAAGAATCAAATTACAGATAAGAAATAAGTTTTAGATTTTTTCCATAAATTCCATAGAGATGTAGCCAAAATGAAATCCAAAAAGAACAGTGATTCCGATCCAAATAAAGAATCGGAAGATGAAATTAAAGAACCTGTTGATTTAGAAAAGATAACCAGAACTGTTCTTTTAATTGGTATCCTTTTTGTTTCTATTGGAATAATATATTTTCTCACAGAACCAGAAGAGGAATATTCTATTTTTATTTTGCTAAATGATGATGAGGTCATGGGGAATTATCCGGTCAATGCAAGTGTGAATGAAAATGTATCCTTACATACCTATATTGAAAGTCATTATTCTGAAAAAACAGAATATATGGTGAAAATGTATCGGGGTAATAATGATACAACAATAAATTCAATGAATGGTACGAAAAATGTTCTCTATTTGGGCAATTTTACTATCGAGCTGAAAAACGAGCAGAATTGGACGTCTCATGTTATAAATGTAAGTTTTCCTTCTCTAGGTTCGAACCAAACAGCAATATTTGAGCTATGGAGAAAGGTTGATGGAGAATGGCAATATATTCCCAATCATATCTTATTCGTTAGAATAGAGGTATTAAATGAAACCTAAAAGAAAAAAGATATATTTTATCTGTCTCTGCCTCTCATCTTCGGCTAGAAATCGCTACATTCTCTAATTTAATGTGGGGCAATTGAACTTCATTTCGCCATTTTCTCTCTTTGCTGATTTGACTGATCTTTTTTAATCCATCCAAAATATTTATTCCTACCATGGTTTCTTTCAAGGCATGTACAATTTCCCCGTTTTCAATGAGATACCCCACCATAATAAGCCCGGAAAAATCACCTGTAATCATATTAGGTCTGTCTCCCGTATATTCAAACAAAATTCCTTTTTTTGTATCCTCGATCATCTCCTTTTTTGGACAAACTCCTGGGCTCATTATTATATTATGGTTAGTTATTCCGACCCTACTTCTATATCCGGATCTCTGTGCATGCCCATTGCTTTCAATTCCTGCTTTTCCCGCGGTGAAGGTATTATGGTAGAGTTCCTTAAGTGCCCCGTCATTAATGATTTGAATTTTTTGGGTGGCTACTCCTTCCCCGTCAAAGCTTTCTGTGCCAAGCTTTCCTGGAATATGGGGGTCATCCGATAGGCTGAAAGATTTAACGGCGATTTGGGTATCTATTTTATCTACTAAAAAGGATCGATTATGTTGAACCTTTTCTGCATTGATCGCCGATATAATTGGACCAATTAAAACTTTAGATGCTGCTTTTGGGGTTAAAATTACCGGATATTTTCCCATCTCAATGCTTTTTTTAT
>CAZEPC010000319.1:0-5895 GCA_964513765.1 uncultured archaeon
ATTTGGGCTTATCTCTTGCCATATTAAGATCTTTCATGTTTTCTGGCACAAATTGATATCCGCATTCAATACAGCCAAATCCCTCAAAAATGATTTCTGTTTCAAGAAGATCCTTATTAATTTGATCCCAATATCTTCCAGGGGGGCCCATATTTTGTCCAGCCGCACTTGTCGGACCTCTCCCTCTTCTCCCTCTTTTCCTTCCTGCTCCAGACGGAATACGTTGCTGTGGTGGGACGCCTTCTTTGATGCTTCCTGATACTGGCTGGATTGCAATTGCCTTTCCTTCAACAAGGGCTTTGGTTACTTTCTCAAACGCCTTATTGAGGATCCGTGAATAGGTCGTTTGGGAAATTCCCATCATTTTAGCGGCCTCAGTTTGGTTTCGTCTCCCGCCACCCTCCGAACGATCGTAATATCTAATCTTGAGTGCCTCCAGTTCCTCTCTGGTCACATATATTTTTTCAAACTCATCTTGAGAGTGAGGACTAAATAATCTCGTGGGGGGTTTAAAACTTCTATCGATCTTGCGAAACTTTTGGGGTCTTGGCATTCTAGTTTCCTTTTCATAACTTATTAATGCGTGTGCCTATAAGATTGTTTGGTTTATAATTAGACAAGTCTAATATATATAAAGAAATAACAAGAATCTTTCGAGTTTTTTCCCTTAACTTAATAGAAGATGGAGATCAATACTAAATAATGCACGAGTTTACTTTGGTAAGGAGAATTTTGCAAACGTGTATCAAGGCGGCAACCCGGAACAATGCTTCGAAGATTACTGAAATTCGCCTCATCTTGGGAGACTTTACTTTGGTGGTCGAGAGATTAATGAATCAAGCTTTTAAAATTGCCACCAAAGGTACAATGGCAGAAGGTGCAGAAATTATTATGGTGAGAAAGTCCGGGGTCATTTTATGTAACGAATGTGGAGAAAAGTCCGAGGTATGGTTTGAAAATGCGTGGGAAAGGGGAGATAGTCAAGCTCAAGAAAGTTTGGATCAATATAAGGAAACTATGACTGCTCAAAGTGCCTTGTCTGGCATGCCGGGTTTCGGGAAAAATATTTTTCAATGTCCCCATTGTGAAAGTAGAGATACCGCTCTCATCGATGGAAAGAAAATCATCATTAAGAATATTCGGGTGTAGAGATAATAATGCAAAAGCGAAGAGTAACCTGGCTTAGCAAAACATTGTCGTATTTATTAAGACATGGGGCGTATGATGAGAATCTAAAAATTGACCCTGGTGGTTGGGTGAAAATTTCTGATGTATTGGATTTTATAAATTCCCAAGCGAAAAAAAAAGTCGATATTGAAGATCTTAAATACCTGGTGGGACATAATGATAAGCGCCGCTTTACACTCCGTGATGATAAAATCAGGGCAAATCAAGGACATTCTTTTCCAGTGGATTTGGGCCTGAAGGCAAAAAAACCGCCGGATGTTCTTTATCACGGTACGTATCAAAATGTGAAAGAAAAGATTCTGAAGCAAGGGCTTAAAAAAATGCAGAGAAATCACGTACATTTATCCTCCGATGTGGAAACCGCGATAAAAGTGGGGAAAAGGAGAGGCAAACCTATTATTTTTCAAATTGAGGCCAAAAAAATGCATGAGGGAGGTCACACGTTTTTGAAAAGTGAAAATGATGTGTGGTTGGTTAATTATGTTCCTCCAAATTATTTAAATTTAAAAAATGAGCTAAAAGGAAAGAATTAGATGGACTCGAATCATCTTGACCCCCTTCTTGAGAGGGTAAGTTGTTGATAGTTCGGTCAAAGATTAAGAAATTCCATAAGGATATCCATATTCTCTCCGGTTTTGGCGCTGAGAGGGATCACCTCTATATTGGGGTTGATATCCTTGGCATCCTGAATCATTTTGTCCAGATCGGTTCCCAATACATCCACAAGATCGACCTTATTGATTATGATAGCTTCAGACATTTTCACCAATAAGGGATGTTTCACGACCACGTGTTCACCCTCCGTAATGCTCATTACCACAATTCTCCTATCCGCACCCAGAACAAAATCACTGGGGCAAATAAGGTTTCCCACATTTTCGATGAAAAGAATATCTACGCCGTCAATATCATCAATTTTTTCCTTGATTACCGATTGAATATGGTATGCATTCAGCGCGCATTCCCTCCCCGTATTGATTTGATAGGTTTTAGCTCCTTGTGCGTGAATGCGATCTGAATCTATCGTGGTGGTAACATCTCCACAAATCACATGGATATTTTTTTCATCTTTATATTTTTCTGCCACTTTCTCGAGGATTGTGGTTTTTCCCGAGCCAATCGAACCAACAATATCAAAGCTCTTGATGTCATGTTCATGGAGGAATTTTCGGTTTCTTTGGGAAAGAATTTCATTATCCTTCAAGACTTCATCATTAAGCTCTATAATGGGTCCGATTTCTCTCCCGTCATCCTCGATTTTATTTCCATTTTTCTCTGTTGAAAGCGTTTCCTTTTGATTTTCCATTATGCTCACGTGTTTTTCCTTTCTGAAAAAAAAGTAATCCTCGTGTATCTTAGTTCTTAATTTGAGGGGGAGGGATAAAAACCTTTCTCATTCCTTCTTTTAAAAGAATGGTGTTTTCCGGACAGAAATGAGCACAAACCCCACATCCTATACAATATTCCTCATTCACTTCCGCTTTATTGTCCCCATTTAATGTTATTGCGTCCATCGGACATTTTTCCACACATGTTCCGCACCCAATACATCCTTCTTGCTCTATCCAAGACAGATGATTGGTAGAGGTCACAATGGGGGTTGCCCCCATCCTCCAAAGATTAAAAGTGTCGCAGCAATCTTTACAACAATTACAGATACTGTTTTCCTCCCGGGTGATGTCAGATCCGTTGTGAAATGCTTTATGGACCAAACCTGCCTCTTCTGCCTCTTTCAATAAATTGATTGCTTCATTTTTTTCGATTTTCCTGGCAAACCCTTGCTCTACTACATGCCGGGCCGATTTACCGAAGGTAAAACAGGTTTCCATGGGTGCATCGTATTTGCACGGTTCATCCAGCATTTTCCTATACTGCCTGCAGAAGCAATTTCCAACCGCAATATCATCGAATTTGTTGATTATTTCCTCCACCGTCTGGGACGGAATGATTCTTTCTTCCGTCTCTACTTCTTGGTTTATCTCAATAGTTTCCCCCTTTGTATTTGAATAAATTGGGACTGTTCTATCAACAGGTGGCTGCTTTTTAAAGATAGGGAGCACATTTTCATACCCCTCTTGAATGTTTTCTGCCAATTCCTCCATCACCTTATCATAAAGGTTTGCCAATTTTTTCAATCTTTCTTGCTCTTCTTCTTTTTCGGGTAAATTCTGCATATATGTGTATTCAAAAGTGCCCACCACCACTAAGGGAAGCAATCGAAACACCATCTGTCCCTTAGAATTTGGTTGATTGAATATAATCCCCTTTTTAGCCAATTTATTGGCGATTCTATTGACCTCTTCTTTCGATTTTTTAGTTTTTCTGGTAAGCTGATCGATATTCAGAGTTCTTCTGCGAAAATTCTTGATGAAATCTAATTCTTCCTCGCTTTCAATGTAAAATTTAAGAATTTCTTTGATTTTTTTTGATTTGGGATTGAAAGGGATCATACCTGCCTTCACAATATTTCGTACTGCAATTCGTAACTTTTTATCGATAATTTTATCGTTAAAATCCATCTTATCTCACTTCTTTAATCTTCTGTTTCCTATTACTTCAATTACCTACTCTTTCAATTCAATTTACGTTTCTTTCTGTAATTTTTGTGCTTTTACCTTAATTGACATTCTATTTTTTTATAAATATTATAAATTTCTTGAATTAATGGAATAGGTTTTACAAAAGATTTGTTTTTTTCACAAAATAAGGCTTTTTGTGTGTGATTTTCTTTCAAAAATAGCAATTGTTTCTAAAAGAAGAAATCATAAATAAGTGCCTCTGGCATTCATTATATCTAGCCTTCTAAACGGGCAAGTATTTCTTAGTTTGTTAGTTTGGTTTGGGATTTCAATTCCATTTGATGAAGTTTATGCTATCGATGAATTTACCCCGTTTGAACATTACCACAAATTTAGGATGGGGGTTTTCCTGAGCTTTTTGAATTTTAACCCAACCTGTAGCTCTAAGGGCTATTTTTCTGGCCCATTTTACATATTTTTTTACATCAAGATTATCGGGGTATTCAATTATCTCCAAAATGAATCTCTGCTTAGATCTATCTTTCATATTCTCTAAATCCTTTTTTTTTATCTTTTGAGATACTTCTTCAGCGAATTTAAAGAAATTAAAAAGCGATTTCTCATTAAGGAAAAAAATGAGCCCTCCTTGGTGAATCATTTCCGTTTCCACATATGCATTATGTAACCTGCTTAGAACTTTTAAGAACTTAGATCCCAATACAAAAAACCGAAGAATATATCTAGAGTCCGTGTGGAACTTTATCACTACTTTCGCTTTTTCGCCCATTTGTTAACTATCAATATTTAAGGCAATTTTTAACTTTTTATCCGTTTTTCTGGAAGAAATAACGCTTTATTTTTTGGATGAAGAAGAATTTCATATCAATCTCATTCTATTTTGGGGAATTTGATTGGAAAAGATATAGAAAAATTTAGAATTTAGGGTGTTGATAGGCGATGGCAATTCAATCTATTGCTTTCTCATATAGGATGAAATGTCTTCCGGGCTTATAATAATCTTTAACCGCCGGGATCCCTTCTAATTCTACGATTTTTCCTTCTTTTTGGCTTACATTTTTATAATTTAATCGTTCAAATAGTTTTCTGGAGGGTAAATTTTCGGGATCAACGGTTACTTCAATTTTTTCAAAATCGTCCGACCTTAATCCTTTTTCTATTTCAGAAAGAAGCCATGCTCCCAGTCCTTCATTTTGATACGAGGGATGAATGCCTATTTGCCATAAAAAATATGTATCCGTATGCCTTTGAGATTTAAATCCCAATACAAATCCAATAATTTCTTCTTGTTCATTTTCGGCTATGAAACAAGTATTTCCAAAGTATCTTAGCAATATTTTATACATGTGTTTCGGGTAGTTCTCAAGCCAATCAATGGAACGGATAAACCGGTGGACCTCTAAAAACTCTGTTTCTTTGGTCCTCCGGACGTTAAGGCTTTTTCTCACTCTATGCACCGTTCTATCCTCCCCTTTGGCTAACATTAATGGTTTCTTGAATGAGTGATTCCGTTCCGATATCATTTCGATAATGGAAATCTCCCTTGATCTGAGAAATCGCCTTTTCCACCCTTCGATTTGCCTCTTCAATGGTTGTTCCTTTCCCAATCAATGCGATTCCTCTTTCGGACCCGACATTAAGCTCTTGATCCTTATCTTTACCACAGCTATAGTAAAGATCGACACCCATTTGTTGGATTTTGGATTCATCAAATGATACATCCAATGTTTGATACAATTCTTCGGGATATTCAGGGGGAACTATGTATTTACATACGGTTGTTTTTGATTGGAAAGTTATCGAAAAATCCTCTTCTTCCATCAATTTCAAAATAACTTCATGAAGGGGCTCTTCCATAACTGCGAGTGTATTTAACCATTCCGGATCTCCAGGCCTGAAATTATATTCCACTAATTTAATGCCTCGTGAGGTGTGTATGAACTGTCCGTATAGAAAACCCCGGCAAATCTCACCTGTTTCTTTTTGATATGCACTAAGGGTTTTCTCTATGATATTAAGGGCGGTTCTATAGTCATCCTCGGTCATAAAAGGGAGGATTTTTTGTTTGGTCGAATAAGACCCCATGCTTGCGGTATTAGGCCCTTCTCCTCCGGCCAATAATTTTTTAAACCAGGAGCCCGGATCAGATGAGGAAATACAGGAATTCTGC
>CAZEPC010000320.1:0-5892 GCA_964513765.1 uncultured archaeon
GTGTCTGGGCCATTTTCTCGTAAGATTATTTCAACATAATGTAATTTTGTGGTGCTGGCGGTATAATTGAGCTGTACATTATTCAATGTGATATTGAGATCGGAATTATAGAGAGGTCTGGGGGTTTCGTTATATTTCTGGGATACTGCCCGAATTTCTGGTTTTATATATCCTTCTTCACCACCTAAATAATTGTCAGTCGGTCTCTCATCAAATAGATATATGGAGAAATTACCTTCATACACGGAGGTCAAGTTTAGAAACCAATGCTCACCCTCCTCTAAAGACGTAATATAAAAACGACAGCTTCCCTCCTCCAATCTAAATTGGGCATGATAATACCCATCATGAGAGGTCGCTGTAACTTCATTATCGGGCCCTCCAACGGGAAATTGACCCTTAACATTCGAAGGAACCATTGAAAGATGAAAAATGGCTATCAAAGATAAAATCAAAATGAAGAAAAACTGTTTTTTTAGTTTTTGGTTTAGACTAGATCTTCCCATCATTTGTAAAATCATTGCTTTAGCAAAAAATTTTTTCCCTTGGGATCTTTTTTGCATGTGTATGACCGAAAGGAACAAGAAAAACAGAAAAAAAGGGAAAGTCCCGTTTGAACCAGAGGAAGGCATACCATTTGTCGATGTACATTGCCATATTCCTTGGAAAAAGCGAAGAAAGGGATTTATTGAACCTGAAGTAATTTACCAAAAATTTAAAGAATCTTATGGAAAATTTATGATCACCAGTGCAATTGATTGGAAATCCCTTCAATCTATGTATAAGTTTTGCAAAAACCGAGATAAATTGTATCTTGCAGTAGGATGGGCCCCTCAAACAATAACCTATTCCGATAAACAAAAGCACACTCAATTATTCTTCCAATGGAAAAAATGGATCAAAGATCATAAACAAGATTACATAGCTATCGGGGAGATCGGCTTAGATTTCCACCATGCAAAAGAATTAGAAGAAAGAGAACGACAAATCAAATATTTTAGAGAAATTGTTCAAACCACCAAGGGCTACGGAAAGCCTTTCGTGCTTCATGTTCGCAATGCCGGAAAAAATGATAAAGACCCCCAACGCAAAAATCACCCCTACAATGAACCAACTGCGGCAAATAAAATGATATTACAATTGTTAGAAGAAGAAAATATCGCACCAAAAAGGGTTATGTGGCATTGCTTTTCGGGTCCCAAAGGCTGGGATAAAAATTTAACAAAGCAGGGATATTATGTATCTGCAGTAAGTTCTGGTTATCGTTCCGGGAGATGGAGGCAAAATACAGCCCAAGCACCCATTGAAAAAATAATGACAGAGACGGATAGCCCTTTCCAACACCCCTATAAGTTTGGTGGGTTTAATACCCCCTTAAATGCAAAATTTTCGGTTGCGGCCGTTGCCTATTCACATAATATGGATCAAAAACAAGTTGCTGAAAAAACAATTGAGAATGCCCGAAAATTCTTTAAAATAAATGTATAAAAGAATAATATCTATTCTAAGAATTGAAATAGAAATAGGAATAAAAAAGTTAGCCAACTAAATAACCGTGGCCGATTAATCGCCATCGATTCTTGATTCTTCGACTAATCGCGATAATTGACCCTTCAAAAGCACATATTGGTCTTTTCAAATCGAGGTGCACGGTGTTGTTTTTTCCAATCTTTTGACAGACACCCGCACTAAGGCACGTACCCACAACAATCATAATTACTTCGTTTCGCTTAATAGGATCAACCACAATTTCTTCTTCCGCTCCCAGAACATTATCTAAAAGATGAGTTTCTACCTTAATTTCATATTTCACATCAGGAAGAGAATCGGGCGCCCCAACCAAGTTCCCAATCAACTGATCAGTCCTAGTGGTCGCGGGATCTAGCTCAGTCCCTAAAGCGATCAATCCGCCAGGATGAGCACTTTCAAGTCTGTGGGAACCTTCAAAAACCGATTTTACCTTTGTGGTTACAGGAATCCAATCACCATCAGCGGTTTTCAATCCAGGCCGAATTTCAATGTCCTCTCCTTCTTTAATAACACCCGAAATGATTGAACCGCCTAAAACTCCGCCCACAAGATTATTAATTTTCTTTCCCGGTTTATTTACATCAAATGAACGTGCCACATTAAAGAGAAAATCTGCACCCTCATCCAAATCAGGAGTAGGAATAATTTCCTCAATTTTTTGTATGACTAAATCAACATTTGCTTCAAAAACTGCCGAACAAGGAATAACTGGTGCATCTTTAGCGCAGCGATAATTTTTAAGAAATTTTTTAAGATCTTGGAAATGTTTAAGTGCTTTTTCTTTACTAACAGCATCTACTTTATTTTGAACGACAATTACATTTTCAATACCCGCGATATCCAAAGCAGCCAGGTGCTCCTTTGTTTGAGGCATACCTACGGGCTCATTTGCAGCAACCAATACGATTGCACCGTCCATCAAGGAGGCGCCGCTTAACATTGTAGCCATTAAAATTTCATGTCCTGGTGCATCAACAAAGCTTATCCTTCGTTTAAATTCCAGTTTCTTTCGATCTTTAGGACATGCTAATCGCGGAGTATTTTTGGGCCATTCACCTTCATCTATTTTCTCCTTTCTAACATCTTCTACAAGGTGTTTTGTCCAAGGCAGACCACATTTTGGACATTCATATATCACCGTCTCGGCATATCCCAGCTTGATAGTGATTCCCCGCTCGTTTTCTGAGGAATATCGTTGGGTCCATACCCCGGAAAGTGCTTTTACCAAGGTGGTTTTACCATGGTCGACATGTCCGCACAGTCCTACATTCGTTTCACTCTGTCGGAATTTGTTTTTCTTTCTACCCATTTTCTAAAATAATAAAAGTAGCATTATTTTTTATCTTTATTGTTTTCCAAAAAGCCGAAAGATTAAATGAAGATGAAAAAAGCCAAAATGAAGATGAACGAGAACATTCTTTTTAATAAAAAGAAAAATATTAATTAGATAATTTTCATCAAGTGATCATACAAATGAGCCAATCAGAACAAAATAAAAAAAAGGAGATTCCAAGTGAATTAGAGGAAATTCAAGATTCCATTAAAAAAAAAGAATATGAAAACGCGATTGAAAAAAATATTTCCTTTTTGAACAAGTCCTTAGAAAATAGAAGAGAAATCCATATCTCCTTTGCATTAGAGATAATGAAGGCAATTTGTGATAAATCTGAAGAAACAATTGATCAAACCCTTGGAATTATTCAAAATCTTATGAATCATGAAGAATATTGGGTTAGGGAAAACTCCCTTATGATTCTCCAAAAAGTCTATAATGTAGAACCTGAAAGATTGGAACACATCATTGAAAAAATAGAATCAAAATTATTTGATGCTGATAAAAATGTTCGCATTGCTGCCATAAAAGTGATCAGCCACATTCTTAAAGATGATTTAGAAAGATATCCTCATCTCTACATCACCTATAGCAGGATGTTTGAGGATCATTCTTGGACCGTGAGAGCCACGGCTTTAGAATACGCATTACTTTTCTTAACCAAGGATACTAACCCTTCCGATGATATGATTGCGGCGTTTACCGAAAATATTTTTGATCTATTCCGGGATCCCGATGAGGAGGTCAGGGGATTAACCGCAGAATTTTTTAAGGCACTCAGTTTCCATTTAGAGGAGAGGCGAATTATTGAATTGCTGGATCCTATCGTGAAGGATGTAGATTGGGAGATTAGAGAAAAAGGAGTATGGATTATTGGAGAAATTGGCTCGTTATATTTCGATAAGCTAAAACCATTGTTTCTTCACCTCATTCAGCTTTTTGAAGATGAAAACTTGATGATTCAGACGAAAGCTATAGATTCCTTCGCAAAAATCGGAGATGATAAATGTGAAGAACTGCTCGAACTATTTATCCCCCAGATAGAGGAAGGAAAAAAAGATATCAACCAAGGAATCGCGGAAAGCATCATTTTTATTACTCTTAATAATCCGAAACAGATGATCCCCAAGATTATCAAAAATTTAAACAATCCCCAACAAAAAGTTCGGGAAATAATAAAAGACATTCTATTGAAGATATATATGGAAATGCCCGACAGTATTGAAGAGGAAATATACTCACTATTGCAAACTGCAGATAAAGTCGATTGGAGGGAACGCAAAAAAATAGCTCATTTATTGGGAGATTTGAATTACATCTTAAAAATACAATCAATTGCTGTGTGGTCGACCATTAATTTAAAGAATTGGAAGGAATACGAGAAGGATTATGATGTTATTGATGAAATCGAAAACTCTTTAGAGAAAATCTATAATGTTTTTGAAAATCTCGATGAAAAAATAGAAGTCCTGCAAAAAGATAAAGAATTCTTTTATCAAAAAATGAACGATTTAAGGGATGAACCCCGAAAACTACGGAATAAGATAGATAAACTTATCACAGAAAACAACTTCAATGATGCAGAAATCGCGTTGGAAGAAGAAACGAGAGAAATCATGAAAAAGCTTGATAATCTGGAGAACGAATTAAACGAGTCGGAGTTCAGGAGATGCTCCATTCAAATATTTCAAGATTTTAAAGATGCTAAGGATGAAATTATGGAACATATCTCAGATGTGAAATCTGTAATGTTTAA
This sequence comes from uncultured archaeon, assembly GCA_964513765.1. Taxonomy (GTDB): domain Archaea; phylum Asgardarchaeota; class Lokiarchaeia; order Sigyniarchaeales; family Promethearchaeaceae; genus CAZEPC01. The sequence goes on from CAZEPC010000320.1 coordinate 4,620, forward strand.
TAAGATATATGATGAACGATCATCATATTTAGAGGAACTCAGAGAAGTCAAGCAAAACCTCCAAAAAAGGATTGATGTCTTGGAAAACCAATACCAATCGGTAAAAGATATGGAAATTGAATTAGATGAGGTTTTGGAAGATAATGAAGAGGATAAAGTCGAAGAATTCATTGATACCATTTCCACGTTGCGGAGGAAAATCAATAAGCTTGAATATGAAATAGGACAAACTTGGATAAAAAATTTGGATTTTAAGGACTTTTTGAAATCACTAACGATATATTGGATTGATACCAAGCTGGAGATTCAAAAATATCTGGCGGATATTTTCTATAAGTTTAAAAAATTCAGGGCAACCACACAAGGAGATAAAGATAAATCCGAGATCAAAGAAAGAATTACCTTCGAGTTTCTTAATCAACAATTCCAAAATACGGTGGTTCAAGCAATTCAAGGGCAACAAGAGTATTTACGCCAATTTGATAAGGTAACCAAACCCATAGAGGATGAAATCAAGAAACATAACTTCAAACGGGCTAAAAATAGATTGAAAGCCACCGAAAATAATATATATTCAATTATAGAAAATAATAACCGGGAAATCAGCAATTTTTACAATGAAATTGAAGATTTGAATATGCCAATCTCTTCGGCCAATGATATTCGTGAAGAATTACAGAATTGGAATGACATCAAAGATAAAGTCCTTAATAGAATCCGGAATTTCAAAAATCAGATATTAGAGGAGATTTTATACCAAGAGGTGAAGGAATTTTTATCCTATATGAATCCCATCCCCCTCGAAAGTCTCGCAAAGTATCTCAATTACGATATGGGGGAACTGAAGGATAAATTATTCAAATTTATTAAAGAGCAAAAAATCCAAGCAAAGATCCAAGACAGTAATCTTATTCAACCTGAAAAGCCCATGGAGGAAAAAATCCTTTCTATTTTTAGGAAGGTGGAGATCATCGGATCGAAGTTAAGCTTCTCCATTCGGATCTATAATCCCACGAAATATTTCATCAAAGATTTGGAATTAACCTTCATCTATCCCGAAATTTTGGAATTGATCCCTGATTTAAGCGATTCGTTGCGAATTTCTATTAGAGAATTTGAACCAGAGGCAAGCAGAATCATCAATTGGAACTTTAAAATCTTGAAAGATATTGAGAAAAAATACGATGTCCAAAAATTCCTGATGAATCTTTCCTATAAAAATCCCTTCAATCGCAGAATTGATAACCAAAAAGAGATGGAAATGATAATTTAA
>CAZEPC010000321.1:0-5170 GCA_964513765.1 uncultured archaeon
ATTTGAGGCAATTCGGATTTTGACCATACTCATTTTTGCTACACATAAAGATAATCAAAAACAAAATAAGTATTTTATTAATTGATCAACATCAATTTTTTTTAAAATTGCCAACTTATTGAGTTAGATAGGAATGGCCAAAAAGAATACAGATCATGAAATTGTTCCTTGGGTGGAAAAATATCGGCCAATGTCACTTGATGAGGTGGCAAGCCAAACATATACCATAGAGTCACTCAAGAAGTTTGTGGAACGAGAAACCTTACCACACATGATATTTACAGGACCAGCAGGAACTGGAAAAACTTCGGCAGCAAAGGCATTAATCTTTGATCTCATTGGAAAAGAAAATATGACACAAGACATCATTTTAGAAAGAAATGCCTCCGATGAATGTAGGATGAAAAATTTACCTGAGATCAAAAATTTCGTTTCACATACAGGCGTAAACCAAACTCCTTTTAAATTCGTGGTCTTGGACGAGGCAGATAATTTATCCAAAGATGTACAATCTGCCTTTAGAAGAGTTATTGAATTGGCACCTCCTAATGTAAAATTTATTTTTATGTGTAATTATGTGGAGAATATAATTGGTCCCATTCTTTCCAGGTGTGCCATCTTTCGATTTTACCCGCTCCCAAAGGAAGATTTTACAAAACAAATAAAAAAAATTGCAAAGAAAGAAGAAATTAATCTTACAAATGAACTTATTAATGTTATTTTCTATATTTCCAACGGAGATATGCGAAAAGCCATTAATCTTCTGCAAATAGTATATGCCTATGTAGAAGAAGAAATCGAGGGGGAAGAGCAAAAAGAGATCGATAAAGATGTAGTCTACAAAATATCAGGTTATCTCCCCGTGAAAAAATTAAATTCAATTTTTACCAAAATTTCACAAAAAGAACTAATAGGGGCCATTCATCTCATCGAGGATATAAAGGGTTTGTCCAGTAGAGCTCTTTTTAGACAAATTATGGATAAGATAATAGAAGAAGGATATGATTTCCCCCTTTTTGATAGACTTTTAGTTGCCATCGCAGAATATGATTACCGTCTTACCTTGGAAGCTAATCCCAGAATTCAGATAGATGGAATGATTGCGGATTTAATTTATCAATTAAGGAGTGCCCATTAACTATGTTAAGTAAAAATAATAAAGATGAATCAAAATATCTGAAGGAACTAGCGAAAAACTCACCTTTATGGAGAATAAAATACCGACCAAGCACCTTGAATGCCTTGAAACCCTATAGGAGAGATATAGTTGAACAGTTAAAAGGGTATGTTAAAGCCCAGAATATCCCTCACCTCATGTTTGTTGGACCAAAGGGGGCAGGAAAAACAGTGTTGGCAGAGGTATTGTCCCGTGAAATATTGCAAGAAGAATTTGACATGAACTTTAAGGTTCTTTTTGCCAATGATCCGATCGGCAAGGAAGAAAGAAGAGAATCCAGAAAACAGGCCTATATTTCAACAAGTAGGTTAGGATCCAGTGCAGGTATCCAAAAACGATACAGACCATTTATCCAGATTAGAGTCCGTCCTTTTGTATCTACCAAAAAATTCGGGGAATCACCGTTTAAAATCTTAGTTATTAAACACTTCCACGATCTTGATGTGGAACAACAAGCTTTCCGCCGAATCATGGAACAATATTCGAATAACTGTCGAATGATCTTAATTACCGATAAGATTTCGGGAATTATTGATCCCATTGTGTCCCGGTGTCAATTGATTATGGTTCCCTACATAGAAGACCATTTATTCAATAGATTTATTAAAGAGGTTTGTGTAAAGGAAAAAGTCTCCATTAAACTTAACGAATTAAATTACCTTAGATATATTACAAAGAGTAATATCGGAGATGCCTTGGATCTTATTCAATTGACCAATTTAAGGGATGGGAAGGTTAATCTTACGAATTTATCAGAAGTAGAAAGTCAATTAAATGAAAGAATGGTGGCAGGACTTTTCTCAGCCACATTAAATGGAAATCTCAAAGGTATTCGCAGAGAATTACGAAAGATCTTTAAAACCAAGAAGCTTTCAAAAAATGAGATTTTTACACGCCTCACACGTGAAGTATTACGAACACCACTTCAGCGGAGTGTAAAGGCACAATATTTATCTTTAATCGCAGATATGGATTATGAATCGCTTGATTCCAACAATGATGAAATTCAAATCAATAAACTTTTATCACAGATGGCTATTATTGGTAGCGAAATTGAAAATTAATCAAAAAGCGATAAGACATGGATAATTAGATAATTAATATAAAGAAGGATAGAGGTACAAAAAAATTGGCAAATAAAAAGAAATCAAATAAGGGAGAAATACCATGGGTTGAAAAATATCGACCGAAATCGCTTTCTGAAATGATGGGCTTTGAGGATATTGCAAAACAGCTAGAAAATTTCATCAAAAACTTTAGAAAATATAAAAAAATGATGAAGAAGCTTAAATCTCAACTAAAAAAAGAGAAGGATAAGAGAAAAAAAAAGAGGTTCAATCTCAAATATAAATCAATTAAAACCAAATTTAATTCTCATAAATCTTGTATGCTCATTGGGCCTCCCGGAGTAGGAAAAACTACAATAGCATATTCATTAGCTAATGATTACGGACTAAGTGTTATCGAGATGAATGCATCAGATACCAGAACAAAAAATGCACTAAAGGAACAACTTCAAGAAACGGTTAAATCTACCAACCTTTTATCATTTACAACCCATAAAAGAAAGGGAAAACTGGTTTTGATTGATGAGGTTGATGGACTTCATGGGAATACGGATAGAGGCGGGGTAAAAGCCATTAAAGAAATAATTGCAACCTCCCGATACCCCATTATTATGACCTGTAATTTTAAGGATAACCGAAAATTTAAATCGTTATACAAAATAGCCAACCCCGTTATTGATTTACCCGTGGCCAAGAAGTCTGATGTGGCCCGTATCGTGCATTTAATAGCCAAGAAAGAGAATATTGAAATATCAAAGAAACAAATTAAGATCATCGCCTCTCGTTCCAATGGAGACTATCGTTCTGCAATAAATGATCTCCAAGCACTCTCCCAGGGAACAAAAAAGATTCGAGAAGAAGATTTAGACAATATTAACATGAATAGAGATTCAGAAGAAGAGATATATGATGCCCTATTCAATATTTTTACCGCTTCTACCATTAAGGAGGCAAAAAGAGAGCTAGATACTATCAGTAGCCGGGATGCAGATTTCCGAACAATTCATAGATGGATTAACGAAAATATATTTAAATTATTAAATAAGGGTTGGGATCTCTACTACGCATTCCAGCATTTAGCGTATGTAGACCATATTTTGGGATATATTCTTAGAACCCAAGATTACAAACACTTAAGCTATTTTTATGACATATTAGCTGGTGGTATCCGTTTTTCTAAAACAGATAAGCGCATTGCAAAGTCTCGCTTACGGTACCCGCGTTGGTTCCGAACCTCTGCACCCTCAGATGATGAATCCTCCAAGATTTTACAGCAATTATATAGAGTCTCATTAAATAAAATTATGAAAAAAATAAAGCCGAATTTGCTCCTCTTCCTAAAATATGATAAGGATTTATATGATTATTTGGGAAAAGTGCTGAAAATTACGGGCGGAGATAAAAAGAAGGAACAGAAAAAAGTAAGAAGGATCCTTAAATAAATAATTGTCACTTGAATGAAAAAACTGGACATATTACTTAGATTTAGAGGTGTTTATATGTTTCATGATCTCCTTTGATCTGACCCTGAGAGTTATCTCGGTTATGTGGCATATATTAGCCACTTTTTTCTGTGTCTGAGGGACTTTATGGTATTTCGCCATTATATAAATGCAGGCAGCGGCAATACCTTTTGGATCTTTGCCCTCAATTAATCGTGGTTCTTGTTTAATTTTTAAATAAAGCTTAATTGAATCCGTAGAAACTTCAATTGGAAGGGAAAGCTCCGAACTGAACCGATCAATATAGGTTCTCGGAGTCAAATAAGAGACATTAATATTCATATTGGGAATTATTTCAAGTAAGAGCAAACGATAAGATTTGACAATTTGTTTCTTTGTTGCCTCAACTTCGTTTTCTAATTCCTCAGCCAAGCGGGGAATTTTATTGATTTTAATACTAACTAAACAAGAGGCCGCTACAAGCATATCAATACTTCTCCCCATAGTAAGTTTTTTCTCTGCTGCCCGATTGTATATCCTTTTTGCTTCTTTTATGACAACTTCTGGTAATCGTAATCGCTCCTTTATTCGGGTAAATATTGGAATTGCAACCCATAAATTCCTTTCAAGGCTGGTTGTAAGAGACCTATTTATTTTTCCCAAACGATGGAATTTTCTTTGAAAATCTGATCCCATAATTGAACCCTTTGCATCTTTATTTCCTCTGATAACAGTTCTTGGACCAATTGGACTATATACGGGCTCACAGATCCTTTTTTTACATACATCCTCCGCATTGAATGTTCTCTGAGGTATTTTTTCAATAATTCGGTCATGCACTACCCCACAATTTTTACACACCGAATATCCTCCCTGTTTGGAGATCATCGGTGATTCGCAACAGTCATAATAATTTTCAGGATTGGATTTTAATTTAGATTTGGTAGTTCCTTTTTCTTCAAATGTTTCTGCCAACAATGTTTTGTGAATTTTTCTTGATATCGCCATTTTATACACACATCTCCCCCAAGAAAAGTCCGATACAATCTTTCTGGTTTGAACTATATAATTCCATTTTAACACCTATCAAATAAATCCATTTTTAGATATTATAAGGAATTTATCCAAATCAAAAGATAATTCATATATTTTTGAAAATAACCAAAGTTTTTGTAAAAAATTAATATCATATGAGTTTTTTTTACAAAAATATTGAAAATATGTTTTCTTTTGTGTAAAGGATTCTATCGGCGATTTTTCTTATGATGGGTTTTCTTATATTATTGGAAAAGTCCCAGATTGTTATATCTGTATTATTGTAGAGTTTTTATCCTAACATTATAAAATAAAGTAAAAAATATTTGTAATATTTCCAATAAAATATATTTAAATAACTAATTTTTGAAAATTCTTATACAGATCCCGAAATTCAATAATTTTTTGTTAGATTTATTTATATGATAATTAAGAGGATTGATTTATTT
>CAZEPC010000321.1:5180-5859 GCA_964513765.1 uncultured archaeon
AAAAACTCACAAATTCCAGAGAAAGTTCTTATTGTATGCTTGGGAAATATTTGCAGATCTCCTGCCGCAGAATATCTTTTAAGACATTATGCAAATCAAAGTAAATACCAAAAAATTAGAGGTATTTATTTTGAATCTGCGGGATTAACCGGAGGTTCTGGAATGATGTATCATCACTCCAGAAAATATTTAGAAAATAAAGGGATTGACCCGTCCTCATTTCGCTCGAAAGGTTTGAACAGTTCTCTTTTAGAACAATTTGATTTGATTCTCATCATGGAAGAATACATGAGAGAATCCGTTCAAAACATAGAAAAACACCCAATTAATAAAGCGATAAAATATCAAAATCAATCTTTATCAAATAAAATTATGACATTAAAAGAGGCAGTGGGAGAGAAAGGTGACGTGGAGGACCCCTATGGCTTGCACAAGAAGAATTATAATAAACTAATGAAAAAATTAAATATTTTGTGTAAAAAACTCATTGACAAATGGGAAAAAAAAGTCTCAAAAAAAGTATAAACTTTCTTAAAATTATTCTAATAATCAATCTATATAAGAAACCATTTGTATTTATTTATATACATAACTCAATAATGTTAAATTTCTAAGAATCTTTCCATTATCTTTTACCATGATTTATGGGATGTATTTTAGTTAAACAATAGAAGATACA
>CAZEPC010000322.1:0-5845 GCA_964513765.1 uncultured archaeon
CGACTACATGAGAGGGACGTTTGTAAGCGGCAATATCTTTAACTGCCTCATCAACTTCTTCAACGCTGACATCTTTACCCTTCTTTTTTTCCACAAATGCGATAATTCCCTCTCCAAAAACTTCATGCTCATAACCCACTATTCCAACGCTCTCAACTTTATCTTTTAACGCATTGGAAATGAAATTTTCTACTTCGGGAGGATATACGTTATATCCTTTAGGCTTAATCATTAATTTGGAACGACCTGCAAAATGAAGACCCTCTTCGTCATAATATCCAACGTCCCCTGTATAGCACCAACCATCATTCGAAATGGTTTTATTGGTATTTTCCTCATCATTAACATATTTTAAAAACACTTGAGGTCCAGAAAAGCATATTTCCCCAACTTCTCCTTGCTCGACTTTCTCGCCTGCAGATCCATCATCCTTCATTTTCTCTCTGATTGAAATTGGCGTAATGGGCATCGCATATCCGATCCCAGCCAAAATATCATCAACCGTACCATCCAACGGGGTATAAGTAGAAAAACCCGAAAGTTCAGTTAAACCTAAACCCGTTCCAAATTTCGGGGCCATTAATTGGAGCTTTTCCAAAAATTGCCTGCTCACCGATTGCCCTCCGTATAAAGCAAACTTCAAGGAGGAGAGGTTGTAGGTGTTGTAATTCGGTAACCTCCATTCCAAATTAAATAGAGCGGGAATTTGTCCTAACAAGGTCACTTTATATTTTTGAATAGCCTCTAAGCTCAGATCGGGTTTAAACATATCTAATAGCACGACCTTGGATCCAAAATACAGCGGGGTCATAAATTGTTCGGTTTGTCCCCCAACATGACTGGCTGGAAGATTGCAAAGCATAATTTCATTTGGATTATTAAATCCAAACCCCCACCCCAAGCAAAGATTTTGGACAGTTATCCCTTGATGTGAGAGTAATGCGGGCTTTGGAAATCCGGTGGATCCAGTGGTGTAAATAACCATACATCCATCTTCTTCTACGATACTCCCGTGCATATTTTGATATTTTTTCTTTAACTCATCGTTTTTCCCGCTTTTCACTTCTTTATACAACCGATCCGCGTCCTTCGCAAAATGCCATGCGGAAATGACTTTTGCATTACTTAGTTCCTCAATTAAAGCATCCGGATGGCTGAATTGCAAGAAATACTCGATGAAATCCACATTATCACGGACCATTTCAACAAGGGATCCGAAATCAGCGATATCTGTTTCTCCTAAATGAGCATAAATCTTCGGTTCGACCAAGGAAAGGCATCTGATAACCTCGGTCGGCTTTAACCTCATATCTAAGGGAACAATAATTGCACCAATCTTGAAGCACGCATATTCCAAAAATACATGTTCGGGGAAAAATGGGAGGGAGGTTGCCACGAAATCCCCTTTTTCAATCCCCATATCGATTAATTTATAGGCCAATGCTTCTGCATTTTTATCAAACTCCTCCCAAGAAAATTCTTGTTCGGTGTTCGCACTGTAAAAGGCAATATCTTTTGGTTTTTCTTCCGCCCATTTTTCAATAACCTCATGAACGAGGTGTCGATCGTAATAATCATCTTCATACATTTTCCATGTTACCATGGGAACTCCATTTTTATATTCTGGTTTTATCATATTATTCTCACTTCATAAGCTTCTTTAATAATCTTGTAGAAGGAACATACGCTCCCGGAAATAATTCTTTCAATTCCTTTTTACTCGGTTGTCTTCCATATGGACAAATCTCAAATGCCTCGGCCTTCCTTACTTTTTTATCTGGAAATCCCTTTCTCCAAACTTTTCTAAAATCTCTGATTATCCCTGAAAATACAGACATTAACATCATTTCAAAGATTTGAATTTGATTTTCCTTATCATAATCGGGTGGAATCATTTCTTCTTGGTTCATTGTCCAAGGAAGCCAATCCATCATCTGGGATTCATGTTTTATACATGCCTCCGCCTTTATCTCGTATTCATCTCCAATATCCAAGAGTACATTTGGTAAAAATCGTTTGGGGTTTTCAAAATCATCATAGGCATAGCAAATAACGGGCATTTCTCTACTTTTTGGAATTGGTGTTTCAGGACAATAATGGGGTACAATAAGCATATAACTTGCGTCCATAACCAATTGACCAGTATATCTGTGGTCTCGGTGATAATCATATGGTCTGTGTGTTATAATCATATCGGGATCGTATGTTCGTATGGTTCTCACCATCAATTCGGTTTGTTCCCGATTCACATACACGTGACCATCATCGATATTAAGACACTCATATTCGGCACCCAAGGTTTCAGCCGATTTCTTTGCTTCTTTTCTGCGAATCTCTGCTAATTCAATAGGGTCTATCTCATAATGTCCGAGATTACCGTTTGTAACCGCCACATATTTCACACGATGGCCCCTCTGGGTAAGTTTATGGGTTAGTCCCCCCGTCAATAAATCTGCATCATCAGGGTGGGCGCAGATCACCATAATTTTAAGTCTTTTTGATGTTCTCTGCTGTCTTGGATACACCCAAGAGCACCCGAGCGGCCACACATCCTTATCATAATTACTGCTCATAATTGATCTTTTGTTTTGATCCTTTAAGAACTATGTTTTCAAAACACTAAATCATAAAAAATCACAAAAAAGCTGGAAAAAAATGATCCTTACAATAAAAACTCTATTTTTTAAGGATTTGAGGGAAATTAGTGGGCTAGGTAAATTTTCGATGCGAAAATTTTTCTATTCAAACAACCATTGTTTAAAGTGAGAGAGGAGAATTAGAAAGATGAAAGATTATGGTATATTCTCGTTTTCGTCAGAGAAAAAGGCAAAAATTCTGACCTTGCTAAACCTTTACAGTAAAAAAGGTCATCTTAAAACCCTTCAAGACAGAATACCATATTTCTTAACCCCAACACCTCTTTTCAAACAAATAAACCGGACCCAAACGACTAATTTACCAAAGAAAAGAGACTTAAGTGGAGTATTACTTATAAAAAATCCGAAAACCAAGGAAAATATCAGATTATTTGTCGGAGAAACTCCTAAAACTACCTTTAAATCATTTAGCACCCAATCATTTCAGAAAAACCGAACCCCCTATAATTTCGGAAACTTCTGTGACTATTGTCAAACCATTGTGCTCATCTTTTCAAGCAGAATCTCCATTTCCAAACAATTAAAATGCATTATTCGAAAGCATTTCTATGGAAAAAAATATAAAATTTTTATCACCGATGAGATAAAGGATCCTTTGCATATAAAAAATAAAAAATTAGACAGGATGAAACGGATAATAAAATCAACATTTTCCTCCTATGGAATGGAATCGATTGGGGAGATAAAATCTCTTCCCAGTCTAGAAAAAATAAATAAAAAAAATTGGTTCAATAAACAAAATTCTGCTCTTTTAACCGATCTTTTCCATTTGATTGAAGAACCAATTGTTATCTCCAGTGATAAAAAACAGAGGAAGAACTTGATATTTAAAATCCTTGCAATCCATAACAAACCGCGGGTGGGAAGTACCACATTCTTCCGGAGTCAAAAAAAAATACAGAAAAAAAGAAAAATTGAATCTGAAGAAGATTTACCTAAATATAAACCCACGATTTTTATGGATATTCATTCAATCTATAGGTCAGTTAAAAAACGTAATTTTACCTTTGAGGTATTTGATCTCTCGGGCGAAAAGAGATGGCATTTTCTTTCAGACTCATTTATTCCCATTGCGGATATTATCTTCCTTTTTTATGATATGAGTAACCCCAATACCTTAAAAAATCTGAAAGAATGGATGGATATATTATCCGAGAATTATCCAAAAAAACCTGTAGTTATCATAGGGACAAAAAAGGATAAAATCGTGAAAAAGATCCTCGAGAAAAGGATGAAAAAATCAAATACCAAAAATATGAACAATTTAAAGAACGAAAAATTCGTTTCACGTGAGGAAAAATTAAAATCCGATACTGATTTAGCTGTCCAAGGATTATCCGATACATGGCTTGCGGATTATCAGCAAGTAGTCGGGCACATAAAAACATCCCTTTTCTCAACAATTAAAAAGAGGGATCCTTTTACTTTAGCATTACGAAACTTACTTAAAGACCATTATATCTTTTTGGAGGGGCAAAAAGACTATCAACAACAAATGTATAATCTTGAAATTGAGAATTATCCAATTCTGTATGAAATATATCTTCGGATTAAATCAATTTCTTCTTATAGTTCAAAAACCCTCATCAACAACGGAGCGGTAGAAAAAGAAAATAAAAAGAACTTAGAAGAATTTTTGGCTAGCTTAAAAATCAGACATATAGAAAAAATCTTAAAAAACATTTTTAAAACGGAAAATCCCTATATTTTTTATTTCGGTCTCAATGTATGCAAACTTTTTCCAAAGTTGTTAAATCAAATATTAGATTACCTTTTTGAGGATTTTAAAATATTTACCGTGAGTCTAAAAAAGAAATATGCTTTGTTAATGGTTATATATGATATTGTATCCGAAATGGGAATAAATCAAATGGAAGAACAAGATCAGCGGGATTACATCTCCGAAATCAATAAATCTTACTTAAAGGGGTTAATAAAAACAATCATAGATAGATTTTCAGATTCCCCATATCGTGGGAATTTAGAAAAAGACATTGCTTTTGAAATCCTCTTATATAACCTTATTAAAGACCTAAACCTTATAGATGGCGATATTGCAAGATTTTTGCTCTTGCGATTAATTGATCCTATTGATATATTGAGGGAAAAAGCTTTAGACACCTACTTAAGAATTTATGATCCCGAGAGCATTAATAAAAATTCAAAAAACAAAATAGGAAGAGAGCAATTAATCTCCTTGCTCTCCGAAAAAGAAAGAGAATTTTTGACTGAAAAATTGCAAGAATCTCTCAAAAAATCAAACATTCACGTTAAAAGACATGCAATTTATGATCTCGGTTATATTCATAATCAGAAAATAATGAAACTCCTTTTGAAACAGATTATATTCTGTCCGGAAGAATTGATAAATTGGGTTTATGAGAGCATAACCCACCAAGATCCTAAAAGATTTACTGAGCCTAATTTAGAATCTATTTTAGACCAATTAACACCTGATGAAAAAAGATTTTTACTATCTGTAATAGAATCACCTGAAGGAATTTTCCATAAAGACAGCTCGCGCAGGATGGCGTGTATTAATATCTTGTATAAACTTAAAGACCCGAAAACCCGACGCATACTTTATATTGGATTAAAAGACCCCAAAGAATCCGTGAAATTACTGGCAGTGAAAGCATTAAGGAAATTGGGAACTAGAGAATCTTTAGTTCCTCTAATCTTATCATATTTCGTAACCCAAAGTGAAATAACCAAGGAAGAGATCCTTGATGTGGTCCTAACTCTTCTCGGAATAAAAGATAATATAAAAGAGGATAAAAAAACCATCAATTTGGCAATCTCGCATATTAGGAAAAAGAACACCAAACTTCTTCTCTCGAAAATTTTCGAATATATCAGTTCATCAATCATTACCCCAAAAAAAATTAAATACATCGAGGCACTCCAACTTTTTCAGCAAGAACGGGCAATTAAAAAGCTAGTTTCTCTCATTGACGATGAATGCATTGAAATACAACAGACTGCCCGAGCCTCCCTTAAAGTTATCTTTCAAAATATGCCATTTTTACAATTTTGTGAATCAACAATTTTAAACCTCTTTCTTCAAACAATAAATAAGATATATCATCTCTTGCAATTCGATTTGGATATTGAAACATTGCTGGGCGAATTAACTTGGCGAGATGTCATAAAAGGCTTGTTATATGGAAAAATTGAGTATTCGGAAC
>CAZEPC010000323.1:0-5834 GCA_964513765.1 uncultured archaeon
GAAATACGCAATTGAAGATTAGATAGACTTATATAGTATTAAAGTCCAGTCTAAAGAACTAAAGAATCGCGAATTGAAATTCAAGCAATCAGGTCAACAATCTACGAAATTCTACTCATGATTTTTGATTGCCTTAATTTTTTTAGCTATTTTTTCTTGGGTTTAAAAAAACTTCAATAAAAGGCCAGAACCACATAATGAAGAAAAATACAGCCTATTAATATCAAAGAATGGAAAATCTCATGAAATCCGAACCAATCTAATTTGGGATCTGGCCTTTTTAATGCATATACGGCACCCCCTCCAATTAGAAATAACGAACCCATAAAAAATAGGAAAATAGTCATTCCGGACATTTTAGTTATAAATGTACTTATAGAAACAATACCAATGATTCCCATTGTGAATCCAAGTAAAGGTGCGATCTTGCGTGATAAATTTTTCATAATGAGCAATAAACCCATTCCGATTGCCGCCAATACCCATAGAAGAACGATTACGATAATAGAACCGGGACTATCAACTAACTCAAATATAATGGGACTAAAAATACCTGCAAGTAAAAATTGCATCGACCCCCTATCAATTCTATGAAGAGTATCTACTTGTTTTCCTTTACTTACATAGAGATGATAACTTATCTGGATGGGCCAAAAAACAATAATCATAATAACATACAACAAACCTATGATTTTTTTCCCTAAAGAAAGAGATAAATTCGAACCCTCAAAAATATCGATTAGTGATAGAATACCAACGATTATAAAGAAAATCCATCCAATAAGATTGATTATCGCACTTGTGATATCAATATCCTTTTTCCAATTTGCCATAATAAGTAAAAAGAAAGAAATGAATAAAAACTAAAGTTTTCATCGAAAATATCAACAAAAAAATCAAAAAGGGGATAAAACTTTGGCAGCGAGAAGGGGAAATTAAAGCCCAAGCCACAATTTCCGTCAAAAACACCTAAGCAACTCTACTTTAATAAATACTTAGTGTTTTTTTTTCCCCACATAAAATCCAAGGGTAATGTATGTATCTCCGAATTTTTCTGCCAGCATCTTTTGTTCTTCTTCATCATTATGTTTTATCCAGTTTGAAATCTTGGAACGGGAATCATTTTTTAAGAAATGATGTAAAGGATGAATAACCTCTACTTTCTTTATGATTTGAAACCTTTCTTCATTTAATATTTCCTTAAGATTCTCTTTAGAATGAATATAAAAGATTTTTTTCTCTTTTTCATTCTGAATTTCATCAGCTTTTTTCCCCTCAAATCCCTTCTTCCCAACATTAGATCCACGATGTTTTGATTTGAAGATAAATTCCGGATTATCCTTTATTTTTTGCCATAAACGGGGAAAATCTTTCTCAGTTAATTCTTCATGAACAAAGGGCACAAAAAATCCCGTAATAACAGAAAAGGCGAAGAATCCCTCACTTTTAAGCATTCTTCTTATATCCCTTAATAGATCCGATATTTCTTTTTGATCATTTAACATACCACAAGAGACCACCAGATCAAAAACTGCATCCTTAAAGGGAAGGGGCAGATTTGTAAAATCAATTTGTTGAATTTCGCTGGCAAAATGTTTCTTTTGGCATTTTTCAACATTTTCCGTTGAATTATCAACACCACAAATACTCGCGCCCAAGGATTTAAACAATTTAGAGCTTGCACCGCCTTCAGCTAATCCTAAATCAAGTAATTTTAAATTTTCGGTGTTTTTTATATACTCAAATAACATACCGAAGAGAATATCGGGGCCGCCTATATCATCCTTTACAAAATTATCTTTAATGCTAACATCTTTTTTGTAATTGATTTCATAGGTTCGACCCTTTTCTTGGAAAATAATCAATCCCATACTTATTCGGAATCAACACCCATAAATAAAACAAAGGTCTATAATTTAAAAATCCTCAAGGAGATTTGCCTAAGAATCTTTTGCCATTTTATTATAATCTGGTGTGAATGTAGTCTTTAAAAGATTAGCATTTGCCGTAGAAATCACACTTCCCTCAGCATTTGTAATATTTGCGATGGCATGTACAATCCTTTTTCCTTCTCGTTTTATTTTTGCATATACAACCACCTCTTCTCCAACATGAGCTTTTCCTAAATAATCAACATGAAAATCTATTGTGATTAGAAACCCCTCATAACCAAGAGTAGTGCAAGTGACGCCAATGGTGTCGTCCATCATTGCACTATGGATCCCTCCATGGAGAAGAGATGTGGGGTTTGACATTTCCTCCCTTACCTTAAATTTAATCTTTACCTCACCTCTTTTTGCATCTAAAATAATGCCATTCAACCATTTAGTTAGAGGCGGTACGGGCAATTTACCCAGGTTTGTGCCTATTGAACCTTGAAGAAGTTTCACCATTCTTTTACCCCTTTTCCGAATTTCTTCCTTTCCATTATTTTTAGAGATTTCTTTTTCTCCTTGATTCTCCAATTTTTTATTTGCATTCATTTCAATATTTAAATGATAATGATTAAATAAAATAATTAATTTTTTGATTAATTAAATAATTAGCTAAAGAAAATGAAATTTTTTTATATCCGGAGTTCTCTTAATACTTATTACTTGGAGACGTTAAAGAGTGGCAGATCAAGATAACAAACCAATAGAAAGTTCCGATGAAAAAAAGCAAGATGAACCGTCTAAAGATTCAGTAAATTATTTACCAAGAACACCTTGGAACGAGATTTGTTTTACATTTCCTCACCCAAAGGTAGAATTTGGGAAAGATGCGGTTAGACTTCTTCCTGATGCAATTTTAGACCTTCTCAATCCGTCAATGCCCCATCTTAAAAAGAGTGAGGTTGAAAATCCTATGGCATTATTGATTGTAGGAGGTAGTTCACTAAAAGAAAGCGGCAAACTCTCTGAAATAATGCAATTGTGTGAAGAGAAAAATATCAAAACGGAAGTTTTCTCTGTTGGATCCCAAGAACCCACTACTGAAATTGTCGATAATGGAGTCGATTTCGCCAAACAAATTCAACCCCACTTTGTGGTGGGAATTGGTGGTGGATCTGTTATGGATTCTGCCAAATCGATTGCAGGTATTTATAACAATGGCGGGAAGGTAAAAGATTATCATGATGGAAAAGAATTCGAGATCCCTGGACTGCCATTTATCGCTATTCCAACAACCGCAGGAACGGGTTCCGAAATAACAAATAATGCAGTAATAACCGATAATAATAGGGGGTTTAAGAAAAGTATTCGCGGAAAGCACTTGATTGCAAAATATATTATTTTGGATCCAAGCCTTACTCTTAGCTGCCCTCCTGAGATTACTGCGCATAGCGGCTCGGATGCCCTTGTTCAAGCAATTGAAGCTTTTGTCTCAAAACATAGCCATCCACTTTCCGATATTTATGCCATGGAAGCCATCATTTTAATTGGAAGAAACCTACGGAAAGTGGTAAATAACGGGGATAATTATGAGGCACGTGCCCAGATGTTATTAGGATCCTACTTTGCAGGTGTTGCCTTTTCCAATGTAAAATTAGGGTTAGTTCATGGATTGGCCCATCCTATCGGATATAAATATAAATTGCCTCACGGAGAGATTTGCGGAAGCCTTCTTCCTTGGGTAATCGAATATAATTTGAAGGTAAGAGCTAATAAGTATGCCAAAATATCAAAGACCCTTAACATGCATGATTTCTTTAATAAATACGAACCAGAGGCATCCAATGAGGACAATACAAAAAGATTAATCGGTATGATTAAAGAATTGTTTGCAGACATAGGAATACCTCTCAGATTGGAAGATTTAGGAATAGAAAAAGAGTCATTCGATTGGATCATCGCAAGAACCAAGGGCGGATCGGTAAACGCAAATCCAAGGGAAGTTGATAAGGAATCGCTAAAGAAACTCCTCGAGCGAGCCTTTTAAAATATTGAATAGAAATGTAAATAAAATAAAACCTAATTAATACATAACTAACTAAAAAGTGAAAAAAAATGCAAATAGTAAAAGAAGCAGAAAAAGAAAATAATGGCGGAGTCATATATATGATTCGCGGCCCACAAATAGATTGGGGAACCATTACACTCCAACCGGGAGACGAAAAAGGTGCTCATTATCATAATCAAATCGCTGAAACCTTCTATATCATAGAGGGGACCACGACTTTTCTTCTAGATGATGGGAAAGAATTGGACGTAGAAACAGGCACGGGTATTCGATTAGAGGCAAAAGAATCTCATGGGTTGAAAAATAACACTGATAAACCCACAAAGATGATTTTCATCAAGGAAAATTACAAACCTAAAGATAAAGTCGTTTGTTAATTTTATGAAATTGACATGAAAATCTCATTTATATAACCTTCCACAATAGAGATATCCCCAATTTTTTCAAATGCCTTCTTCATTTTCACGATAACTTCATCTCTTTCAGCGGAACTTTTGATCCCGAGGGAAATCTGATGCAAAATGTTCAAATCAGTATTCCCTTGGCTGGGGTATCCCAAAAATTGTAAAATGAGTTTATGTCTATTTTCCGACAAATCGGGATTAGTAGAAGGTTCAATATATTGGGTAAATACGGTATTACCCATACGCAATACCATTTTAGCAAGGAAATCGTCTAATTTTTTATAATTGAAAACAATCATTAAGTTAATCATTGTGTTGAAAACTAAATAATTTTCTCTTAAATTTAATCTAAACAAAAAGAAAAAACAAAAAGAAAAAGTTAAGACAGCAAATTTAATTCTTAATGGATCACTCATTATTATGTTTATTATAGATATACAGCCCTACCACAATTAAAACAATAGATGTGCTTAGTAGAGAGAGAACAGTGGCCGGAAAATGAGTTATATTGGTTTTTAAGACATTAACAGGCTTTTTCGCATCTGCAGTAAGATTCGTTATGAAATTCCCGTTTTTATCAAGTACCTCTACAGTATATTCCCCTTTTGGAACAAAATTTATTGTTACTTGCCCATTTTGATTGGTTTCTTTTGTCGCAATCGGATGATTCTTAAAATTATTCATTTTTGGACCGTATAATTGGTTGCCACGGTATAGATTAAGTTTATATCCTGAAACCGGATTGTTGATTTCATCAGTTAAAACGATTGAAAGACTATCAACTACTTCGTATCTAAGGGATATAATATCGACTTCTCCTTTCCATAAATAATATTGGGGGCCAAAAATAGAAACACCCTCTGGAAATTCGGGAGTTGTTTCGTTTATGGGTGTATCGGAGGGGTAAAACCCAGTTGAATAGTTCATATTTTCGATTTTAAAATCTCTCCCCAATTCTGTTTTCCTCTCCGAATTTTTATCAAACAATTGAGGATAATAAATAGTTGTTTCATTTATCCAAAATTTGGAAAATTTTAAGGTTTCTGGGCCTTCACTAACTGTCATTTTATATTTTCTTTCTCTTTCATAAAGAGAATTTACCAACTGATCCTCATACCAATAATCATCAACCACATCCAAAAAGGAGAAAGTAAAATTGGCATCAAATTCTAGATCACTTATTTTATGTTGTTTAGTAAGATTAAGGTAATAAGATAGCTCATTATCAAAATTATCATACTGTTCAACGCCATCTTCTGCATAAGAAACTGAATTAGCTCCTTCAGAATCATCAACATTCATATTATCATAATCAACATTAAAAATTGAATCTCTATCTGGCAAGGTAATATTTAAAAGAATTCTCACATTGTAATCAATTCCAATATCACCCAGAGATACTTTATAAACAAATTTTTGGGTTGCTTCCGATTCATTGTATATTTGATCATCCGAAAGGTATAAAGAATCACTAATAGTGGTGACGCT
>CAZEPC010000324.1:0-5818 GCA_964513765.1 uncultured archaeon
CCAGTACCTTGGCATCTTGGTCGGCGACCACGATCCCGTGAAGCTGGCTCTTTCGGGCTAATTGAAGATAGCTGGTTCTAAATGCATCCAATATCTTCGCCAATGCGTTTGCCCGTAAATTATCAGGTATAGTATTCATAGTATGGGGAGGGATCCAATCTATAAAAAACCAAAAACCAAACTTGAAAAGGAAAAAGACTTGAAAAAAGAAGAAAAACATTCTTTTTAAATGATATTTGAATGTAAATAAGAAAGGAAGAATCAATATATGGAAAAACTGATTTCTATCTTTAATAAACACAATAAATGCGTTTTTGAAACCGGAGTTTGGATTCTTTATTTATCAAAGGAAGATGTAAAGATTGTAAAGATCCTTAATGAGAATGTTTTTTCAATAGAAAATAATTTTCAGATTTTTGGAAACCAGATAATGTTGTCAGAAATTTATTATATTTTATGTAGAACTCTTGGTATGAAGAAAAGCAAAGGAATCCTCCATCATATACAAAGAATGATTTCAATTATTGATTCCCAATCAATCTTTCTCCTTGCAGGGATGCTTAAATGTAAATTTCCAATTTCATTAGCTGATTGCTACTCAATCTCTACTGGAATCATTAGGGATTGTCCAATTGTTTTTAAGGAAGAACACGAATTGAATCATTCTGTTTTAAAAGAAATTGAAGAGAAATTTAAAGCCCCAATTGTTGTAATTTAGCTCGCTTAATTTTCAAAAAATCCCAAGTAGATGAAATTTTTCCTCCTAAGAGATTCACCCAATTTTATCATTTTTCTCGTAAATCTATATTCTATTTCATCCAAATATCTCCTTATATTCCTAAATCAATCGAAATCTTTTCAAGAACCAGCGATCAATGGATATTGTGGTGGTCCCCTCTTTTTTTATGATGTCGGGGTTATCAATGGTGAAATTGGGGATGTAAAGTCTCTTTTCAACAGGTTCTAAGAACTCTGCGTAAATTTTCCCTGGAATTATCTCCAGCACATTAATTTTAACCTCTACTTTTTTATTTCCGTAAAACTGCATGATATATTTCTGAGTAATTAAATGATATTAAAACCGAGAAAACTTTCGCATTTTATCGGTGAATTTTCTTATTTTTAATATGTTTATTGAATATCAATATTATGGATTCACATAGTATATCGTTTTTCGGTCAAAAAACCGGGATCATCATGAGTTCTTCGGCCAAAACCGAGGATTGTGTATTCTTCCGGTTTATCAAGAAAAAGAAAAATGGCAAAGGCTCTGAATCTGGATATGCAAACGGTCGTAATTCGGGCCTCTGGGAGAAACCTTCGCGGGGAGAGGGAAAGACGATCAAATTTAACTTAGGCGAAATCCTCTTTATTTTGCGCGTCTTGAAGGGAAAAAGCGCCACGTGGTCAACCGTCCATAAGTTCAACGGCGATTCTACCAGTATTGCCGTGAAAACGGAGGGAAAAAACGGGAGTAGGAATGTGCAATTTTTCATCTCCGGGTATGTGAAATACCTCAAATTTCCTGAGACCAAAATCATGTTCGATTTGCTCAAGCATATGTACGAAGAGAAGATTGTCTATGCCACCGGATACTCGGGAGAAGCGGGGAAAGAGAAACGAAAGCATAGCAAACGGCGGCAATGGGGTGAAGATACAGGCGAATCGCAAAAAAGAACTTATAAGACTAATGCCAAATACGGTTCGGATCCGATGGACATCCCGGTAGAAAAGATCATCACCAACCCCGATAAATCCTCCACCAACCAAACCGCGACCAATCAAAACCCGAGTAGACAAAACGGAACCGACCCCAGATCGGGAAAATCCGCAAAATCCAGGAACTCAAAAAGATCGCCCCCCTCCGCTCAAACAAACCGGAAATTTAAGTACATCGATAAGGATAAGTGGCTGAAAAATCTGGAAAATGACGGGGAATACTGCCTTCTTCCCGGGGAGATTCTATCAAAACGGGGTAAGGCCCTTTCGTTTCAGATCAACGGCCTCAATTCGGTATGGCTCCCTCTTTCCCAGGTGAAGGATGCGGAGTTCTCGGATGCCATCGGTGGTCTATGGACGAAAACTTGGATTGTGGAAAAGAAATTGGGTAAAATATTTGAAACTGCTTAGAATAATATAATCTATTTTTTTGTATTTGTATTTTGAAAATACTTTTTTCTTTGGTTTTGAGTCAGAATGTCTAAATGTATGTGCGAAATTCATCCCCTCCCTAAAGGGATGGGGACTTCTTTCGCATTTCGTTAAATTTAAAATACTGTCCACAATCTTACAATAATGCCCACAATCTTGATCCTCTATTATTTAGGGAACAATCTGGGCATCTCTATCCCAATTGAATACACTCCATCCTTTTTAACATATTTAGTTACTTTCCCTTCAAGATGGATGGTATCCCCTGTACTCACATCGTCCAAATGGGTAATCGGAAAGGTAATCCAAATATGATCCAAATTTTTTTCCAATCCTTCTACATCCACATCTTCCAAGCATATATGCATCTTGGTGGGAAAGGATCCGAAACTTTGGGGTGCACAGTAATCAGCTTTGGAAATCTTGCCCGAAAGATTGACAAACTTTCCCTTAAAATACCTTAAACTCTTTCTCTTAAGGCCATTCAGTTTGGTCAACCTTCTTCTTTTTTTCCTCCGGCGTTTTGAACTATGGGATTGTGTCATTTTTTTCTTTTCCTTATGCCTATAATCCAATTACATATTCGGAGCGTTAGTTATAAAAGGATAAGACCTTTCCTATTTTTTATATTAGATTTCCTATCCCATTAATTTTACTCTCTCCCTCTGTATATGTATTCTTGGAATTATGGTTTTTTCCTCTAATAAGAGATCTTTTATGGATTTCTTTTTTTTTACCCGAACCCCGCATAATACAAAAGACCATTCACTGATCTCTTTCGCGGGGAGGCGACCCCATGGATATCTCTAGGGGGTCTTTCCCTCTTTTTCATTATAGTATCAATTGGAGGTCCTTTGGGTAATATAGATTTCCCGGGGTCAAAACCAGATCCTGTGATATTCATGGGGTTTTTTCCCAAAATCCTTTTTTTAAAATTGTTGCTATTTATGTGTATCATATTATATAACAAATTTTGTGATGGATCGTTAAGTAGGAAAGGATCATGGTTTGGATTATCATTCTCTTGATGTATCTTCCATAAGCTTTGTGCAATTTTTTCTTCTAAATATGATATTTCCAAGTTTATCTGATGATTCTGATCCCAATGAATTCTGAACACAAACACCTCAGGGATATCCTTGTCTATTTTTTGAACATTTTGTTTATTAGGTGTCTTAGATTTTTTAACCTTGTGTTCATTTAATTGAGATTCATCCGATCCCTGTTCATCCAATGAATTCCGTTCATTGCTTTCATTATCATTATTATTTTCATTTTCTTTTTCATTTTTATCTGAGGATTCATCCTCTACGGAACGCTTAATCAAAATGTATGCATGCTTATCTTCCGAATTTTCATCCACATAAAGCCCGTATTTTTCTGTGTAGGTATAAAGCATACATTGTGAGATGTTGAAGAATCGGGAGATTTTATATGTAGGTGGTATTTCCTTTTTCCCAATTTTTTGTTTCTGTATCATAGCATCTTTAACCAACACTACGGAAAAAGCCATCCTGACCTTTGGCTTCATAGCCGAAAATCTTATCTTTAATTTTTTGTAAAAACGGTTTGAAAGCATAATGAATTCTTGGGAAATGGAGGAATGATTTTTGGAGACATGTTCTTCTACAAATCTGCAAAGAAGTCGCTCTAAGGCAGTTTCAACTTGTCCTAGGTTTTCTAAATTTCTGTTATGGTTGATTTTAATATATTTCTCACATTGGTATTTATAAATTATTGTGATGACCCGGTTTATTTTTTTATTTGGGATTTGCATGTTCTCCAATAGTTCTTCAAAATCGATGAAAATCCCATTGTATCTGCAAATATAATAGAAAACAATTGTTGCTAAATATCTATCGTTTTTAGCTTGAGTTCCCTTGGGGAGTTTTGGTAACATTTTTTTTATGGGGAGGATAAAATGATTTATCTGCAGGCCCACATTAAAAGCCGATTTTAATTTATTTAATATCAGATGTAGTCTTCTTTCCTTCCTAGTATCCGCGAAGGAGGATCTTTGACATCTTTGAAGCCTTTTGTATCTTTTAAATTGCGCTCTTTCCCTTTTTGTTCCAACCTTTGTTCCATCAAGCAGTTTTCCTTGTTGTCTTTTACCAGAACCCTTGATTCCCTTTCTTTCCCCATAGAATGTTGGTCTATTATCAATTATTGGTTCTTCATTCAATGTGAGTCCACATTCTCCACACACAATGTAACCCCGATTATTTTGAATAATTTTACCAGAACCACAATCATCGCATTTTATATGCCGTTTATTATTATTCTTTGCTTTTCTCATGTTCGAAATTACCTACATATATTTTCTTTCAAATCTTAGATCGAAATTTTTTCTAAATAGTATATCAAAAAGTACAGTATTTAAAGGAGGTGAAAAACCATACAGGGTTTCTCAAAACACTCTGAGTTCCTTTATTCTTGAGGACAACATAAATGTTATCTCAAAATATCAAGAAATCGTTTTTTTCATTTTCTTTCTATCTCTAAAATTAGGTGCTTTTATCAAAAAAGAGGGTATTTCAAAAAACTTTGCACGAGCAACTTGACTTTTCTTTTGCAAAGGATACTATTTCTGCTAAAGATAGACAACATCAATTGCTTGAGTTAGAGGAAAAAATTTGCCAAAAATATATTTAAATCTCACCATAATGTGAAAAGTTCACAGAAAACTCATATAAAAAGACAGAGATATCGTGTTTTTCCCACAGAAAATAGTTTCTTTTCATTATAGAATGTTATTTTTTAACAGAAAACTGGCTATCTTTCATTAAGAATTTCCTCAAAATTGTAATTATTTAGAAATATTTTTTAAAAATTCAAGAAAAAAACAAGTTTTGATCAAAAAACATTAAAAAAAATTCTGCTATGACTCAAGATGAGTCATTGGTCTAAAACCAGTTTTTCTGGTTTTAAGGCAGGTTAATCAAAGAAGTCAAGGAAAACCAGGAATTTGAGAATTTGAGATAATAACTCAAAATGAATCATTGATTGAGTTGTAAATAACATTAAACAGATTTTTTCTTTTTTTTAAACCTTAAACAAATCACATATACATGAGTGAATCTCAAGAAAAAACTTATAAGGAACCAGCAGAAATTCAAATAAATTTGAAGGAAGCTAATATGGAGAATGCAATGAAAAACTTTCCTATTGAACAAAAGGAAGGGAAAAAAAGATGTGATTGTTGCTATGATTTAGCAACGACCAAATATTATGATCCCTATTTGCAAGTTTGGTTTGATGTGTGCGAAAACTGCAAGAATTTCCTGGAAGTTGAAGAACAGCTGGAATCAATTATGTCTGCGTTAGATGATCAAATTAAAATAAAAATCAAAGAAAAAATGAAATTCGATCTGGAATCAGATTATCCTTAAACACCAATCGTTAGATCCCATCTTTTTTCAAAACTTTGGTGATAATATTTGTATTATTCCCTAAAAAATCAAGACTTTTATGCTTTAAGGTTATATTATGAATTAACGGGGTTTTGGGTTTAATTCTATGAAAATTCAAGATTTTTATATCCTTTCGAAGATAAATGAGATGTCCCCAATAGATCAATATGACCTTATTTTATTCTTACATAATCAAAAACTCATCCACAAAAGCAAACGGGGAATAAGAACAACGCTTACGAGGTTTGATAAAA
>CAZEPC010000325.1:0-5798 GCA_964513765.1 uncultured archaeon
CGCCGCAGTCCCTCTCTGTTCAGGTAAATTTATATGGGTCCGAGCCATGCCAACCACAGGACCCACCGCAGTCCCAAAGAATAGACAAATATTGAAAATGAGAATAAACCACCAAAATACAGGATATTCACGAAGAAATACGAATATATTGTCAATACTATTATCTACTGTACTCGGGTAGTTTGGGAGATAAACCAACAAAGCATATCCTATCACTTCACCAAAAATACATACTATGGGAAAATACAGCATTTTGTCCAATTTTCCGTCCTTAAATTGTTTATCGGCCCAACGGCCCGCCAATGGAATCCCAATCATAGCACCAACAACTGCTCCAACGGCCAATAAAAGGCTGGCAACAACCTCATTCATGTTTAATCCCCCTTCACTTGAAGTAAACCAATAAAGAATATAACGATTCACAATTGTGACCCCAAACATTCCAAAAAAACCTTGGATAATAAACCAACGATTGGTTTTTTGAGACCAAATTGCTTTGAGATTGCTTTTATCTAATCGGTAATCATATTTTCCTCCCTTTGCAATTTTTTTTCTGAATTCTGGTTCAATTTGGGCCAATTTTGGATCTTTTCCAAAAAATCCAAATAAAATAAGAGAGATCGCACCACCGATTGCCATTATAAATAGAGGAATCTTCCAGGAGCTCAAGGATCCTCCTATAATACCTGTTAAAACATTAGAAGAGCCCTTGATGAAATACAAGACTATTGCAAAAATTGAAAATAACCTCCCCCGATATTGAATCGCGAACAGATCTCCTAAATATGAAAACACGATCGGGCCATGGGCACCCATGCTAACCCCCCAGATAATTTGCATAGTGATATAAATTCCATCATTAATTTCTGTGAAATTAACCACAATATTTATCAAAATCCATAAAGAATTAATTGTCAAGAGTACCCCTTTTCTTTTTTCTGGATATTTATCTACTAAAAATCCGAACAGAAGCACACTAAATGCCGTACTGTATTGATAAAGAGAATCATAAAATTGAATTTTATCCCGGGTATCTGCATAAATCCCACCAAAGTCCAATACCAACTCATCTAACAACATATCAGATACTGTTGTCCCTAAAAACCAAAAGAAATTGACCATAAGAAGAAGAACAAGGAATTTCCAAAATTGTTTTTTAGAGAAGGGTTTTTTTTGAGTATTTTTCTGATCTTTCTCTATTTGAGTTTCCATATTCAAAAGAACATAACATGGAATAAAAAGCTGAAGCTCACAAAGGGAAAAATAAGGAATAAAAAGGACAGTACAGTCAAGTTGTGGGGATTATTTCTTATCCGAGATGCTTTGATCTCCAGAATCAGAGGTGTTAATGATCTCTAAGCCATTTAGCAACAATAATCTTTGGCACTCCTTTTGAAGTATATTTTTTAGATCTTTAATACCATCTCTTTCCGGCAAACTGGTCATTAGAAAATGGTAATCCCGATCTTTTATCTTATCTAATTCAAAGAAGTTCTTTAGACTTTCTTGCTCAGGGAGATCGCTAACCAAATCTATTTTATTGGCCAAGAATATCAAAGGCAACCCTTTTAATTCATACAGATTCAGCATATTCCATAAAGCTTTTTTTGCCTCTTTGAATCTCTCTTGATCATTCAAATCCAGTACAAAGATTAGGATATTGGAGGATTGGGCGCCCCTTAGCCAATCTTCCCTAAATATCTTATGGCCGGGCATATCCCAGCATACTAACTTCGCACCAGATTCAAGATCAATGTTCGTTATCCGAAATTTCTTGGTTGGTCTAAAATAGTTATGATCGAACTTTCCAGTGGCCAGCAGCCTCATCAAAGAACTTTTTCCCGCATTATCTATACCATACACAAAGGCTTTAATCATGGGAACTTTATTAAAGATGGCCACATGGTTTTTTTCTTCCTGATGACTCTCCATTTCATCCGCATATTTTCGTATATCAATAAACAAAGTGAGTAAAAGATCGTTTATCTTATCTTTATCTATATCCCTGGGGTTGGAATGGAGAAAATTTTCCAAGAAATATTCGTTGATAAGTTTAATAAGTTCATTTTTGTAAAGGTTTGGATTATCTTCCTTTTCAAAAACCAAACCCAATATAAAATGATGAGGGAGTATTGTTATTAAAATATTTTGCCCATCAAGCGTTATAGCCCGAATCTTATCATAAAAGAAATCGAAATTAAATTTCTTAAGGGGGATATCTTTATCAATCAAGCCCTCTAAAGAGTTTAAAATTTTAGAACATAAATAAGAACTGTTATATTCTTCATCTTCATCGGGATAAGCCATTTCAATTTGAACTTTGTCATTTGGTTCGACATTAAAATGGTTTCCGGATGTTTTGGACAATAAATCCGTATTCATTACCATCAGAAAAATATTTTCAAGCATGTTGATTGCCCTATAAGGATGTTTTTTTGAGATTTCAGAATTTTCCATTAAGGAAAATAGGAAATTTTATTTCAAAAGATGTAAATTCGGATAAAATAATAACTTTACCCCTTTATTATTGAGGATCTAAAATATTTAAATGTTTTTTCCATGATAAAATCTTGAACTAGTTTTCTGATTTTCTGGATTCTTTGATAAGAGAATGGATAGGTAATTCAACTTTTGATAGAGGTTTTACTAATTTAGGGTCAGAATTAAGAGATTTGTATATCATACCTATATTTGTTCTGAATAATTACCCGTAACCTTTAAAGGAAGTATGAACTAATGTCATTAGTTTTATTTTAAAGAACATATAACAAATACGGAGTAAATTTTTATGGTTGAATATGATATATCTATAAATGATAAACTAAAGATTGATGCATTAGACAACCCTAAAGTCCAAAGATGCATTGATGAAGCAGCAGAATTAATGAAACCAAAAAATGTTATTGTGATTAATGACGAAAAAGAAGACATCAAGAGAATTCGAAAATTGGCATTAGAGTCAGAAGAAGAGAAAAATCTAGACACAGAAGGACATACGATTCATTTTGACGGATGGTACAGCAATAAAAATCACGATCAAGCAAGAGATAAAAAACATACCGCTACATTATTACCTAAAGGTCAAAAATTAAGCAGAGGGTTGAATGTAGTTCCCAGGGAAGAAGGATTGCGAGAAATTTTGGGGTATATGGATGGAGTAATGAAAGCGAAGACAATGATTGTGAGATTTTTCTGTTTGGGGCCTGCTCATTCGGAATTTTCGATCCCCGCCTTGCAAATCACCGATTCCTCTTATGTTGCCCATTCTGAAGATCTTTTATACAGGACCGGTTACGAAGTTTTTTTAAATATGGAAGAGGGGGAAAAAAATGATTTCTTCTATTTATGGCACTCCGCGGGTGAATTAAATGAAAGGGGAAACACAATCCATTTGGATAAGCGGAGAATTTACATTGATCCCTTGGCATATAGGGTTTTTTCAGTAAATAATCAATATGCGGGCAATAGTTTAGGTTTAAAGAAATTGTGTCTACGTCTGGCAATTTATAAGGCCAATAAAGAAGATTGGCTCACAGAACACATGTTTATTGCGGGTTATTCTCCCAAAAATAAAGACAGAATTACTTATTTTACAGGCGCATACCCTTCCGCATGCGGAAAAACAAGTACCGCCATGATCCCGGGATCTTCGGTGGTAGGGGACGATATTGCATATCTCCGAAAAGGCAAGAACGGGGAATTGAGGGGGGTGAATATTGAATCGGGAATTTTCGGAATTATACGGGATGTAAACCCCGAGGATGACCCTTTAATTTATAATGTCCTAACAACACCAAGAGAACTTATCTTCACGAACGTGTTGATCAATAACGGAAAACCGTATTGGTTGGGGATGGAAAAACAATTACCAGAAGAAGGCGAGAATTATGCCGGACATTGGAAAAAAGGGAACATAGACGAGAACGGACAAGAGATTATGCCATCTCACCCCAATGCACGTTATACAATTAGAATTAACGATTTAGATAACGCTGATCCACATTTAAACGACCCCCAAGGAGTGAAGATAGATGGGATATTTTATGGGGGAAGAGATAGTGATACTACGGTCCCTGTTGCAGAATCGTTAAGTTGGGAACATGGTGTTTTTATTGGGGCAATTATAGAATCTGAAACAACCGCCGCCACATTAGGAAAAACAGGTGTTAGGAAATCATGCCCGATGGCAAATATGGACTTTATCATCATCCCATTGGGAGAATATCTCACACATCATATTGAATTTGGAAATAATCTAAAGCACACACCAAGAGTTTATGCCACAAACTATTTCCTCAAAGATGAAAAGGGAAATTATTTGAACGGAATATTAGACAAGAAAATTTGGGTATTATGGGCAGAGGGAAGAGTTAATGAAGAATTTGATGCCATAAAGACTCCCATAGGAAACTTGCCGAAATACGAGGATTTATTGACACTTTTCGAAAGAGAACTTGGAGAAGAATACACAAAAAAGGAATATATCCGGCAATTCAGCATTCGTACCTCAAAATATCTTGAAAAGTTTAATAGGATGAAGAAGATCTATAAAGATGAAGAAGGAATGCCTCAAGAATTCTGGGATCTTATGAAAAACCAATGTGTCCAATTAGAGATGTTAAAAGAAAAATATGGAGATTCAATCTCTCCATTGGAGTTCGTTAAAAAAGTTTACAGCCTTCAACCAAATGTTCCGCTGGCCTAGTCAAAAGATAATCCTTTTTTCATTAATTTCAATTTTTTTGATAAATTACACAAATTCCGAGAAGATATTCTCAACCAACTTATCATCTTCGGAAAAATAAGTCATATTTCCGGACCAATTAGGTAATACATCCTTATGCTTTTCAGAAAAACTCCTAACCATCTCTTTTAACGATTTACGAACCTCCGTAGTTTCCCGATCTGCAAATATGGCCCCAAAGATGGGAAAATCCTCAGAATATTCTAAAAGAACCTTTTTATCACCGCTTTCGATTGCGGACAGCCGCTCCGTACTTTTAGTAGTTTCTTGAACAAAACTTGTAATTGCACTAAACATACCACTCACCAAACCTGGATCCACAGCACTTTCATTTTCATTAAAGTTGTAGTAGAGTAAGTCCCTCCCATCCTTATAGAGTAAATAAAGGCCATCTAAGGTGGCTTGTTCGTAGGTATAGGAGAACTCTGCTTTCCACCAAGATAGGTGGTTGGTTTTTAATAAATAGGTGATTAAGACGAAGGTTTGTTTAAGCGCTGCATCCTGGAAATTATCGGGTAGTTTTGAATTTTGTTGGGAATAGGCGCTTAAAATCGAGGATCTAATTTCCCCCAGGAGAATCCCGTCTTTTTGTTCAATTGTGTTGAATAAATCCTTATGCTCTTGGCTCACTTGAATTCCAGAATCTATACTATCCCTTTTAGTTTTTAGAAGTAAGGAATTTTTACCCAGATTTTTAAATTCTGAAAAGGAGATATTTTCTTTTAATTCAATAAAAGTAATTTGATTGACATCTGTACCTTCATTATCTTCTGATTTCCTTTTTATTTTCATGGAATAAAACCTTTTCTGGATGAGGCTCATGAATAAGGCCCAAAGAATGAAATTAACAAAGGCTCTGCTATAAAGGAATGGAAATGATAAAATGTAAAGGACCAAATTGGTATCGGAGAAATCGGCAGTCATAAATGCGGGTCGCATTGTATAGAAATCAAATCCAAATACACCTATTTCAATTGGAGAGCTTGTAATCCAAGAAAGATCTGGTTTCAGGAGCAATGGACTATTATAATCAACGAAACCCGCAAAAGAGAAC
>CAZEPC010000326.1:0-2725 GCA_964513765.1 uncultured archaeon
TCCATTTAAATTCTCTATATTATATAAAAGAGAGAATTTACCGTCATAAATCTGAAATGGTTGATTTGTATCATTTAATCCTACAATGGTTGCGTTTTCTATACAGCGAAATATTATTTCTTCTTGTGTAAAATTATAATTCTCAGATGTGGCATTCAAAAAAAACGAATAAATGCCTGTGGAGTCTGGTAAACTTATTGTGATACATAAAAAACTATCTTGATAATTTAAATCTGTAATCTGAACGGATTTACCGGTTGTTGTATTCCCATATTTCCATTGAATATCATCTGCAATCTCAAATATAGTCCCCTCATTTTCAATTTTAAAAACATAATCAAAATGGTCCAGTTGGAATTCGTCTAAATGAACAGGTTTGTCTGTGTTATTTTGAAGATTGAATTGGACAGTTTGGATGAAATGTAAAGTCACTAAAACTTGGCTAAAATTATAATCGGAAGAGCTTGCGTTGATTTTTAGCGTATGGATCCCAGGTTCAACGGAATTATTTATGCTTATACTCAATATTGCATCCTCTGTATAGTTGAAATCCAAAATTTCCAATTTATCTGAGTGGAAAATCCAATCTGCATCAAATATGTAAGTTTTTTTCTCTCTTTCATTCTTAGTTTCGGCTAACAGAGTGATTGAACCATTTCTTATGGGGATTGGCTCTGCTAAGCTGTTGTTTAATATATGAATAGTTGCATTTGTCCAACTGACCCGCAAGGATAAGTTAACGGTTCTCCTTTGAAAAAAAGTGTTCCTTTCAATGGTTAAGGAGAGATTATAATGACCCGTTCTGTTTAAGACTTCTGAGGAAATACTCAGGTTAAATTTACCCTTATCTATTTCAATGTTTTTAGTTATCATAATTGGGATTCTTTCGGGATATTTCTCCCAATCAATATCAACTTCTTGTAAAGTTAGATTTAAGCTATTTTTCCCGTAAAATAAATTGGGAGATTCATTTGCACATATTGTGTTGTTGTAATTAAATGAATTACCCAGTTCTACCGCGTATTCTTCTGCTTTAATTTCCAAAAATTCCGGTGTAAATTTTGTAAGGTTAATGTATGCAGGATCAGAAACATATTCGTTTGTAGGGTTAAATGGCACTTCGTAGAAACATAAACAGATATAAAGTCCGATCTTTTTGGAATTATTAAATTCTCCTTGGAGAACAGGAAAGAGATCCGAAGAATTAACTTCAAATTGTTTATTATTCGCTTGATTTATCTCCCCATCCGTCATCTCAATAATTTCTCCGGTTGTTTTGATCTGATTTAATGAATTTCCTAACATTTCTTCTGTGCTTCCGTACGTGTCGGGATGACCATCAAGAAATACTAAGGAGATATTTACCTCTTCTTCATTATTAATATATAATGACCAATTACAAATGATTGAAATTGTTTCATTTGGATAATACAATTTTTGATCTGTTTCAATTTGAGCTTCTTCATAAATGAGAAAACCCATTGCGTTATCCAACATATTTATTTGGGTATAGGTTGCCAAACAAATTAACATAATTATTGTAATTCTGGAGATATCTTTCTTCATATCATAATATAATTGGTGAAGAAGAATTTAAAGAACGAATATGTTTTGATTTTTTATTTTTTGATTTTGATTGAAAGCAGGCAACAATATTAATTGTTGTGGGTTTAAAATTTTAATTTGGGATGGTCTTTTTTCTTTGAGATTTAAAGAAATAGCTAGTTATAATATAGGATTCAAATTATAAGTAAAGGTGATATGTAATGAGCATGGAAGATAAGATCGTTAAAATTTTAGAAGAGTTTGAGGAAAATGCCCCGGATGTGATCGCCACCGGCGTCATTAAAAAAGATGGCTTTAATTTAGCGGATTCATCGAAAAAGAAAATTGAAACCAAAGGATATTCCGCAATGAGTGCAGGTCTTTATGGTCTAAGTATGAGGGTACTCAATGCTATTGATGGAGGTAATTTGATTCAAACCTATGTAAAAGGAGATCGAACAGAGCTGTTAATAATGACTATTCCGGACACTAAGCTATTTGTGGGAGTAATAACCAGAAAAGACCCCAATATTGGCTTAATTGTCTATGAACTTGAAAAAACAATTGAAGAACTGAAGGAGGTATTATAATGACAAGAAAAGAAGCAAAAAATCATAAACCATTCTTTATGTTTCTTCTTCAATCCATCACTGAGATGATGGGGCCCGATATGGCGAAGGGAATTCTTCAAAGGGTCGGAAAATCCTTGGCTGATTCTGTAATAGAAAAATTCGGGGAAGAATCCCTTAAGGTAAATAGTATTGATGAATTGATAACGAAAGAGGAAAACCCGCTAACCTATCTTGATGATACTCTAGAAAACCAGGATGGCAATCTTTTAATTTTGGGTGCTTGTCCTTTTAAGAAAGTATTGGATGATTATCTGGATTTGAAGGATGAAGTCCCGCCTATAATGTCCGAAATTAAGGATATTTATAATCAAGAAGGTTCAGGCTACGCGGTCTCTCCTTATTGTATTATCCATCAAGAGTATCGGAAGACCATTGCAGAAAAAATTGAAATTGAAGGCAATGGGGTGAACTTCTTCCAACTTGGATGTAAGTCCGCCTCAGGTGAGATTAAATATGGGGATGATAATATTGGGGAGGTTGGAGAGAGTAAAGATGATATTGAAAATGAATTACGGGAAAATGCGTGTGCTTACACGATAAAATAAGAA
>CAZEPC010000326.1:2825-5227 GCA_964513765.1 uncultured archaeon
TGATATTGAAAATGAATTACGGGAAAATGCGTGTGCTTACACGATAAAATAAGAATTCATATTTTTTTTTACTTTTACTTTCATGAAGGCTAATGGAAAACAGACAAAACAGAGGTAATAAGATGGAAAAAAATTCATTGAAATCGTTCAATATTATTGATCAAAGTGGAAATGCCTTGGTCTCTCTAAAGATAGACCAGGATCTCGATCCAAGTCTTTTTAGTGGCTTTTTATCGGCAATTTTTTCTTTCGGATCTAAATCAATGAAAGAACAAATGTCAAAATTATCCTTAGAAAGCGATAACCTAAGGGTAGAATCATTTGTTCAAAAATTTGAAGGAAAAAATTACATAGCCGTTGGATTAGTAAATAAAAATATTCCAAAAAGCCTTTTTCGATTATTTGCAGAGTCAATATTGGAAGATTTTTTTAAAGAATATAAAGAAGATATAATCTCTTGGAATGGGAATATCTCGATATTTGATGAGTTTAAAGATAAGATCAAGCAGAGAGTTGATCGATATTTTTCAGAAAATAGTGAAGCATTGGATGATAAGATTGATGCGGTATTTGATGATATTATGCAAGGAGATCTCTCAAGCCTTGATGATCTTGTAAAGAAAGAATAATGAAATTCTTTAATAAGAGAAATACTGGAGTTGGGTGAGATTTATGAAATTTTGGTGGATGGAAGATAAGAGCGCGGAATCTATATTGGAGTTTAAAGAGGATTTAGAGGATCAGAGGAATAAGATTGATGCAGATATTCTTGGTTTTATTGGAATTGATGGGTCAATAAAGGGCCTACCTCTCTTAGAGGCAAGTGTAAAGGGCTACAATGGGAAGCTTTTTGCAGGTCTGGTGACAGAAAATTACAGAGGGCTTGATAAAACAGGGATAATCCTTTCCTTCGGGGAACTGGAATTTAATACGGCCGAATTTCAAGGTGGCCTCTTATTTTTCAAACCTATTGCCGAGAAAGTAGTTTTTAGCGGGTTTATTAAGGAAAAAAACGAATTAAAAACTCTCCAAAAGTGGCTAGATAAGAGAATAACGGAAATCAAATCACTCTTTCAAAAAGACAAATAAGAATTGAAACTCCGATAGATGTGATTAAAATTAGTAAAAAAGACAAAGATATATTATCTTTAATCTCTAACATTAAAAGTATGAGCTCATTTCTTGATAATATTGATGACATTGATGAGACTATTATAAACATATTGCAAGAAAATCCACAAATTTCATACTCCAAAATCTCAAGGCAAGTTGATCTTTCACAACCAGCAGTGGCCGCAAGGATCCTTAAATTGAAAAGAAATGGGACTTTAGGATTCAAATGTGGTATAAACTTCAAGACTGCTGATTTACCCCTAATGAATTTAGAATTGATATGTAGTGATCCTGAACATGTGGAAAAAAGAGCAAAATATTGTCCATTTATTATAAATGTATTCAATAAAATTGGGAAATATAATTACCAGCTTCTTATGACCGCACCAAATTTGAATTTACTAAACCAGATTACCGAAAATTGTTTCAGAAAAGATAAACATTTTCAGCTTATTTCAAGTTCCTTTATGATGAATATTGAGAAGGATTTTATTCTCCCGATTAATTTTGATCTAAAGAATATTAAAGACCTAAAATATTGTCCTTGTCCCTTCAATAAGATAAATCCTGAATTCGGATTTTCCAAGAGGGATGTGGAACTTACTTCGAGAGAATTAAAAGAGTGGCAAAATTTAATAGAATATATCTCGAACCAAGTTAATGCGGATCTAACTTTCTTGAGTAAAATTCATGAAGACCAGATGGAATTTATTAGGGTCAACGAATCAAACCAATATATTCAAGAGGGGACGACTATAGATTTAATTGGCACTTTTTGTGAAGAAACGATAAAAAATGAAAAAGAGTATAACATGGTAACCAATGCGGAGAAAGATGAAGTATGGAAGGATAGTAAAGAAGTTGAGGACGGGTGGCTCTCATACTTGGGATTTCCGGTCAGATGGCCAGACGGCAGGATTTTTGGCACATTTTGTGTTGCTGGTCGTAAAAAGAATAATTTTAAGAGTTCTCAAATTGAATTACTTGAAACGTGTCGTAACTTAATTGAAGTACAGCTTAAACTGATTTATCAAAACCAAAAATTAATCAATACATCGGACTAAATTAATAAAATGGACTTTTTTCGGATTTTGTAAGAGTAATAATAAAAATAGCCATACTAACGAGTCTTTTGCATAGTCTTTTAATTTAACTAAAATTAGTTTTCCTTTAATCTCCTTTATGATAAGAGTTAAATTATGCATTTATCAAGTTTTATTCTGCCAGTACAACAAGGAAAAATACAGTTTTAAACACGCTGTGTTGTAGGAATTCCACTTGATGAACTC
>CAZEPC010000326.1:5237-5790 GCA_964513765.1 uncultured archaeon
AGGGAAAATCCCTTTGGATGAAACCCTTCTCCCCAAATATTCTTCTCCATCTCACCCCAATATTGAAAAAAATTTAATTCAATCATGTATTGAAACAAACCTTTAAAGGATTTAATTTCCTGAAAAAGTTTCCATTCCTTCCGGAGAAATGGGGTCATACAGAAATCTTCTCTCTGCACGCTAGGCATGGAATAGAACCTATCTGCATGCATGTATGGATTGGAATATATCTGGGCACCCTCATTTGGGAATGCTTTACTATCAAATGGTTTAATGTCTTTTTCATCCATTTTTGGTATTTGTGAAGTAGGTAGATTCGTTTGTTTTTCTTCTAAATGCTTAATCCCCCTTGAAAGCGTGACTTGATATGTTTTATTTGTTCGGAAGTGGATCAATCGTCTTGAGCTCTTCTTTTTCCTTGCTCACACCTCAATGGTACGATTAAAATTAATTTTTTTAAAGCGATGTATCTTATATATGATTAAATCCGAATCGGATGCATAATCTGGTAATTGTGATTGTCTAATGATGATTTTATAGTTATAATATATAT
>CAZEPC010000327.1:0-5753 GCA_964513765.1 uncultured archaeon
AAAGGCAGTTTTCTCAGAAGAAGTTGGATATTATTGATTTAGAAAAAAATTGCAAGATCTCCTATCGTTTTTCGGAAATTGTAAAGAAAAATGACATCCTCCCCTTGGATCTCATCTCCACTAAGGATTATCAATTAGAATACGAGCTTAAACAACGGGGAAGAACCGGCTATTTTACACGTTTCCTCGATTTCCAAGGCTTAATTGAGGATACTGATATCATTGACACATTTAGGGAAATGCTGGACACCCTTGAACATGCATATCAAAATCCTGTCGATATTGAATTTACGATTAATTATATTGCGCCCCAAAAATATAAACTCAATTTGCTCCAATGTAGAACCTTTCAGGTTCGTATGGAACAACCAAACATAGATTCACCGGGAGAGATTGATGAAGAGCATAAAGTTTTTGTATCTAACGGACCCATTATTGGAAGGAGTATTGCCACAAAAATAGATTATCTTATTTACGTAGTTCCTCAAAAATATGGAAAATTGCCCAACCAAAAGCGCTATAAGGTGGCTCGGCTCATAGGTAAGATAACTAAAAGACTCTCCAATGATACCCTTTCAGATAAAAAAGTTATGATGATGGGTCCAGGCAGGTGGGGGACCTCTACTCCATCTCTGGGAATACCTGTTTCTTTTTCCGAATTCAATACCGTGCAAATCATTGGAGAAATTGCGGAAATGCACGAAGGTCTCATCCCAGATGTGAGTTTGGGCAGTCACTTTTTCAACGATTTGGTGGAAATTGATATGCTTTATTTTGCTCTTCATCCTAGTAGGGAAGGAAATTTTTTCAAAAGAGAAATTTTTGAAAAATTGCCAAATTCTCTGCGGGAGGTTATTGATGTGGGAAAAGAATGGGAGAAGATCATAAAATTGATCAAATTTGATAAAAAAACAACGGATTTCTCGCTGTTCATCAATATGAATGCATTGGAACAATTTGGTATTTGTTTTTTTAAATAATTTTATCAAGCTAGAAATCGAAGCATTTTTGTAAAATTTTAAACTACCCAATATAGTCTAAAATGGATAAATATATTGAACAAGTTTATGAAAAAGTTGTTGAAAAAAATCCGGCTCAACCAGAGTTTCATCAAGCAGTAAAAGAGGTTCTCAGCTCTTTGACGCCGGCTTTGGAAAAACATCCAGATTTCAAAAAATATAAGGTTCTAGAAGGAATTGTGGAACCCGAACGTCAAATCATTTTCAGAGTTCCATGGATTGATGATAATAACGAGATACAAATAAATCGAGGTTTCAGAGTTCAATTCAATTCCGCGATTGGCCCCTATAAAGGAGGATTACGATTTCATCCCAGTGTTTATTTAGGGATAATCAAATTTTTAGGATTTGAACAAATTTTTAAAAATTCACTTACTGGTCTCTCAATGGGTGGAGGAAAAGGAGGATCTGATTTTGATCCCCACGGAAAATCCGATTTAGAGATAATGAGGTTTTGCCATTCCTTTATGTTGGAGTTATACAGACACATCGGTCCTAATATGGACGTACCCGCAGGAGATATTGGTGTGGGTGGTCGTGAAATTGGATTTATGTATGGAATGTATAAGAAAATCACCAACCGATTCGTCGGTGTTTTAACAGGGAAAGGTACCGAATGGGGTGGTTCAAAAATCCGACCTGAAGCAACCGGTTATGGTGCTACATATTTTGCGAAAGAGATGTTGGCCGTAAGGGATCAAGAATTCAAAGATAAATTGGTTTCAATATCGGGTTCTGGAAATGTGGCCCAATATGCATGCGAAAAAGTGAATCAGCTTGGAGGGAAAGTAATTACTCTAAGTGATTCCGATGGCTTTATTCACTCCCCGAACGGGATTACCGGAGAAAAATTCGATTTCTTCTTTGATTTGAAACAAATCCGAAGGGGAAGAATTAGAGAAATGGCCGAAGAATTCTCTGATATTGAATATTTCGAGGGAAAACGACCATGGCAGATTAAGGCTGATGTGGCAATGCCCTGTGCTACTCAAAATGAAATCGAGAAGGATGATGCCCAAGCACTAATTGATAATGGAGTTATTGCTGTGGTGGAAGGCGCAAATATGCCCTCTACTATCGATGCAACCGAATTATTCTTAGATCATGATGTTGCATTTGCGCCAGGTAAAGCAGCTAACGCTGGTGGTGTGGCAGTATCCGGTCTTGAAATGGCTCAAAACTCAATGCGAATGAAATGGACCGCAAAAGAAGTAGATAAGGAACTCTATAATATCATGAAGTCCATCCATAAATCGGCTTATGATGCCAGTGTTGAATACGGAGATCCCGGTAATTATGTTTTAGGTGCAAATATCGCCGGATTTATGAAAGTTGCCGAAGCCATGATGGCTCAAGGCATGGTTTAATCGCCCAGATTACCCTAGTCTGTTTAGTCTGTGTTTTTCTTTTTATATTTTATTTTTATTTTTATTTTTAGTTGAATCCGAACATGTTAGCCTACGGATACTTATTAAATCTCGATTTATTCTAATTGAGAAAAATGATCAGAAATATCATCGAAATCGATGAAGAATTATGCACGGGATGCGGGAAATGTGTGATTGGTTGTCCCGAAGGGGCCATCCAGCTAATTGAAGGGATAGCACGATTAGTTGCTGAAAATTATTGCGATGGGTTGGGTGCATGTATCGGAGATTGTCCCGTAGGTGCAATTAAAGTAATTGAAAGAGAGGCCAAACCCTATGATGAAATCCGAGTGCTTAAAAATATCATGGAAAAAGGCAGGAAAACCACTCTTGCACATTTGAAACATTTAAAAGAACATGATGAGGTTAAGCTGCTTAACCAAGCCCTCGATTATCTCAAAAAGCAAGATTTTAAGAATCCTTCAGAATACACTCACATTGAAAAAAATCAAGAGAAATGCCCTCGGGAAGTACCGAATAAAGAAAAAGGAGATAAAGATTTGGAGGATATAAAATTTCATGGATGTCCTGGTTCCATATCTCTTAATCTTTCCCAAAATAAAAAAACGGGGGAAGGCCCTAAAAATACCTCCGACCCAAGAGATTCGGAGCGATCAACGAGAAACGAATCCCAATTAAGAAACTGGCCTATCCAGATCCGGTTAGCCCCCGTGGAGGCATCTTATTTTAAGAATGCCGACCTGCTCATTTCTGCGGATTGTTTTGGGTCTGTATATCCTAATTTTCATCAAGATTATGTAAAAGGCCGAACCCTTTTGATGGGCTGTCCTAAATTGGATGATTCGCAATATTATATACAAAAATTTGCCCAAATTTTCCAGAAAAATTCGATTAAATCGATCGAAATTACCATGATGGAGGTCCCATGTTGTAATGGTCTAAAATTTATTATAGAAAAGGCACTTTCACTTTCGCAAAAATCGGGTAAAATCCCGGTTAAAACCTCTATCGTAAATATTAAGGGAAAAGAGAAGAAAAATCAAGGCTGATGGATACGATTGACTAAAACCGTGCTGCTAAAACGCAGCATATATGGTGAAAAATGTTTTTTTAAGGCCCCCTAACCGCCTAGAAGCCTATTATGGATCCTCTGAAGCATTGAAGAAAGACTCGATTTAGCCACTCCGATTTTTTTTGCTAATTTCGTTAAGGTGATTTGCCGGGGGACCTCATAATATCCCGATTCCTTGGCTTTTTGGTACACTTTATATTGTTTTAAGGTTAATTGAATCTTCAATTCTTTATCGGAATAATCCTCGATGGTTTTAACCTTATAATGAATATTATGCTTATCTAAATTTACTAAAAATTCATCCAGAGATTTCCGGGATGATGCGATATTGAATCTTCCCATTCCCTTCTCGATAATAACGGGAAAATTGACCAATAATTCGCTGTTTACAATGGAGTCGAGTAAAATTTGATCTTTGGTATGTGCGTTGATGGAAATATGTGATTTAGACTCATCCATGATGTGATATTTGATGAGATTTTGAAAACCCGCGAGCCTTTTTTTAATTTTACCGATGTTATTTCCTTTAATATGGATGAGTGAATTCCCAATAAAAGGATCTTGGCTTATGGGGATAAAAGATTTTATCTCTATTCTATAATAGGGAAATTCTCGGCTTATTTTTCCTAACCAAATCTTCGGGGGGAAATCAATCATCACGATGGCGGTTGTTCCGTGATACTCATCCTTTCTCGTCATATACTTAACATTTCAAATGAATTATGGCTATATTATCTTTTCTTTTAACTCCCTTAAAATGGATTTATATGTTATAATGAATATTATTGTAATAGCTGATCAAAAAATTATACAAACCTAAAAGATGACTAAATATGACTAAAGTAATTATTATTGGAGGCAACCCTGCTGGTCTAAGCGCAGCTAGCAGAATTAAAAAATATAAACCTGAATGGAATATCATGGTCTATGAAAAAGGACAATATATTTCCTATGGTGGCTGTGGAATTCCTTATTATGTAGAGGATGTGGTGAAAGAACTTGACGATCTTATTACCCTCACCTATGAAGATGTAACTCAGAAACGCAATATACCGCTTAAAATCTTTCACGAGGTCATTGATGTAGACTTTTCTGAAAAAAAAGTTAAGGTTAAAGACCTTAGGAACGATGAAATATTTGAAGATTCATATGATTATCTATTTATCGGAACGGGGGCTGAGCCTATTATTCCCGAAAGATTCTCTATACAACCAGGCCATCCAAGGCTAGTTAAAGTTCATACTCTCAATGATGGTAAACAAATCAAGGATCTTTTGAATAAAAATTCCGGTGAGATTAAAAAAGTTGCCGTAGTGGGATTGGGCTATATCGGACAAGAGATGTTGCAGGTATATAGTGCCTATCCGGAAATTGAAGAAATTTATGCATTCGGCCCCATAAGACCCTTCTCGAAAAAGATGCAGGAGATATACCTTACAACTCTGGAAAAGGAGGGAATTCATGCCATTCATCAGTATGTGGAGGATGTAAAGGAAAATGATGAGGGTAAATTGGAGGTCCAAATCAAAGATGGGAGGTCCTTTAATTTTGATATGGTTCAAATTTCCGTTGGGGTAAAACCAAACACAGATATATTCAATCATGGAAAATTAGAGATGAAGAAAAATGGTGCGATTGTCATAGATGAATTTTGTCGTACAAGTGTTGAAGGGGTCTATTCTGCGGGGGATTGTGCTACTTCACCTCTGAGAATTTTGAATGATGATGTTTATATGCCTTTAGCTCCCGTTGCAAACAGATTGGGAAAGCTTGCTGGGGTTCATATCTCTAAAAAGACCACAAAGCCGTTCTGTGGGGTAGTAGGTACGGCTATTTGGAAGATGTTCGATCTCCATTGTGCCATAACCGGAATTTCTTACAGACAAGCGAAAGAATTAAACGAACCGGTGGATTCTGTGATGATTACTAACCGGGAAGTAGCTCATTATTATCCAAGCGATCAGAAGATGAATATACTCCTCCGATTTAATCCCGAGACCCATGTTCTATTGGGTGCCGAAATAATCGCGGGAAGTCCGCTGGGTGCAAAAAAAATTGATGTTTTGGCCACCGCAATAAGTGCGGGGATGACTATAGATGATCTTCAGCAATTAGATTTGGCATACGCTCCTCCTTTCGCGCCTGTATGGGATCCTCTCTTGATTGCAGCAAATGTGGCCATTAAAAAATGTAAGTAGAATTTTTTTATCTTTCATTTTATTTTAATTTCGCTGTTATTTTCCTGTTTTTTCTTTATTCCTTCCTTTATTCCTT
>CAZEPC010000328.1:0-5735 GCA_964513765.1 uncultured archaeon
AATTTTAGCCATATTCGATTTAGAAAAATATAGATATAGTTATCCCCGATATCTATCAATTGGGGAACAACAGAAAGTGGCCTTAGCAACCATTTTATCGGTTAGGCCGAAGGTGCTCCTATTGGATGAACCTACTCATGGGATGGATTATCGGGAGAAAATACGGTTCTTGGAATATTTGGAAAACTACCGAAAAGCAGGAAATGCGGTGGTATTGGTAACTCACGATGTTGAGATGCTTGCCAAATTTAGCCAAAGGATTATCTTAATTGGAGAACAGCAGATATTAGATGATGATTTAAAACATCAAGTCCTCACCTCCAATAAAGATTTCTATCCCCAAACAACCCGGATTACGGATCAGATTTTTTTCCATGAAAAACCTATGGTGATAAGAGAGTTAATGAAACATCTGAATCAAGTGGATGTAAATTCGAGTCAAAATAAATCCAATGGAGGTAATTGTCAATGAAAAAAAGTAGCATCATATTATCATTTTTATTCACATTTGGGGCGTTCCAACTGTTTATCCAAATCTTCTTCTCAAGATCCATAATAAACCCAAATAGTTCTTCGTGGGGTATAATTATTAGTATGCTTGTTTATATTGTTCTCTCTATTCTGGGGTTATATTTTCGGTTGGAAGAGAAACAAATTTCCAATAAAGAGGTTTCCCTTATTGCCATATATAGTGCATTCACCGCCGTTTCCCGCGTTCCATTTTTAGCCGTACCAAGTCTTCAACCTTGTACCTTTCTAATTATTTGTGCGGGTTATGTGTTTGGTCCCTTGATTGGATTTATTATTGGGGTGAATACTGCCCTACTTTCCAATTTTCTGGTGGGGCAAGGTCCTTGGACTATCTACCAAATGTTTGCTTGGGGAATTACTGGTCTTTTGGGGGGATTCCTTGGAATGTGGATAGAAAGAAGGAATAAGAAAAAGTCCAAAAAAACGCAAATGCCTTCTCCGGATAATTGGGAGACTGAGAATGAACCACCAAAAAATGAAATTGCCCCATCCAAGATCATTAATCGATGGATTTTGGGCCTTTTGGGTATCATATTAGGTATTACCTATGGGGTTATTATGAATTTATGGTCATGGTTGGCTTGGATACCTGTACGTACATGGCAAAGCTGGCTTCTTTACTATACCTCCAGCTTACCCTATGATCTGATACACGCAATTGGAAATGGTCTTTTTCTATATTTCTTCGGTAAGAGAACGATTCATATCCTTCTCCGTTATCGGGAAAGATTTCTAGTAACTAATTTTGAAGTGAATCGGATAAAAGCTGAGATTT
Organism: uncultured archaeon; assembly: GCA_964513765.1. Taxonomy (GTDB): domain Archaea; phylum Asgardarchaeota; class Lokiarchaeia; order Sigyniarchaeales; family Promethearchaeaceae; genus CAZEPC01. Next base: position 1,307 of record CAZEPC010000328.1, read on the forward strand.
AAGGGGTATCATTTTTAGGGGTATCAAGATTCTGGAAATCTATTTAAAATAAAAAAAATTATTCAAAAAATATGAAAGAAAAGACGAAAAATCCCGATCAAAAAACGGGTGCGAAGTTCTTCTTTGTTTCAAAACAAGATGAAAAAGGATGGAGCTCCCGGTACACTCCACTATTTAAGATCGTGAATTTCTTAACCAAACATAATATCGTAAGACATCATTGGATGCACCCTCCACGCCTTATCCAAGTATGGAGTCATCTCATTGGAGGGTTTCTCAATTTGATGCCGGGTATGAGAAAAAGCATCGCCAAAACAATGTGGGCGTTCTTTCCTAATGCATCACCAAAAAGAATCAAAAGATTAACACGGGCAGGATGCAATTATTACGCCAATCTTTTTCTTGATCTTATGTTCCGATTACCGCTGGCAGGAAACGAGCCACTCCAGGAGATGTTTGAATATGAAGACCTCCACCTTTTAGATGATGCACTTGAGCAAGCGAAGGAAGAAGGCACGGGTGTGATTATGCTAGTGCTCCATACTGCTGATTTCTTTCATCCTATTCCGGCTTTTAGTACTCATCCCAATAAATATTGGGTTACTTCAATTGCAAACATGTCAAATAATTTAATCTATCAATATATTGTAAATAAAAAATATTTTAACCGACTTTACGTGTATCCCAGCATTTCATTCAACGTAATTGGTCCTCATGTTGAACAACGACTAAAGGAAGGCTTTGTCCTTGTTCAATATTCTGATTATTCCAGTAAGAAGCATTTAAGGGTACCAATGATCCACGGTGAATATCCCTATCTGGTTCACACTTCACAGAGTACAATGAGCCTTCAAAGAAGAACGGGTGCGTATATGGTTCCAGTGATAACTGAACCAAATGGCATTATGGGCAAGACTCGCTTTCGGGTTTTGGATTATAAACCGCTTATGAAAACGATTAACCAGGTTAAAGATGCACCCGATAAAGAATTTCACGGCAAAGTCTCCACAGAAGTTAATAAAATTCTTTACACTTGGATCCGGAAATATGCCCACTGCTGGGAGGAAGCTACCGATTTAGGTGCTAAAAGGATCACAGATTCGGTAAATTTTGAAAAAGAAATCAGTGTTGAAGATTTTGTCCACCAAACTTTGGATAAAATGAACGAGATAGTGGAAATGAGCTGGGAACCCAACAGAGATGATGAAAAGTTAAAGAATATTATTCAAGATTGCCGGGATAAAAATGGCTCTTTGTTTAAGGATCCAGAAAATGAATTTTATCCCCATAAGACCTGGATTCGTCTATCTAAAATGGGTGCCATCGATGAATTAATTAAATTATGTAAGGTTACCCAAACCCATCTTAAAAAGCGAAATGAACCCGAAGTGGTTGAAATATTCGGGCAAATGTCTGAAATCTTTCAAAATATGAAAAATGAGTAAGCAAGAATTATATTTTTATCCCTCTATTATTTTTTATACTTATTATGAATCTTATGAATCTTCAACGTTCCGTGTTAATTACAGGTGCTTCAACCGGTATTGGTCGGGCTACTGCTGAATATTTAGCCGAGAAGGGATATTATGTGTATGCGGGTGCTCGAAAGCAAAAAGATATTGAATCGCTTGATTCTTTTAAAAATATTCATGCAGTAAAACTAGATGTCACCATTCAATCTCAAGTTGATGAAGCTATAGAAACTATCAAGGAAACAACAGGCTCACTTTTCGCAATTATTAATAATGCGGGAATCGCTGTTGCTGGGCCTTTAATGGATATAGAAGTAGAAGAGATGAGACAACAGTTTGAAGTCAATTTATATGGGGTTCATAGGGTCACGAAGGCCGTTTTTCCCCTCCTCTTGGAATCAAAGGGTAGAATTGTGATGATGTCCAGCGACTCTGGGTTCTTTGCCACTCCATTTTTCGGTCCATATTGTAGTTCAAAGCATGCACTGGAAGGGTATTCCGACTCATTACGGCGAGAGCTAGCCCTCTACAATATAGATGTTGTGAAGATTCAACCCGGAAGGATCACCACCGAGATTTGGGATAAAGGAGAAGACTTGTTGAATGATTTTGATAAGGACTCTTTATTCAAAAAGGAGGCCCTTGGAATTGGGGAATATGCAGTCAGAAAAGGTAAAAATGCGGGGTTAAAGCCCGTAGAAGTGGGTAAATTGGTCTATGAAATCTTGACTGAAGAAAACCCTAAACTCTCCTATCTTATAGCTCCCAGCACTTTTAAGTATAAAATGATTAAACTTTTTCCCGAAAAATGGGTTGATCGTATGGTTGTAAAAGAGTTGAGGGAATATAAAGAGGAATAACCTGAGATGAAAGAAGATTATTTGGATTTCATAAATAGACCCTTTGAGGATAAAAAAAGGAAAAACATAAGGACAGCTATAATAGGATTGTCGATCTTAATTTTCCTCCTTATTTTAACCCAAAAATGGAAAACAAATATAAAGGAGTGGTTATATTGGACTTTAATACTCTTTTTCATATCCATGATTGGAACTATTATCATTGCATTATTTTTTGAAAAGTACGGCACAAGAGCCATGGATCAAGCAGATATTGATCATTCGAACGAGTCTTTAAACTCGCATCTGGAACAAAACGGATATCAATAGGAAAGAAAGATAGGAAAGAAAGTAAAAAAAAATGAAAGGATTGAGCTCCAATAGCGAATTCAATCTTTAAATCGGATCTTTCTCTAGTTGCCGCCCGCTTGGGTTGCCATCACTGTAATGACGTCTTTCTTTGGATGGATACCAACTTTGGCGAATTTTAAGTTATCTGGAAGCACTTTACCTTTAAATATAAATTGAATTGCCAAAATGGGGTTTAATTTATATTCTCTTTGCACAGTCTTCTTAATTTCGGCGATTGTTTGGTTTGGATCCACTTCGATCAATTTAATGGCTTGATCTGGAGGGACTCCCGTTAATCTAAATCTATATTGTACCATATACGATCATCTTTTTGTAAACTGTTTGTCAATTTTGAGCAAAAATATTACAATATCTCTAGTTAACGAAGCGCTTATATATTTAAAAAGATGTTTCTTCGAACTTGAGTATAAAAATTATACTTCATTTCCACTTCAATAAGATCAAAAATAATTGCTCTCTCGTGTTTAAACAGATTTGTTTTGGCCTTTCCTTCTTTTAAAATATAGTTTGTTAACTAAAATCATAGAGTCTAAGACCCCAAAACTTATAAACAGACCGATTCCGAGGTATCCCGAATAATAGATGTCTTGGATCCAAGATATCTCATCAATACCCCCCTGTTCATGGATCCAAGATATGGAGATATCTACGCATTCCAAGAAATATTCGGAATCTGCATGACTAGCCCCTTCTAACCACTTTAAATCCATCTGAGGATTATTATCCATAAATTTTGAAACATACGCGGGGCTACATCTGCTACATTCATCGCGGGTACCTGCTAAAATAAGTCCCTCCAGCGGCGATCCATTGATTGATTGATTATAATGATATAATTCGATATTTCCATAATAATAGGCTATAGCCGGATACCAAACCAAGGTTTGATTTACTAATCCCGTAATCTCCAAAAATAAGGCTGCGCCACCCCCTAAAGATGTTCCATGGGAATATATATGGGAAGTATTTACATCACCTCTCCCCCTTACATATCTATAAAGCCCATTCGCGTCACCAAAGGTGGCGTTGTAGTGTCGTGGATCCTCAAAAGGAAACGTCCCTCCGGATTTTCCATGTCCCCGAAAGTCGATACTAAATCCTATCATCCCTCTGCTGGCGATTTTTTTGGCAAAATAATCATTATCCTTCAATTGACGCCCAAGTCCATGAAAGAGGAGCATTGCTGGATATTTTTCATTCTTTCGGTAGTTAGGCGGGTAATATATTTGGCCATGCAATTTGAAATCTAAGGTTAATTGTGTCCAATCATTTGGATCCGATGGGTTTATCCAAAAATCTTCCTTTTGGGTGGATTTAATCCCACCAAAATACATCAAAGTTCCTGATAAAACCTCTAAGACTACAATCAACGCCCATTTTTGCATTTTCTTCATGATTTATCACTTTTAGATCCTCTATTGCTTAATCATAACAAGATCTATATTTTCTGTACGCCTTTCGCATGGCAATGATATTTTCAAGGGGTGTTGCGTCCGTGATATCAGTGCAACAAGCAAATACAAACCCTCCTCCCGGGGCCCCGCTCTCTATTATGTCCTTTGTGACCTTTGCTACTTCGGAGGGGTTTGCCAAGGGCATTACTGTGCTCATATCCATATTACCCAATAAGACAAATTCATCCCCGTAATTTTCTTTCAGATGTCTTATGACTCTTCCGGGCTTTTTTAGATTAGCTCCCTTTCCTTCTCCCTCTCCATCGGGCAATACCCATGCTTGTGGTTCGAG
>CAZEPC010000329.1:0-5729 GCA_964513765.1 uncultured archaeon
AAAAGATTATAAAGCAACCGATATAAAAATCCATCCTTGTTTAAGTTCCCCGAAATTTTTGAGATAATAGATTTCCTAAATTTCATCTAACTCAATATTAGTAAGTTGATTTTTACCTTAATGTTCTCCCTACAAAGTTGTAGATCGTTTTTTTAATTGATTATGTACGATGGAACCGTTTATCAAGGTCCTTATATGATAATTGGATATATGTAGGCCTTCCGTGGGCGCAATAGCTCGGATTTTCACATGCATCGAGATCTTTGATCAGCTTCCGAATCTTATTCTCATTTCGGATTTCATCTCCCGCCACTATGCTCATATGACATGCAATATACTGCATTATTTCCTTTTTAATTTCCTTGAATGTTTTTCCTTTTCCTCTTTCAATTATCTCCAAGCAAGTATCGATTATGAACTGTTGGGATCTGTATTTTTCCTTTAAAATGGTAGGGATTGAACGAACTAAAAATACATTTCCCCCAAAGAATTCAATTTTAAATCCGAATTTCCTCATTTTTGGAATTGTTTCCTTAACAAATTCCACCTCATTTTTCGGAACTTCCAATTTGATCGGAGAGATTAGCTCTTGGATGGGGATTTGGTTTTTTTTGAATAATTTCTGAACTTTTTCATAATTTATACGTTCATGTGCGGCATGTTGGTCGATTATCACTAACTCCTCCTTATTTTGAAATACCAGATAGAGCTGACCTCCTTGGATTCCTCCATCAAGCTTTTTCAGGAAAGGAAGTCGGTTAACTGGGATGACATCGTGTTCAAATACATTATTATTTTTTTGCTCTTGTTCCGTTTGTGGCTTATTACTATAGTTATTATCTCCCTTTAAATTGCTCCCTTTATTGATGGTTTTTCCTTTCCTTACTTTAAAGTGGGTTTGGATGGGTTTTCGCTTCTTTCTTTTAATAGTAGGGAGTTCTTTCTGATAATTTTTAGTTATAGATACATTTGCATTAGAATTCTTGAAGTGGTTTGTTTTTTTTCCATTGTTTTGGGTATTTTGTATTCCTTCCTCAATTGTTTGTTTCCCCCTTTTTAAACCTTTATCCTCATTTTTATCATTTGAAACCTTTTTTTGGGGTGCCCAAAGTTCAATGGGAGTATCTCCGTATTTTTTCTTAGGTTTTTGGTTATTTTGGATTATTTTTGCTCCTTGTTTATTTCTTTTTTGTGTCTTTGTCAAAAACTGATCTCTAAAATGTTTCTTGATCAGATCTTGGATAATTAATTCTAATTCCTCGAGGAATTTGTCTTCGTTGAGAAATTTGACCACCTTTTTCGAGGGATGAATGTTACAATCCACATGGCTGGGGGGAATTTCAATTAAGAGTACATAAAAAGGATGGCGATGTTTCATTAAGTAATCTTTATATGCATCGGAGATTAAACTGGATATACCCTTATGCTTTATTAATCTCTTATTCACAAATAAGGAAGCTGCTGATTTTCGGGATCTCGCCACGGAAGGGTTTCCAATATGCCCGTATAATTTGATTTTTTTCCCTTGGTAGGTGATAGGAAACATTTTATCGGTGTTTTTTTTTCCATAAATCGTTTGGATACTGTGTCGATAGGCTTCTAAGGGAATATCGGGGATTTCATACGAATCTTTTAAATTTTCCCCTTTATCATTATCTTTCTCCCGGTCCTGTGATTTTTGTATGGGTAAATCAGAGGTGGATTGTAAATGCTTTTCTTTATCTTTGGGAATCTATTTGGGTGAATTAATTAATGTGAGTCCATTATGTTCCAGTTTAAAATGGACTAAAGGGTAGGCTAAGGAATACCTCCCCACGAGATCGCTTATATGCCCTAATTCTACTTTTTTAGACTTCAGAAACTTTTTTCTCACCGGGAGATTATAAAAAAGATTCCTCACGGTAATTTGAGTGCCTATAGGTCCCCCCGATTGCGTAAAATCTCTCTCCTCACCGCCTTCGATCTTATACAAGGTCGCATAGGCTTGCTCCTCGTTTCTTGTAAGGATTTTTAGTTTTGAAACTGCTGCAATGCTTGCAAGTGCCTCTCCCCGGAATCCAAGGGTGTGAAGTGAATCCAGTTCTTCGGCTTTATTTATCTTGGATGAGGTATGACGTTGAAATGCGACTTTAACTTGTGATTCGGGTATCCCAACCCCATTATCCGTGACCTCAATAAGATCTTTTCCGGCATTTTTGATTTTAATAGATATTCGTGTTGCATCTGCGTCCAAGGAATTTTCAATTAATTCCTTAACCACAGAAACAGGGCGTTCAATAACCTCTCCGGCTGCAATCTTTTCATAATCCTCAATGAGTTTAATTTTTTTGGGATCTCTTTTTTTATTGTTCAGCATTCTAACCAATCAACAACTCGATTAAAAATATAAATCAGCTACATTTAAAGAATATTATTAAGATGGAAAAAGATTCTGAGGAATTGGAATCCTTAAAAAATGATCTCGATAATTTAGTAGAATCCACATTAGAGGAAAGGGACAGCCAAATCCCTGGTATGGCGGTGGCGGTGTTCCGAGGATCCCAAAAACAATATTTTCGCGGGTTTGGTGTGGCGGATATTGAAAAAAGATCTCCAATTCAACCCAATACTGTTTTTCGACTTGCTTCAATCTCAAAAGTCATAACAACCATTGCCCTCATGCAGTTTTGGGAGAAGGGCAAGTTTTCTCTGGATGATCCCATAAAGGGATATCTTCCTAATGAGGGGAAAAATTTAATCAAGAAAAATGAGGGTTGGGCCGATATAACTTTTAACCATCTTCTCACCCACCGTTCTGGAATAGGCGAGTTACCTCGGAAGAAATCTGTATTAAAGGCCCCTGGGTTTGGCTTAAACGTAAAATACCCCAAACCGTTGTCCGGGTTATCATCTTTGGTAAGTAAAAACATTAAACCAGATTCCCCACCTGATCTAAAATACGCGTATTGTAATTTTGCTTACGCCATACTCGGTTATATAGTGGAGAGTTTCAGTGGAATGGACTTTCGGGATTATGCAGTTGAATTCATTTTCAAACCTCTTGAAATGCCCAATTCGGATTTCGTTCGGAGTGAAAGGATCCGTAATAAGGAATCGGTGGGATATATCGAAAAGATTTTGGGTAAAGGCGTGAAAACCGCCACATATTGGCAAGGAGGTATGATATCCGCCGGGAATCTATATTCTACCGTGAAAGATATGGCGAATTTGGGGAAGATGCTTCTAAATGGGGGAAGATATAAAGATACTCGGATATTAAAAAAAAGCACTATAGACATGTGTTGGGAACCCCATTATTATGCACATAGCTCGCTGAAGGACATACATGCCATTGGATACACATTTCATCTTTTTAAATATAAAAATACCAAGATTGTTGGCCATACAGGCCTACTTAATGGCTTTACCTCGGCCTTTATGATGATCCCCGAAGAAGACCTCTCTGTGATGGTTTTCTCAAATTTAGGGGAGTTAATTATCTCCGACCAAACTCAAAGGGTTAAAAATCTGGTGATTCAGTATTTAATGCACAGAAATTCGGAAATCCAGTTAAAGGAACAATTAAGGCAAAAAAGAAAGGAAAAATTGGGGTATGATATGACTGCAGTTGAAAAGATTGAGGGGATATATGGCAGTTATCCCGGCATTTTAACGAATGTGAGGATTATTATGATGGGGGCGGAATTCAAAGTTCACTTCAAAGAAAATAAACTAATTTTGAAAGGATTATACGGCCCATATCGGAAAGGAAAGACTTTAAAACCTACAGAAAATCCCTATGTGTTCTCTTACGATACAAAAAATGGGTCATTCATTAGAGATGAAAATAGAATCGTCTTTAAAAAAGATAAAAATGGGAAAGTAACCCATATGTGTTGGCATCTCTACCAGCTTCCTCGGAAGAAGAAGATTTACCATATGCTCCGGTACAGATGCGTTTTTATTCTTCTAATTCTTATGCTTTTAATGGTTGTCATTGCGTTTTTCTGATTGTTAAGGTGGCTGACAGGCATTTAATCATTTTTTTATTGCTTAGAGAATATTTTTTGGGGTTTTCAGCGTATTTTTATCCGTTGTTATCATATAATCTGGATGTTTTCTTATATATGTGACGGGATAATCATCCCCCGGTGTCCCAAACAAAGCAACTCTCAGTATGGTATTCGCCCAATCATAAGGTGTCCCGTTTCTGCAATACAACCGAATCTTTTTCGCATCCAAAATCTGGGCCATCCCAATGGTCAATGCTTCATTTGGAAAATTCTCCAAGTTTCCTCCGACTTCGGACCTGATGGCGTTGATTGTAATGGTAAAATTGTTTAATTTTACCCTCCGGGGCCCACTTTTAGCAATATTCAATGCCGGTTCATTAAAAGCAACATGTCCGTGAATCCCTATTCCCCCGAAGCATACATCAATTCCACCCGCTTTTTGGTCGATAATATCTGCTATAAGATTAATATTCTTTTCGTCGGGGAAAAAGACGTGATCATGGGAAAGTTCGCTTGATTCTGGAATTTGATCTAAAAATTTATTTTTGGCAATTTTTTTAAAACTCAAAGGATGCTCTATGGAAATGGCATTCCCTTTTCGATCGCAATATTCATCCATAAAGAAAAACCAACAGTCCTTCAATGAAATATTTTCTTCTTCCAATATCTCAATCAAATATGGATATTGCCCGGTTGGTCCTATGGGAAGGATAAATCTACTCGGTTGTCCTTCATTATTATTCTTAATGATTTCATCTGCTATATCCCGGGCGAACTTCTTGTGAAGTTCATCCAAGTCTTCACAAACTCTTAAGCGGGAACCTGCTTTTTCCTTTACCTCTCCAGGTTTTAATTTCATAATCTGCCGGATTTCTTCCTTTCTTAAACTATACCCTGGGACTAAATAGGTTGTTTTTTCAGTCATATTCTTATCACACTCTCATATAGATCCTTTTAATTCTGGCTTTTATTCCTTTTGTTTAGATCCAAAAAATTTCTTGAATTATTAATTATTGTATTACTCAAGATTCAACATATTGAGGATATTTCCAGAAAAGATTAGATCTTTTGTTTTTCTGTTTAATCCGAGTGTGTCATAGCGTTCTTTGTCTCTTTTCAAGATTCTCCGTATCTTTCCGTAGAAGACATCTGTTCCAAATATCACTTTCTTGAATGCTCCTTCCCACCAGAGATAATGGTCCATTCCTATTTGGTCGGCATACAATCTCCACCCTCTAGGCTCGCCTGTCAAATCAACATAAACATTGGGCTTCATTCTTACTAATTCTGCCGCATCTTTGTTCCAATGGACACCTAAATGGGCAATTATGATATTTAGGTCTGGAAATGAATTTGCTATGGGTTCCACCCGCATGGGATGCATATACCAAGAATTTATGGTGTGATTCGGATCCCTTTCTAATGTGGTCACAATCCCAGTATGAAAAAGAACGGGCATCTCGAGTTTTTGAGCTTGTTCCCAATAGGCATAGTAGCGTTTTTTATTATAAGGTTGGAGGGGGAGGGTGACCTTTATCATTTTGAATCCCCGATCATAAGCCTCTAGTATTTCCTCAAATTGACTCACCCCTGGACGTATGTAATATGCCCCTATTACTCTTTCTGGATATTTTTGAAATGCTTTTTGGATTCCCTCATTATCTACACAATGAAATGTTTCTCCTAATCCGCTTAAGCATACTTTTTCAATTCCGCAGCTGTCCATTACGGATATCA
>CAZEPC010000330.1:0-5719 GCA_964513765.1 uncultured archaeon
GCAAGAAATACGGTTCCATAGTGGTGGTGATGCTCATAATTCCTTCAATAATACTGAATACCATCCATAACATCAATAAGGCCACAATTATCGCAAGCGTGGTGGACTTCATCACCGAACTCCAGAAGATCACAAAGATCAAAACTGCAATCATATAGAAAATCGCCCATCCAAATGATTTGAACAACATCGCCGTCGGGAAGGTGTCATATTTTACCGTGGTTGCGATTGCAATTAAGGAATAATAGAAGAATATACAAAATGAATTAAGCAAGAAAGTTGCTGTCATTCTTCCGAAAAGGAGTCTTTCTTTGGTAGTTTTCGGGAATAGCAAATGACCTGTCTTTTCCTTATAATCACGCGCAACCACGAATCCTCCATATGCACACGAACTGATCATTACCAGCAGATCTATCATCCCCAAAAAGGAGGCCACATAGTTGAGGGGATCTTCGGGAAGAGGAACACCCCGATTAAATCTGGACTGTTGAGTAATGTAGAATAATACAAAAATACCGGTATAAACAATCAATAAAATAAGGGACTTCTTCCGATTCCGAATAAACTCAAAATTGACGGTGTCGAGAAATTGCTGAATGCTGCGCTTCATTTTATGCTGTGAAGGAGGATCTATATTTATTCCTCCTTGAGTGTTTTCATCCGAGTGTGTTACTAAACTTTGTTTTTGATTCATTTTTCATAACCTCCTTAGAATGCCTTCTCCATTTTAATTTCTCCTTTTATATCCTTCTTTCTTAAAAATTGGGTCTTCTTAATCAGATCCAAGTAAAGATCTTCCAATAAATTGCCCTTAGGAACGGAAAAGTCGATGATTTTAAAACCATTCTCGTGTAATTTTGTGAGAATGTCATATTGCCTCTTGGATTCTCCGTTAAAAAGAATCTCGAAAATCATTTTATCCGGATTATATTTAACCAAAGGTCTTCTCACTTCACTTTCATCCACACCAGTTAGCGGTTTCACCAGTTTTTTTATCTTTTTCATGGAATCGGTAATAATCCCCTCTTCTACCTTGATTTTTTGCTTAAAATTCAACAGCTCCAAATAGATAGTACTCTTCTGGGCTTGTTGCTCCAATACCTCTATATTATCACAAGCTGCCAGTTTGCCATGGGAAATAATGGCGACTCTATCGGCGATTTCCGAAATCTCAAAGAGTAAATGAGAGGAGATAAAAAGCGTCTTATTGCGTTCGTTTTTTAATCGTAGGATAAGATTCCTTAACTCTTGCCGTGCTTGAGGATCCAGACCCGAATGGGGTTCATCTAAGACTAAGATGTCGGGGTCATGTACATAACTTGAGGCAATTCCGATTTTTTGGGTCATACCCTTTGAAAAAGTTTTAAACTTTTTATCGATCCATTCGCTCATCCCCACATCCCGAACCACCTTTTCGACCCTTTTCTTGATTTTTTTCCGATCATAGCCTTTCAGTTTCGCAAAATAGGTAAGCACTTGTCGGGGGGTCATGTCATCGTAAAATGACGGGGATTCGATAAGAAAACCCACGTTATTTAAAAGAAAATCTTTATTTTGGTTGGTGAGCTTGATCATCTTTCCATTGCGAGGGTCTTTAACCTCTACATAGCCTTCGGTGGGCCTGAGGAGCTTTGCGAGCATCTTCATAGTCGTAGATTTTCCTGCACCATTCGGACCGAGGAACCCGAGAATCTCTCCTTCGTATAATTCCAGATTAATGCGAGAAACGGCGGTAAAGTTACCGAACCGTTTGGTAAGGTCCACAAATCTAATTTGGATATTATTTTCCATTATGATACAAAAGGTATTTTAGCTATTTAACCTTTTTGCAAAAAGTGAAAAATGAGGGAAAGCCATATAAAGACAGTTTTTAGGTATAGTTTCTCTACTCCATCATAAGCATTTAATATGATCGACTTAAAAACCTAAATGATGAAAAAATGATAAGACTATATGAATTTGGATACATTTATCAAAAATTTATAAATACTCTCGGATATAAGAGAAATGAATTCCTTTTTTTTGACTTTCATCCCCAGTAGTCAAATATGTCAAAGGAATACAGGTTATTACCCAGTTTTGGGCCTTATAACGCATGGGAACCTTTATTAAGAGCATGTTTTGTCCTTTCTTCAATCTTATTCTATAAGGGGGGCGTGTCCAATAAAATTCCTCATCCTCAAAGGGGATTTCATGAACATCTTTCCCCCAAGATGGATGCTTCGTGTATTGGTGGGACTCAGGATGATCCCACTTTGGAGCCCCCAATTCCTTCCCGTTAAGAAAGACAGTTCCGCCACATGCATCAAAATTACCTGGAGCTGGAATTCCGGCATATTGACGGTTTGATCGAGCACAAAAATCAAATCCAATCAGAAAGGGGATGGTTTGATGTTGGGGAGAACAGATACAAGCCAGAGCATAAGCAGTGCACTTTTTTACATCACCGAACAAGCCATTAGTCTCTCCCCGCCTTTTAAAATTTAAGGTCGCTCCGATTGCTTGCCGCCACCTAAAAGATTGCCCCTCGTATTTGTACTTCTTTTGAATCATTCCTGATTTTTGGAAAATAATACCCGGGGGAAATTCCTTATGGTACTCCCTTCCATGAAAAAATGGACCTATAATTGCCCATCGAAGATCTGATTGTCTCCAATAAGGAAAGGGAAGTGATTCTCTCCGAAAGTAGGTATTCTTATGGAAGATGAGGGAATTCTCGAAACTCCGGAAGGAGGCGAGAGGGGGGTCAAGAGAAGAGATTTGAAGTTCTTCGCCAGCTTGTTCGGAATTTAAACTCTGCGAAAAACCATAGTTTTTTACGGGGAGAACCCGGCTATACTTTTCTTCTGAAGTTCTCCGATCATTCCAATACCGCTCGGCGGCTGTGAGTAAAACTGGATATACCGGATTATGGCGGTAAATATTTTGCTTTTGATCGACATTCACATCCGGCCATAAACATGCCACTCCACCCATTCGATATTTCTCACCTGCCCTAACAAAATGACAAGGCTTATAGAAGAAGAGATACGGAATCCCTGCCTCCGGATCCATATTATTGATATATCCATGAGAAGAATCAATAAAATAGCGAGGGGTATCGATGTTCTGTTTATTTGCATCCCTTGATTGCCAATTTTGAAAGATAATTTTACGAGCAGAATCTGGGGGCGGAAGGCCGGGTGACCACATTAAAATCCGGCGATTAAAACTTTTAATATAAGAGTACATTTTCCGGATGAACCGCTTTCGGAAAAGAATAAAAACTTCATCGGATCCAATATGAATAAGGGGTGCCAAGTCCCTGGGGATCTCCGTAAAAAATTCCTTTAAAATCTTTTTCAAGTACTTTCTTCCTTTTCTGCGGGACATGGACGTCCCCAAGGCCCGCTTAAAGCATTTGGAATGGCCAGGCATATCAATCTCGGGGATAAATCGAACATGGAGAGCATTACAATATGTTATAAAATCCCTCATTTCCCCATATGTGTAATATTTTCCCGGATCCCTGGTACTCTTATGATTTTGTGAATTGTTAAGTTCTGGAAAACATTTGCTTTCAATTCGCCATGCTTCATTTTCCGTTAAGTGCCAGTGGAAGGTATTTAATTTATACTGGGCCATGATACGAATGTCTTGTTTTAAGCGATTAATCGGAATAAAATTTCGACCCACATCATGCATGAAACCGCGAATAGGAAAATCTGGCCAATCCTTGATCTCGCAAAGCGGGACATTTTGGAGACGGCCATAAAACATAACCAATTGCCGAAATGTTTGTAATCCGTAGAAAATGCCATCGACATCCAAAGCGGTAATATGAATCATATTCTGTTTCTTTAACACGTGATATGCACCCTTTTTTGGGGGGATATCTAAATCGCCAAATTCAGTTTCTTTTACAATGTGAAGCAGGACTCCATTATTCCTACTACCCTCGGATCTATTTTTAATGTCATGGTTGCCCTGAGTTTCGAAGGATTCAAGAGTTTCAGATGTATCAGATATTTCAGGAGTTTCAAGAGTTTCGATAGTTTTGAGATTATATTTCACTACATTAAGATCTTTTATAAAATTCTCATAAATTTCAAGGATAAGCTGAATTTCGGGCTTTAGAATCGTATGTTGACTTCTAAGAATAATGAAATTAATTGTATCCTCTTTCGATAATTTTGATTCTTCCGTATTTTGCTTTTCGGACTTATGAATATTCGGGAGAATCTCGATATATTTGGGAAAGGGAATCAACGGGAGATTAGAACCAGATTCTGCGGGATTCATTGATCTTATGAATTTTTTTTGTTATAAATATCTTGAAGTTTTGAGGAAAAGATGTTTGATTCAAATCATGGAATTAATGGGAACCACGAAGCTTTCAATCGCTTTTAAAAACACAAATAATACAAATGATTTTTTCAATAACCGTGAAAATTCCTGAGTTTTTTTAAAGGATAAAATCCTAATTCAACTGGCTGGTTGATTACAGAGACAAATTGGTCCAATTTATCTTGGCCCAAGAGATTCCCTATCTTTTCATAGAGTTGCTGCTTTTCAAAATCAAAATGCGATGTCATGAGTTCTTCCAATTTTTCTCCTTTTTCCATTTCCAAAGTTTCTTTAGTTTTTATTATTTCTTCTAAGACTTGGAGAATCTTATCGTGGTCTTTAAGAATCTTATCTATATCAATTGAGATATTATCTTTGTCGAATAATGAGAACAGGGCTTTTTCCTCCACATAAATATGCCTTTCAATGAACCATTTTAATTTGTCAATAAGATTGATATTTGGTAATCCTTTTCTCTTTTGTCTTAACTTTTGGATATGTCGAGAAATTTCCTTGTGGTCTCTGATTAAAACGTGGGAAAAACCCGAGATTTCTTCTTGCTTTTCAGATATTATGATTTTTTTCAACCCCTACACATTACATTCATTTCTTGCTAATAAGTTATGTATCTATGATTTATAGTTGATATTAGTAAGAATTTCGGTGGCACATTCTTGGGGGCAATTTTGCTGTACGTGATGAGTCCCATTTTGAAGATACGAGATTTCATACATCCCTTCTTCTACCAAGTCCAAAAAGGCATCATCTCGGACAAGATCGTATCTTTAATTGATAAGCATGCCGAACAATTAGAAGCGTGGCTGAATTCAGATCCATAACAAAGGAAGCATTCTTTACCCATTTCTAATCTTTTGTAAAAAGCTTGATTTATATTTATAAAATATTTTATAATATATGATGGCAATCATTCCAGTTAAACTATCTAATACAGATCTAGAAAAGATTGATTCTTTAATCGCTCTTGGAAAATTTAAAAATCGGAGCCAAGCGCTAAGACAAATGCTCCATGAAAAGCTAGAAGAACATCCTTTTCCTTTACAATTTGATACACCTGAAGATCGGAAAAATCGCGAAAATTTAATCAAAGAAGCATTATCTCGATCCAATTTTAAGATGGAAATTGTTTCTAAAAAGACCGCAAGCGAAATTGTGGGCACTCAAAGGGATAGGGATAGGTAGATGCAATATGGAGATTTATATTGATACCAATATTCTAATTTCGATGATGAAACCAAATGATATATCGTATAAAGATGCGAAATGCATCCTAAATCAAAAAGATCTCACTTTTATTACAGGGTTTATCACAATAATCGAATTTCAATCCGTCATTCACAATTTATGGGTACAAAATGAACTGGAAATAGATGAT
>CAZEPC010000331.1:0-5649 GCA_964513765.1 uncultured archaeon
TATCGAATCTCGTTTTTAAAAGAGCCCGGGAGGTATTTTGATAATACTTCTGTGTGCATATATGTGATTGACATTCAGGATCCCAAGAGATTAGGGGAGGCACTCTCATATTTCTCCGATGTAATCAAAAAATTTAGGGAATTGGAATTAGAAGAGGTTAAATTACATATCTTTTTCCATAAAATGGATCCAGAATTTGTGGAGGAACAAAGCAAGGTAAAACTCACCGGATTGATTAAGGATCTGGAGATGAAGATTAAAAAGATACTAAAGGATGAATTCGATCTCACATTCCACAGAACGACAATTTATGATCTTTGGACCATTATTTCAAGCTTCTCAGAGATTTTGCTCCAACTGTACCCACAATCAGATCTCTTGGATAAAACCATGAATGATTTCGCTCAAAAGATTGCACCATGCAATGGGATATTGGTGTTAGATGAAAATTCGCTAGTAATAGGACAGTATTTCGATTCTGAAGAATCCAGGAAGATACTACAAAATTCTACTCCGTATTTTCTCACCCTCAATGATTCCCTCACCGAAGAGGGGGGAAAAGCGAGCCAAATGGTGGTCAGAAGGGAGGAGAAAGTCTTCTATTTTGATCAATTTCAAATAGAACGAACCGAAACGCCCCTATATTTGCTCATTATGAGTCCTCAAGAAAATTTCCCTCAGGAACAGGTCACTGCATTTACCAAAATGATTCAAGGAATTATTTAATTTTTAAACCACTTTATGTGGTTCTTTTCATCCATCCACAATAGAATGTTATGCTTTTTCTTCTTTGTTTTTGTCTTTTTATCTGATTTATCCGATATTGTGAAAGAATCATTTTTTTTAGCAAAGTATATTTAATATCCAAAAGATTTGAATTTTCTAGGGGATTAGAATAATTTAATGGGAATTGATAGGAGAATAGAGTGTTTAATGGTGTATTATTCAAAAAAATTCATCTTTTTCTATAAAAGTACACCTTTTTTACAAAAAGTACATACTTTCAAATAGAAGAATTCTTTTTATTATATTATGTCTATTAAAACAATGAAAGTTAATAAAAAAGGTATGATAACAATTCCAAACGAAATTCGGGAAAAGTACAACATTGGAGAGGGAAGTGAAGTGATAGTAATGGAAATCAATGGAGAGATTCAGATAATACCAATCATGGACTTTGAGGATTTAAGAAAGTTGCTCCCTTCAAGGAAAGAAATGGAAAAAGCCTATATTGAAAGTTGGGATGAAGAAATGGAGCTTGAGAAATAATGAAAGGGATATGCCTCGACGCAGGAGTTATGGGCATACATTTTACCAAGGATTCGACCAAAAAAGTTATAAGTTTAATGAATTCAATTCTTAAGGATAATATCAAAGCGTTTGTATTGAAGCCCATTCTTGTAGAAACATATTACCATCTCTGTAAAATAAAGGGTGTTGAAATAGCGAAAATTTCATTGAGTTCTTTTATACGAAAATACCCCATAGAGTTAGTAGATATTACCCAAGATTTGATTTTTTCTGCAGGGAAGCTGAAATGTCAAAATAGAAAAACATTATCCTATAATGATGCTATCACAATCGCTTTTTGTTTGAATAATCGCATCGAGTTTCACACTACTGAAAAAAATCTCAAAAAGATCCCCAACAATACCTTGAACAGATTAAAAATTAAAAAATATAGGTTTTAATCCTGGCACTTCCGATCACTCCCACCAACGCCCCTTTTTCATGGGATTTTCCAGATTTCGCTCAAAAGATTGCACCATGCAATGGGATATTGGTCAATATCATTATAATTGATTAAAGAAAGTAGCTTTGTTCCTTTGGAAAAGTACATATTTTCAAAGTTGGGATGAAGAAATGGAGATTGAGAAATAATGAAAGAGATATGCTAATTATTGTTATCATTATTGGTATTAGTAACATTATTCTCGCTTTTCTTTTGGCTTTTCATTCTTTCGGCCCAAATGTCATACAAGAACTGCACACCATAGTATGAATTTTTAGGATTTCGGTGAATATCTACAATACCCTTATTCTCAATCACCTTTGGTCGTTTCAAATACCCTCCCGAGGGACTACAACGGTAATCTTGGAAGCAAGAAACGCACATCCCTGCATAAAAGCTCCGTTCCATCACATTTTGAATATAGGAGTTAATTAAATCGTATTGATAATTTTCGGTCCAATGGGAACTTGAAAAATCCTTGAAGCCAGAAATTGCACCGGCACCAAATTCCGAGATGATCATTGGTTTCATCAACTCCTCCTCATCCCCTTGAAGAGTTTCCTTAATTGATTTTAAATAATCATCAATTCTGCCAAAATTACGGTAATGGTCATCGGACCAGCCCATATAGGTCTTAACGGCGTAAAAATCCACTAAATCCAATATCTTAGAATCTGAAGGATCTTCAACCGAAATAGTATGGAGGCGGGTAGGATCGAGCTCTTTTGAGGTTTTTATCATATTTGAAAAGAAACTTCGGCATTTATCGCAATGAGTATCACAACTATCCCCAAGAATCCAAGCAACAACGGAACAATGCGTTTTATCCCGATGAATCATCTCCCAAAGCTGTTGTTGGGCGATCGAGAGATATTTCTTATTATATTGACCTTCTTCCAAGCCATAAACCGGTAAATCTTCTAAAATGAGAAATCCCATCTCATCTGCCAATTCAATCAAGGCCTTATAGGGCGGATGATGGAGGGTCCGAATGCAATTTACGTTTGCCTCCTTAATAATATTCAGATCATTATAAAGTAATCTTGGGTTAAGTGATGAACCCACATCGGGATGATCCTCTATATGATTGATCCCCCTTAGAGTAATCTTCTTATTATTCAAGAAAAACTCGGTATCTTTTGCTTCGAATTCCCGGATCCCCCATTTAATCTCCTCCCTATCCAATTCCCTCCGATTCCTTGAAATAAGTTGGAAGGAAAGGTTATATAAGAATGGATCCTCCGGTGACCAAAGGTGTGCATCATTTAATTCTATGGATACATTCACATATTCCCTGTCTTTTTTAATAAGATCAATAGGAATCTCACTGGATTTTCTTAGCTCTTCATTTTTCACAGAAAAAATCAAGCTTCCCCTAAATTTACGGTTTCGGGGACGGGCATCTTTGATTAATAACCGTACATTGATTTTAGCGGTTGGTTTCTCCGAACCCTCCCCAAATGGTTTATTGTAGGTTATTTCATTTGTGATTAAATAATCATCGATATTGACAGGATTGACCACTTTCAAATAGAGGGTTCGATAAATCCCCCCATAATTCATTAAATCGTAATCGGACGAAAACCAAGGTAGTCTATTTTCCTTATAACGGTTGTCCACTCTGAGGACCACCAGGTTTTCTTTTCCAAACTTCACGTATTTACTAATATCAAACCAAAATTTCGTGAAACCACCCTCATGGTATCCTACTTTCTTTCCGTTGATCCATAAGGTGGTCATGTAATTTGAACCATTGAACACCATTATGATCTTTTTTCCATCGCCGATACCCCACTGTTCGGGCATATAGATTTTGGTTTGAAACCATCCGGTACCGAAATAATTAAAGTTTTTCCGATTCTGATAATAGGACCACGCGGAAGGAACATACACCTTGAGAAGTTCATTTTCTCCATTTTCATCATGAAGAGGAAGTCCGTGTTTATACCATTCTTCCTTTATTCCGGGATCTTCTCCCTCTTCATCTTGAGCAATCCCATAGCGAAAGTCGAAAAACTTATTGCTCAGATCAATCCTTTTTGTAATGACCATGTTTTCCTCACCTAGTATAATGAACCATATTTGAAATAGATTTTTATTATCTTCTGAATAACTTAAGAGTATGGTAGATTGGGAAAAAGAAAGAACATTCTATGAAAAGCTGATTGTTGATTTTGCGTATAAGCGCGATTTAAAGCTGCTTCGGTATATTATGAAGAAAATCCTTCGGGGTAAAATAGGAAATGCAGAGAAATACAAATTTGATGAATTGACCGTCCATTGTGTGGGAAATAGCCATTTGGATAGTGCGTGGAAATGGAGAAAATCGGACACACGAGAAAAGAAGGTACATCCTACATTTAGTCGAAATGTGTATCATCTCACCCAAGAACCCATTCCCCGCTATACCTTTACTGCAAATGCAACCGTTCATTACGAATGGATAAAGAAAGATTTTCCCAATTTATTTGAACAAATCCGGGAACTGGTCTTGCAAGATAGATGGGAACCCGTGGGGGGAGAATATGTGGAGCCAGATTGTAACATACCCAATGGAGAATCTCTTATTCGACAAAGGTTAATCGGGCAACGCTTCTACATAAGAGAATTCGGAGAACCCGCCAAGGTAGCGTGGATGGACGATGTGTTCGGATGGCCCAATTCCATGCCCCAAATCTTTCGAAAAAGTGGAAGTACATATTTTTACACCAATAAGTTTTGTTATTCAGAATATTCGGTGCAATTCAATGAAGACTCCGAAAAATACGCGGGGAAGGAAAAGTTTCCCTTCTTCCATTTTCGCTGGCAATCTCCCGATGGGAGCCAAATACTTTGCACCTGGGCCCAACATAAAAATAATTTCAACAAGCATCTAAAGCATTTTCATGAGCACTCACGGACTGTAAAAACAAAAGAAGATAATACATTCCATTACGGGCTCAGCTGGCAAGAAATGGATGAGAAATGCACCGATGAGATTGTTCCGTTAATCATGGATGCCTACGGAAAGGGGGATGGGGGGATGGGGCCCACATCACTTGAGATTGTGGAGAAGCTGGCATGGGAAGATGTAAGCCGAGAAGACCCCGTTGTATTCACAAACGGAACAGCAGAGGAATTTATGAAAAAGTTAACCCAGTTCGAACATAGATTACCCGTTTGGGACGATGAACTTTATTTGGAAGGGCATCGGGGCACCTTAACCTCTATATCCATGATTAAGGAGAATAATCATACCTTAGAGGTACTTTTAAATGGTGCGGAATCTCTTTCGGTATTTTCGGGTCTTGTGGGGGCAGACCATTTCGGGGAGGAATTGGTGAAGGATTGGAAAATGATGCTCTTTCTCCAGTTTCACGATGTACTGCCAGGTAGCTCTATCGCAGAGGTTTACCGGGACGCCGCGGATGATTATAAATCGGTCATTGCCCATTTATTCAGCATCCAAGAGGCGGGACTTACCAACATTGCTCATACCTTAAAGGAAGAAATAAAGAAAAACATTATCAGCATTTATAATCCCTTGGGATGGGAACGGCAGAGAGGAGCATACCTCACCATCTTCCGGAAGAATTTCAATGCAGTCTTGGATCCGGAAACCGCCCCATTACATGTGCAAAGGGTATCCACTTCCCCTTATGTAAGAAATAGAGAAGGACATCTGGGCATAAAGAAAGTTCCGGGACATGAATACTTGAAAAATCCACACGGGAAAGAAGAATTGTACGAAACATTGAACAAAAAGCAAGATCATCTATTGGTGTATATCCCACCAGGGCTCAATTTGGGTGCATTCGGCATCCAGAACCTCTATTTACTGTCAAAAGGAGGAAGAACCGGGGAAGGGAAAAACAATAAATTTACCGAGACAGATACCCATTATGAATTCCAGAACAATTATTATTACATAAAGATCA
>CAZEPC010000332.1:0-5619 GCA_964513765.1 uncultured archaeon
GGGAATCTCGTGACTTTTGCCTTTCTCTTTATGGTATTCCCTTTTATTAGCTCTTCCGACAAATCCTTGAAAAGATTAAAGGGCTTGAAAATGTTAGAGGAATCCAAACCCTCAACTTGGTTTTTCGTGGGTTTATCCCTTTCTGGATTTAGCAATTTTGTTAATGGCTTACCCATCAATTACAAGGTGGCCGTATTCATACAAGCGATCTCGGTAATATTGGGGACCTTAATGATGGTCCATGCATGGAAAATTATTCCTTCCTTTAATGAATTAAAATGGTTCAGGAAGATGGATCGCTTGATGGTGTTACAGCGCACAGGGTCTTTAGTACTTTATTCCTACGAATTTCAATCAAAAGATCAAGAAACTGCATCTTCTGAGAATGTGTTAGCAAGTGGTGCGATAAGTGGGATTCAATCTTTGTTAAGTGAAATAACGAAATCCAAGGAAAGAATTAATGTGATTGATCATGGTGATAAAACCCTATATTTTGAACATGTTGGCGATTTTAGTTTTGTACTTTTTTGTAATGGAAAGAGTAGGGAATATACCACCCGACTTAATATTTTTGCGAATGATTTCATATCTAAATACGAAGAAACCTTAAATAAATGGAAAGGAAATGTGAGCCAGTTTGATGATGCGGATGAGTTAGTCAAAAAGGACTTCTTGGATCAATATTGATAAGGATTTTTATTCTTTATTGAATTTAGAGAAAAAGAACTCGTATTTTTAATTTTTTTGTTCTTTACTTCCTTTCTTTATTCTTGTATTAACACACAATCTTTACTACATAATCTTAATATTCTCTAAAATCCAATTTGTTTGAATTGATAAGCTCGGGAACCAAAAACAAACATTCCAGTCCCATCATTCCGATAAGTATGTAGATTTCGTAATGTATAAAATACCAAGTTAAAGATATTCCAAGTATCGCGCTACCGACCAACAGAAATACATCAAAGGGTCTTGGGGATATTCCAAGCGCTTTGCATCTCCTTAAACCCAATAATCCATGAATCAGCGCCAACCCCCATATGCACACTCCAAAGAGGACAAGGTCCAATATATACGGAGGGACAATAAAGAAATAATCTCTGTTTGTCATTATCCACAACAAGACCCTTTGGAAGACCAAATGTGTGAGCGAAATTGAGACAAGAATAATACCCGCAACTAAAAAGCCCCGTAGATAAGTCCCAAGGATGGTTTGCTGCAAGCTTTTAGGTTTATCCAAATATTTTTGATGATGCGATACGGTGTTTTTCTCCCATGATTTATCGTCGTTTCCACATTCCCCAGAACGCAAGTCTTTGATAATACCCCATAGACGAATTATACTCATCACTCCCAAGCCCAAAGTGATACAAAAAGCAAAGGACAATTGGGTAATCTGATCTGCAATTACTCTGCCTAAAAAAGCCGAACATATCACCAAGAAGGGCAAAAGAACTGGTGAGGAGACCTTTTTGTGGCGGCAACCCAAAGGTGAGTCCTTTGTTCCATAAAGATCGATGATAGCAGCGTTGAACGCGATCACGGAAGATTCGGCAGCAACGAAACCGCTGATCAGCCCGCCTTCTATTCGTAATTCGGGTAAAAACCATAAAAATCCTACCGAAAATATTCCGAATAGGATACTACCTAACTCAAAATATAAATTGGCCATTTTAATTTGGCGTTTGACCTGTTTTAAGCCCCAGTCCAAAATGTATCCTGCGACAGTTCCTCCTAAAATTCCTCCAAGTAAGTAAAAGAACAAGTATTCGTTGATATTGTAGGAAAACATATCGATAGTCCATTGGATTACCCATATAAGCAAAATTACGGTAATTAAGCCAAAGATGTTAGTCCGCTCCATCTCATAAAAATTGCCATAGGTCTTTTTTTTTTGGCATTTACTCATTGCGTTGACCTCCTTGATCTTTTTGAACACAAGAACGCTTTTCAGTACTTTTTGATTGAGCTTTGATTCCCCTGAATCCCCTCTTATCCCGATAGTATTGAATCGTTACAATTCCCACAAGAGAAATACATAAAATCAGCGCGAAAATAATTTTTCCAAGATTCTCGTTTCGTGACAAATCAGTGGTATGAATTAAGTGACTCATTTGTCCAATATTAATGAACTTAATTTGCCCGTCGCTTTCTGCGGTCAAGTTGCGAACATAGTCGTCGTACGTTTCCACATTAAAATCCCAGCAGTTAATGTGCATCGGTACAAATAAAGGTCTCTGTGGGTTTTTCATTTCGAGCATCTTATGTAGAGCCATTGTGGTTTGATTCATAATTTCAGTATTGGTAGAAAAGAATTTCATCGGTGCAAAGGGCACTCCGTTGTAAAATTCGGGAAATCTGTACTCATCTCCAAAATATCCTTCAAAAATAGCATCACATTGATGTGATCCACTTTTTGGGTTGAGAATATTAATTATCTTGTGTATATCGCCCGAGGTCCAAGTGCGTACTTCCCGTTGGTCTAACAATTGCATGTAAGACTTAGTTTGCTCCCAATACCACCTATGATTTTGTTTCGAAAAATAGGCGCTTTTCGAATAGGCCATACCGCCCACACCGTTTACGAAATATACATCATCCGTTTGTTGTTGATAATATATCATTGACAAGGCAGGAGCGTACTCGTAGAGTAATGGTGAAAATTCGAACGTAAGAGGAACGCTCAAATTTTGCTCCATGTAAGTTTCCCAGTACCAAACTTTCATGCCCAGTTGGACAAATTGTAAGTTGTCTCCATCGGACAAAATCGGTGCCACGTATATTTTACGGGGGTCGGCTTTGCCTTTGGCGTTTAACAAATGTGATGCGTTTCGGGAGGTTGATTGGGAAAATTGGTAGTCTGTGGGGATGGGCAAGTTTTGCCAAAATCCCATGGAATGGAATAAAGCTGTGGGTACAAAGTACTTACCGTATGTATTGAGGGTGGTGACGGTCCAGTGTTCATTGCACCCAACCCCATATGGATAACCAAAAACGGGAATCCGCTCTGGAGTACTGGCGAGGATAGATTTAAAAACCGATTGGTGCAATTGATCATCCGGGCGGTGATCCTCATAGGTGCAAAATAATATGTCCCACGTAGTAAAGATCGCTTCCCCGTACAAATATGCTCGGATGTCGCTATTATAATCGGTGGAAAGCATGGCTAAAGCCCCTTGATTGCACCTGGGGCCGTACCGTTCAAATGCCCATTGATAAATCAGGGCCCGGTGAGTATCGTTGGTAATCGTACCGTTTAAGTATTCCGAATCCATATCCAAGAGAACGGGAAGGTCCGAAAGATTGGAATTGTTTGGTGCGGAGGAATTGGCCCAAAGGGCATTATAAAAGCCTTTCACACCTTGAAAATGGGAAGAATAATGGGAAATCAAGGAAGATATGTTAGAAACCTCCAAAGGCTGAGCTTCGTAGTGAGATTCTGGAAGTTCTTGGTACCATCGCTCGATCACTCCGTCCCAATTGACATAAAGCTCAGCGGAATCATTGTTAACAAGACCCTCCACTGCTAAAACCACGGATTTTTCGGCTTCTTCAAAGTTTGTCCAATTCCAGGCACTCATGTTTAACACCCGAAAGGTGCTCGATTCCCCATCCAATATTGTTTTGGGCGAACTTTCCACAACAGCAAAGGACGATTCTTCAATCAGATCTTGTTTTTTAATATTGTCGTCTTGGGTATTGTAACTGCGATCTAGCACGTGATCCCTTTGAACTTTGCCTATAAGTAAATTCGATGCTTGCGTGAGTTCGACTAATTGGAACGATAACAACCCTAATAAAAGGAACAGAAATACGTTTTTTGTGTGAAACCTTGCCCATATCTTCATTGGATCTTGAAAGTATGGATTTTCTTTAAAATTTTTTGCTTTAGATTAAAAGAAAAATGAGGAAAATGAGGAAAATGAGGATGATGAGGATGATGAGGAAGATGAGAAAGAATTTTAAAAGACATTTTGATCCCGACAAAATCCTCTAAATGGGATCAGGGAGCAATAAAGAGGGTATTATACATCTCAATTGATGTTAAAGATTTTAGGTTCACCAAAACCCACTCATAATAGCGAAAAGCAAAGGTAAAATATCCTTTGTTTCTTTAATGGGACATTTATCCCCGATATTAAGTTGCTTATTACTAAGGCCTTTGATTCCTAATTTAATGTATGTCTCAAACAGAACATACTCAATCAACGTTGGATCCATATCTGAATAATTCCAATCAATTTGAAATCAAGAATGAAGTATCTGGACTCATTGAAACATCCTCTAAGTTCGATTTTTCCCAAGATTTGCTCAATATGATAATTGAAGATTATCTCAAACTCCAGAAGAAACGATCTTATGGGGTATTATCGATGCCCAAGGCTATAAATACCAAAAAGAATAACGGAATTGAACCTAGGAAAACTTTGGTATTTGTGGATTTGCCAAATATTATCAATTCGTTTAAGAGGGAATATAAAAATAAGTACTCCAATTTGGTGGATTCGGATCTTCTTTTTACGGACAAGGATGATAATGAAAGTGTTCCTTTCCTAAATTGTCCGCCAAAAATTTGGGATATCTTATTTGAAACCATCTTGAAGGATTATAACATAGGCATGATTAAAGTATTTACCACACCTGCCTATCAAAAACATAATAATTATCTTGAGAAACTAGGTAAAAATAGGTTTCCAATGCTTTCATTAGACATTCTAAAAAAATGGGATGAACTAGGTAATAAATGGATGGATATCGATGAAGAACTGCTAAATTATTTGTATTACTTTTTAGATCTAAAGGCAACAAATGATTCCTACATCTCCAGGATTATCTTATTTGGATCGGACCATATTTACCTCCCTGTCTTAGAAGAGTTTGCATTGAAAAAGATCCCCGTACATGTGGTCTGTAATCGGATGTGTTGCGGGAAAAGATTGCGAAATCTAAAATCTAATGTTTATGAGAAGTTTTCCGGGAGATTTTGGAGGCCGAACCATGAAATCTTGTGTATGTGGCATACATTCGAATCTCTGGATCTTCTTCTCGCTTTAAATGGCATAGAGGATCCTTCAAGGACCGATTTAGAAAGGGTTATAATGAGCAATTTATCATTATTTTATTAACTCTTGATTTTTGGTAAATTGTTGTATTGGTATATCGGAAGAAAAATTATGCCCATAACAAGCGATTGAATACATGGAATTTGTATTACTCGCTTCCCACTCTTGCACTTGCCCCCCTCTAAATATGAAGGGATTTAGACATAATAGTTTTCATCATATTTGATCGATTTATTGGTTTTTCATGGTTCTATTTCTCATTCCCATTTATCAAATTTTTCAGATACATCTGAGAAATCACTTCCGGTTCCAAATTCTCCATCATTATTTTTAATCCTTTTTCTATATAGATATCCTCCTCCTAAAATCGAGATTGCGATAATGCTTCCATATAGATAGTAATTAGTGTTGCTTTCAGGTTTTTGTTCTTCATCATTTTGAACATCTTCTTGGTCATTTGTATTCTGAGCCTCATCTTGAAATTTGGGGATATCTAATACGATATTTTCAGATTCAATAAAATCTAAATTAGCTTGTTGAAAATAATCTTTAGCCT
>CAZEPC010000333.1:0-5578 GCA_964513765.1 uncultured archaeon
TTTTTATTTTTCCCCCTTCGATTTTTTCTTTTTCTTTTCTTTCTTTTTCTTTTTCTTTTTCTTTTTCTTTTTCTTTTTCTTCCCTTTCTTCTTTTTTGATTTTTTTTCATCGGATTCACCCGCAGTTTCCACCAGTTCTCCGGTTTCATTTTTCACAGAACCAATTTCTTCTTCTAGGTCCTTAACTTTGCCCTCAGTTTCAGCCAACATTTCTTGTAAATCCTCGTCCAGACTGTCAATCTCTTCTTGATCCAAATCCAGCATATTTGCCATATCAAGATTGATCATTTTCCACATTCCTCTGAAGCGACCGTACATTTCTTCTTTGGGTGAAAGTGTAAGATTCTCATCCGGTGGGACCTTGTCCTTTTCGATAATCTTTCTGGCGGATTGGATCTTCTTGACCACGGTCGGAACCAATGCTCTTTTTACCACCTTTCTCGCCACAAGGGCCGCTACGAATACTCCGCTCACCACCCCAATTACGGTCCAATAGGCATAAGGTACCCCAAAATAAGGATCTACGGGAAGATCCATCCGAACTTGTATTTCAAAAGTAAAATCTGTATAATTGACTTTTTGTATCATAATTTTCACAGGATAGGCCTCCCCCGTTTCTAAATCTTGAAAGTCATTTACTGTGAGGTCTATTGCATAAGTTCCCCCTCCAACATTTCTGCATTGATATTCTTTATTGTTGAATTCTGCAGTAACATTTGCATCGTCCAAATTCTGATTAGTACGCCAATCCTTAACCTTGAAAGTCAAAGTGATATTATTATTTTTGGGTACTTCATTTATAATGGCTGTAGAATTCTCCAATTTATGCTCTACCATATATTTCTGCACTAAGAAATTGAATTGTAAAGAGGAGGTCTCATAATTAAGTTTTTCCGCAACAATTTCAATCGAATAGTTCCCAATTTTTCCAGTTGGAAGTTCCCAATTTATATTTCCCTCTGAATCCATGCAGAGAATCCCGTTTTTATAATTACTATTGTCTTCTCGATTTGTTATTGTGTAGGAAATCGTAGAACCAGTTATATCTTGGTTGTAAAAGAGGCTTTCCAAATCATTTACATAATAATTAAATCGTAAGCTTAACTCATCCTCTAGAAACACGGCGATATTATCCAAATCCAAATCAGTAATATTTGTTTTTTGTTCTTTGGTTAGGATAGATTCTACAGGGTATAATGAATAATTAGGCCTTGGTCGGGCTTTTGATTCATTATACACACCTTGCTGGATAGTGGGGACAATATAATAGGAACAAATATACTCGCCCTCCAAATTAAGGATACTTGAATCGAACCAGATATTATAAAAACCTGGACCTTTTGTATCAACCATTTCAGTAAAACCCCATATATTTAAAGCCAAATCATCCTGATCTAATGTGATTTTAAGTTCTGTTTCTTCCTCTAAAATCAAGATAATTGAAACATCAGAAATAGAGCCCGAGCTTAGGAGCCTTCCATCTCGAGGAGATTCCGTACAATAGTAACTGGTGTTTAATGAGACTATGTTCCCCCAAGGATATAACCACGGAGGATCCACAACATGAAATTCTGCAGGCCAATAATCAAAAATTTGAACCGAAAATGAGTCATTTGTTGGAAGATATCCAATCCTATTAGCCCTAATCACAACATCGTATATACCCGCTTCAAATGAATCTAAGGGGGTAGTAATCATAAAGGTATCTTTGCTGATCCTATATACATCACCTTCGGGCAATAGAGTTCCATCAATCGTTGCTGTTGCCCATCCATCTTGGGAGAGGGCGCTCAATTGATTCACCGTGACAAACATGGTGAAGTTTTCCTTATTGGAAACCTTCATGTTATTGCCTGCCGCTAAGATCTCTGGATCAATGGAATAGGTAAATGTGATTGGTGCAACTCCTATATATAATTTAAATTCAATTGTCTGAATAGTATAATTCGTCAAACTGGCAGTTATGGTAATCTTAAATTCATGTTGGCTCAGCCCGGATTCTTCCAAGGTAAGATTCCATAATAGACTGTCTGAATCGTATATTAAAGAACCTGTATCAATTATCTCGCTGGAAGAGAGATTAAGTATTTGATAATCTACAGAGAGATCTTCATGAACAATCTCATTCCCATAATCATCAATATGCGCCTCGCTGCTATCTGAATTTGTGTAATTTACTTGAATGGTTGTGTTTTCATTTGTTAATAATTGAAGACTATTGAAATTATCTGGAAAATCTGAAGATGGGGTTGAAGATGCATTAAAGTTTGTGTCGGTTTTAACGGTTTTAAATTCCATTGGAATTACTATATCATAAAATTCATAGATATCTGGTTTTTCTAACTCTATGTATATATATATAATTGTATCCTCTGTTATTTCATACACGCTTGTATTAAACCAAACCAGATAATGTCCTGATTGACCGTAGTTTGATAAATCTTGCATCCCCCAAACAGTACCCTCCGAATAGCCTGGATTAAGATATATTTCATCGGTTCCACCAGATTTTGCAAGAGTAAGTGCATTAATTTGGGCATTTTCAAGTAGATAGTTATCCCTAACCTGATCATCGCAAAGATATTTTATCGTAAATGATTGATTATTGCCCCAAGCTACTTCATTTGGATAATCATTTATTTCAATGGTAGTTTTTAATTTTTCTTTAATTTCTAAAGTAATTATTTTAGTTGTTGATATAAATTGATCTGTGGTCGCCTCTATAACTATATCATAAGTCCCTATTCCCAATTCGGTTCCATTTTCAGTACAATTGTAATCATAGAGCTCACTTTCTGTAGATATATCATATACCCAATCAACTAGCTCGCCATCCAGTTTAACCTTCACATCGATTCCCGTATGATCTGTGAAATTTATGTAAAAACTAAAATTTTCCATTAACCCAGATAGAATTGAAGTAGATGTTTTTTTGAATTTTTCGGGAATATAGATTTCAAAGTCAATTGTTGAGGTTATATTGAAATTAAAGTGGTAATTGGATTGTGTATGATTTTCTAATGTCGCAACTAAACTGAAATTATATTCTCCTAAGGGAAGATTGGAATCTAAAGAATCTAAAGTGTAAAAATAATGCCCTGAAGTACCATCGTGGCTGAAATCAGATTCATCACCGCTCATTATTACTGTTCCATCAGATTTGTTTTTTATTGTAAAAATTAAATTTGCATCGTTTAAAGTAAATCCATTGAGAGTACTTTCCGGTTCAGAAACTAGAAAATCTCCCCTAATGTCAATCTGATCTTCTTTATCCTTATTTAGTTTTATAAAATTTAATCCAGTAATCGGATTACTGCTATTATAGCATATCAAGTCAGTTTCTAAGGGATTTAGATCAAAATAAATGTCATATCTATGGGCTTCTTTGAATATAGTTTTATTGATTGATGGAATTGCGTAAAACTTTGTCCTCTGGGTAAGATTTAGAAGGCTTGAATTAAACCAGATCTCATATTTTCCTCCTCCTTTTTCCTCCCAACCCCATCCATCATCAATTCCGTTTATTAAATTCAATTGGGTAGAATATTGAAAATCTTCCTTTGTGCTTAAGTTTAGTTCGGACACCTCTGCTCCAAGTATCTTTAACCCAGCTTTATTGGGTGGTGCATTGTTTTCCGAACAGGAGTACGTGATATTAAAGAAAACTTTATCCCCCCAATTATATTCTGTGGGAGGATCGTTTACGGAGATTTCGCTGTCCCAATAATCTAATATCTCCAAGGTTATTGAGTGATTAATTGTTTGATGGTTTTGCTTTTTCAACTCTATGATGATCTCATGATATGTGTTACCAAACAATTCAGCTTCGAAAGATATATTCCAAAGTCCCATCTTTTGGCCGCTTGAAATATATTGATAATAAGGATCAGCAACTTCCGAATCATCGACAAAGAGCCTTAAAGATGAATCGGTAAGGGTATTGCCCAAACTATTTGTATAATTTACCATAAAAGATACATTTTCCCCATAGGATGCCTTTATAAGGTTTGAGGATACTCGAATATCATCATTAATTGAGAGTTCAACATTCGTATCAATATACTTTATCTTTAATTGGTAATTCTTTGAAATCCAATCGTAATTTGTATTTGCCCCAAAAATCCTTAAATTGTAAGCAATATCTCTTGCCTCTAAAGAGACCGTTTCAATTGAAAGAGTATAGTTATTATTTAAACTATCAAATACCAAATCTCCTTCTAACGCCCCATAATTGATATCATATTTGAGATTTGCTCCTTGTATATTTTCCATATATGGTAAAACGCTTGAATAATTTACAGCTATGTTTAAATCTGTTGAATATTTGATTTCTATAATTCCAGTATGATTTATTTCTATCTGACTGGAAAAATTCTTTATTTCAAAATCAATCTGTATAGAGGCATCTTGAAAACCAGATTTATTAAAATCTGCCTGAAATTCATAATCTCCTGCCTCATAATTCATAGTATCCAAAATTAGAGAATAATTTCCCTTTTCTCCTGTTATGGGCTGAATCGCATAGGGACTTTGTGCTGATGAGTTTACTACAACCTCTTCATCCTTGTCGCAAATAGCCCAAGTATTCCAACTTGAGAGAGTACCATTCCTTATCCCCTCATCATCTTGAGTGTTATTCCACTGAAGCTTTAGATTGATTGAATCTTTATAATAGAGACTAAAGGAATATGGTTTTTCTGTTTCCAAAGCGTGTCCCGTTGTCCAACTTTCTTCTTTAAACTCACCATCTATTAAAAATATCCCCGTATTTATTTCATCAATACTGGTATAAGCCTCCAATGTCCTTGAGCTCGATGTCAAAGTGAGGTTTTGGATGTAAGAATAAGTCGCACTTTCCGATGGTAAGAAGAAAAAGTTTCTTTCTTCTCCTTGATAAATTATCTTTAGATCATAACTTGTAATGGGCAATACCAGTTGAACAAATCCATCAAAATTGGTTAGATAGGAGCCAATATAATTTGTGGTTCCCTCATAATAGATCGAAATATTTGCATTATAAAGAGCCCACTTAGATTTATCAGACGCAAGCGATGAATCACCTACTGTTATATTTACGGTTGTTAAATTGCAATATATCGAGAAAAATTCCCAACCATCAGTAACTTGTAAGTTAAATGTGGTTTGATTAACCAGGAATTCTTTATTTTCAACACCCACTTCTGCAGTCACATTTATGTCGTATGTATCTGGAAAAAGATTTTCAAATGTTACATTTCCAAAATTATCCGATACACCAGAAAAGATATCAGTTGAATTATATAAAACAACTTCTGCTCCCTTCACATGATTCATATCGGAAATGCTCGGAAATCCATTTTTATCAAATAATGTTATATTTAAATTACTGGATGCCGAAGATTTCGGGTGAGTATCATGGTAAGAATCCTGATTTTCTTCATAATATTCAATGTTTTTTTTCATTTCTTTATTATTTTCATTTTGTAGATTATCAAGTGTGGTTCCTCTCTGGTCAAAATCATTTACCGATCCAAATGTTGCTTGGAATGAAATGAAAAAAATAAGGAGAAAACCAAATATTGCTATTTTTTTGTATTTT
>CAZEPC010000334.1:0-5573 GCA_964513765.1 uncultured archaeon
GCACCCTTCTCTTTACCTTGATAATATTTTCTGATAAAGAAAAATCCCATAAGGAAAAATATGATGGTGAGGAGCAGTTCTAATATGTTCCACACACCCGTAGGAGTTCCATCAATTTGCATTTTGATTCATATATACTTTCTTTCTAGGGCCTAATAAATTTATAGAAAAAGGAAAATGAATAGAAAAAGAATAAAGAGGGTTTGGCGGTACTTTAGCTTTTTAAAAAGACTTCCTTGAGAGCTTCTTTAAATTCACTTAGACTATAGGGCTTTTGAAGAAATCCGTTTAAATTAGAGGAGTTTAGAATGGTTTCACCAAGCTTTTCCTTGGAATACCCTGAGGAGAGGATGATGGAAACCCCTCCGTTCACTTTTTTAAGTGCCATGAGTGTCTGTTCCCCGTCCATCACAGGCATAGTGAGATCCAAGATGATTAAATCAATTTTATCGAGGTGTGTTTCATAAAGTTCTACCCCCTTTTTTCCGCGATCTGCCACCAGAACCTCCGCGCCCAGCTTTTCACCCATCTTTTTCACCACTTTCAGCAAATTTTTATCATCATCTATTATTAGAATAGTCTTATTGTGAAGTAATTTCCGCTTTTCTTTCCCATTTTTATATATTTTGCTCATTTCCTTGTCACGAGGGAGTTGCGAGGAGTGTTGCTTCTTATGAATCGATGGAAATAATATTTCAAAGCAAGTTCCAACACCTTCCGTGGAGTTAACCTTTATTGCCCCATTATGTCTTCTAAGGATGCCCAATACGGAGGCCAACCCCAGACCTCTCCCGGTGAACTTCGTGGAGAAGAAGGGATCAAATATCTTTTTTATGGTTCTTTCATCCATTCCCATTCCATTATCAATAACTTCTAAGCATACGAATTCTTTTCTTTCATTTTTCCCCATCTCATGAAACATATAATTAAATTCATTGGTTTCCTCAGAACTAAGGGTGGTTTTGGCGGTTTTGATTTTTATCTCCCCGGGTTTTTGTTTTAAGGCATCAGATGCATTCGTGACCAAGTTAATGATCACTTGTTTAATTTGGGTCTCATCGCCGATGAATTTTGGGAGGTTTTCCTCCAAATCAAGATTAAGACTTATTTTATTCGAGATTGACACCTTTAAAAGCCCCATAATTCCTTGAAGAAGTTCATTTATATGAATCTCATCACATTCAATATAGCCCTTCCCAGAATATGTGAGCATCTGTTTGGAGACGGAGGCCGCGGTCTTTGCCCCTTGTTTAATATCTTGTAAATATTCTCTTAATTCAGAAATATCAAGATTCTTTTTCAAATCCATCATTGCCAATTCCGCATTTCCCAAGATACCCATCATCAGATTATTAAAATCATGCGCAATCCCACCTGCCAACACGCCCAAACTTTCTAATTTTTGAGTTTTAAATAGAGCTTCTTGAAGTTTTACTTGATCCGAAACATCTATAAGAATAAGCACATACCCGAATTTTCTTCCTTGAGGCCCTCTTAAAACTGATCCGGAAATATCTAATATTTTATTTTTCTCTTTTAGAGCCTTAAGCTTATATCTCTGGTTTCTTATATAGCCCCTTTGATTGATAATTTGGAAATCATGTTCTGCCTTTTCAAGTTGATCTTGGGTGAGAAAAAAATCAATATCTTTTTCTAAGAGGATATCTTTGGAATCCTGAGCAAAAACCCGTAATGTGGCCTTATTACAATTGATAATCTTCCGCTCAGAATCAAGAACAATTATTGCGTTGGGAGAAGAATGGAATGTACTTTTGATCAAATCGGTTTTTCTTTGTAGTTCTTCTTCGTTTGTTTTATGCTCCGTTATGTCGTAGAACATAACTTGAAGGGCATTTTTCCCCTCATATTCAATCAAACCCCCTTGACCAATTATGTCTATTATATTTGAGCGAAGTGTTTTAAGTTTTAACTCTATGGGAGAGAGTTCGATATTTTTCTCCAAAACTTTACTCCTCCTTAAATTTGCGATGGATTTTGAACCCTCCGAAACAAGCTCAATTAACTTTTTTCCCAAAAGCTCCGACTCATCTTCGGCCTCTAACATTTCCTGGGCAGCCTCATTCACAAAAATAATTTTTCCCTTTAGATTGGTTACAAAAAAGCCAACTGGTGCTGATTGTATCAATTTTTTAAATTTTGCCTCGCTTTTTCTTAGGCTTTTTTGGGCTCTTTTTTCTTTTGTGATGTCATTCAGAATACATGCAAAGTAATCATTTCTGAGAGGAATCATTTCAACTTCAATATATTTATCAATTCGGTCAAAATAATTAGTTTTAGTCATTTTTTGGTTTTTTTCCAAGACATTCTCGATATAGGAATAAGTCTCCCCTTCATCCCCAAAAATGCTACTTGCCCTCTGCCCAATGATCCCCTCCTTTTTCAAGGGAATCATATTCTCGTAGGCTTGATTAACTTTAATGATCTTATAATCAGTTACAACTCCCTTCTCGTTGCGTATTGGCTTTCCCACGAATAAAGCATAATTCATTTGTTGACATACTTTGAAAAAAGCATTTTTTTCCATTTGTCAAAAAGAGGAATGGAGGGTAAAAAATATTTTTTGCGCTTTTTGTTGGAGTATAAGAAGATTAACGCCAAGTTTGGCTTATAACCCCTAATTTTGTAATATTTATCACATCATCTACCCTTATCGTAGAGTTTCCGAATTATTATGCAAAAAAACAATTTTTCACTTCATCGTAGAGTTTCCGAATTATATTAGATGCTTCCGCTTTTAGTTTAAAAAAGTAATGATATTAAAGCAGAAATTCTACTATGATAATGTGATTCACAATGGAAAAAAAAGATTTAAATTCTCTGGGATCCATTATTGTAATTTTGGCGGCAGGGGCCGGTATTGGCTATGCAGGAAGTTCCGGCGGGACAAAAGTATTTGGTAATTTCCCCTTATTTGCCTTCAACATTATGATAGCCTTCATCATCCAATGGGTGATGTTTATCCACGCATATGTCAATGAAACGGAAAAATATTATGATCTAACCGGATCGATTACCTATATTACAATCACAATCCTTTCGGTGACCCTTAGCCCCAATATTGATACCCGCTCACTAATACTTATGAGCTTAGTGCT
Organism: uncultured archaeon; assembly: GCA_964513765.1. GTDB lineage: Archaea > Asgardarchaeota > Lokiarchaeia > Sigyniarchaeales > Promethearchaeaceae > CAZEPC01. The sequence goes on from CAZEPC010000334.1 coordinate 3,117, forward strand.
CATCTGGGCGTTTCGTCTCGGATCATACCTTTTTAGAAGAATTTTAAGATCTGGAAAGGATAAGAGATTCGATGAAATCAAGAAATCTCCATTAAGATTCCTGAATACTTGGACCTTACAAGGATTGTGGGTTAGCTTGACGATTGCAGCAGCGATGGCCGCCATCACTGCCCAGAAAAGAGTTGATTTGGGGGCGATAGGTATAATTGGACTCATCATCTGGATAATCGGCTTTGCATTTGAAGCAATTGCGGATTATCAAAAGAATAAATTTATTAAAAATCCTAAGAATGAAGGAAAGTTCATCAATGTCGGCCTCTGGTCAATCTCTCGCCACCCCAATTATTTTGGAGAAATAACGATGTGGGTTGGTATCGCGGTGATTGCATTGCCCACACTTGAGGGCCTGAGATTTGTTTCTTTAATCTCACCCGTATTTGTGGCCTTCCTTATCATCAAGATAAGCGGCGTCCCAAAATTAGAGGAATATGCAGATAATAAATGGGGAGGACAAGAAGATTACGAAGAATACAAGGAAAACACACCAGTATTGATTCCGAAACTCAAATTCAGCAAATAGAGATTTTTCTGACTGATTTCTTCAATTCATAGCAATACTTTTTTTTGATTGACCTCTTCTATTCATATCATTATTTGTTAGAAAATAGTTTATTATCCACTAATCCCTATAAGATTGCGAAAGATATACCCAAGGAATCCTTTAAGATCTTTTTAAGATCTATTACGCCAATCTCCCCATCAAAGTTATCTAAATACTCTTTATATTCAGAGATGATCCTTTTTTCAAAGATTTTAAGGTATGGTTCAATCGGGGCATATCTCTCATTTATCATAATAACCACATTGAAATAGGGAGTTCTCAGAAAATGTATGTAATCATCACCTGTGGCAATTGATGTGATTCCTTTTCCCGTGATTTCCTCGATCACATGACAAATACTTGTGAGTGCGCCTGCAATGAGGGTAGGATCATTTTGAGGAAGTTTCTTAGAGATCAACTCGGCCATCGGTACGCCATCCTTATGCACGATCATAATTGCTTTTATTTTCGAACCGAAAAAATCCGAGAAATCTTTTAAATCACTTTTTTTGAAAGACAAACACATTTTCTTCTATATAATTTAATTTCTTGATAAAATTAATAATCGTCTTATTGGAAAGATTCCAATGTATATTATATTAAGGGCCATATAAGCCTAACAGATTTTCCAGAAATGATATAATTTTTCCGAAAAGGGATTTGGTGTCTTTTTGAGGTTTCTTTAGAACTTTTTCATCGGAATTAGCTGAGAATTCAGTCTCAGCTTTTTGTTTTATCTTCCCTTCTTCAAATTCAACCAAACGAGAGGGAGCCCTCCATTCCTCTGGATCAAAGTCACAATCAATAAATCCATGATTCTGATCAATTTTCTGAAACCAATCCTTGATATCCTCCATAAGGGAAAGTTCTTGATTTCCCGTGAGATATAGATTTCGGATCTCCGTGAGAGAAAAGAGAGATTTGGGCAAGGAAGAGAGGAGATTGTTTTCAAGATATAAGGATTCCACTTTATCAAGCCTATCAAATACATCGGGTAAAGAGGTTAACCTGTTATTGCTCAAATTTAACTCCACAAGATTTTCGAGATTTGCCGTCGATTTAGGAATGGACTTCAAATCATTATTATTTACATCTAATTTGGTTAAAGTAGCCAGCTTGCCAATTTTATCCGGCATTCTTTCCATACAATTGTGTTCCAAGGTAAGCTCTTTCAATTTATCTAAATTACCTATAGAGAACGGTAAATTTCGGATTCTATTTTTTTCTATATGTAGTACTTTAAGATGATTACATTTTCCCAGCGTATTTGGCAGCTCATTTAGCTTATTATTAGCCAAGTTCAATTCTTCTACATTTTGGCACCCACCAATTTCTTGCGGGAGGGATTGTAATTGATTATTTGCCACTGATAAGAATTTCAGATTTTGTAGATTTCCAATTTTAGGGGAAAGCTCCTTCAATTCATTATCTGCTAAGTAGAGTTCATCCAAATACTTAAGATCGAATACATTCTCTTTAATATGGGAAAGACCCTTATAATATAAGCCAAGTCCGCTCACATGCCTTCCTTCTTTTTTATACCCGAAAAGGTTCCATTCAAGCTTTTTCTTGATGGGGATCGGTTTCCCAATGACCTCTTCCAGTTCCTCCATGATGTCGCTGTACTCCAGGCGGAGGTAGCGCCCCAGGATGCTCATCTTCCGCGCGGAGTCGGTGGCAGCCAGGGAGGTGACCGCCTGCCTGTTCTCCATGTGTCGAACCTCCAGCACCTGCTGGGTCGAGCCAGCGATCTCCCGAGACTTCTGGTCGAAGTTCGTCACCGTCGAGAGATCGACCGTGAACGAGGAGTCAGGGCTCTTGAAATCGACCTGCCGGCGCTTGAGTCGCAGCTTCGC
>CAZEPC010000335.1:0-5562 GCA_964513765.1 uncultured archaeon
TTTCTCGCCGACGAAAACCACCAAGAAAAACCTTCATGCTATCATGGAGGGTACTGGACTTAAAATTTTAGATGATATTGATTTAACCTTGAAAGATAATAGAGATGCATGGGACGGGAATGTAGAAGGAGATATTATTGTTGTAGGATCTCCGATTTATGGAAGGGCCATTCCTCTTGTATATTTACAAAAACTAAAAGAATTAAAAGGAGATAATAAGCTGGGTGTAGGGGCTATCTGCTACGGCCATGTGAAATTCGGAGACTCCTTAGAACAAATGGTCGGTTTAATGCAGGATTGTGGATTAAAGGTTGTTGCGGCCGGGTATTTCTTGGGTGAGCATTCATTTACCTCGAAAAAATTGGTCTTGGCACCCCAAAGACCCGATCAAGCTGATTTACGGAAAGCAAGTGAATTTGGAGAAAATGTGAAGGAAAAATTATCTCAAGGCCAAATGGAATCTTCTAAATTGTCAAAAATCGATTTAAAAGGCAGAAAACCAAAAGAAAAACCGATTAACCGCCCCATTAAAATTTATCCCTCCGCCCCAAGTAAGGAATGTACAAATTGCGGTGCTTGTGCAGAAAATTGCCCTGTAGATTGTATAGACCCCCAAAATTATAATGTAGATTTGGAGGTGTGCATTCAATGTATGGCATGCGTTAAACTGTGTCCGGAACAAGCCAGGGAAGTTGTTTTTAATATCCCAAAACAGAAAATCAAGCATTTTCAAGAATTTGATACGCCCATCCAAAAGCCCAAGTTTTGGGTTTAATGTTGATCTAGTTTTTGAAACCTATTTTTTGATTCTTCTTTATGTTTAGAAACTCTTGCATCTCGCCTATATATAATTTTTAAAAGAAATAATTAATGCTCAATTTCCTAAGAAAGATGCTCCAGACAAATTTCACAAGATTGCAGGAAAAGAAAAAAAGAAATTTTAATATGTTATTGAAATGTTTCTGATTACTATCGGTTTCTGATTACTATCGGATTCAGAGTAATTTTTCAATTAAGCGAATGCATTGATTGATGAAGGAGGCTTCATTGTCGTACCATGAAATACATTTCAGCCATTTCCCTTCGATAACCTTGGTGTGATTCGCATCAAACATTGAACCTTCGGTAATGTCGATAATATCAGATGAAACGAGATCATCCTCTGTGTAGCCCAATACTCCTTTCAGTTCGCCTTCGGAGGCTTCTTTCATTGCCGCATTTACATCTTCGGCAGAAACTTCGGTTTTCAGTCTAACGCTTAAATCGACCAAACTTCCATCTGGAATTGGGACACGAATGGCCATTCCATCCAATTTACCATTTAATTCCGGAATCACTAACCCAATTGCGGCGGCAGCTCCGGTTGTGGTTGGCAAAATGTTGGCGGCGGCGGCTCTTCCCCGTGTATTCTTACTATGTGCGGTATCAAGGACACTTTGATTCATAGTATATCCGTGAACTGTGGTCATTGATCCTTCTTCAATTCCGAACTTGTCATTCAGCACTTTTACAACCGGTGCAAGGCAATTTGTCGTACATGATGCCGCGGAAACCGCTTTCATCTCTCCTTTCTTATAGGCGTCGTTATTTACCCCATAGACCAAGGTTGCATCGATTTTATCATCCGCAGGAGCACTCACTAACACGAGTCTCACACCTTCTTGATCAAAGTGTTTCATATAACCATCATAATTTCGAAACACTCCGGTACATTCATACACAATCTCGGTTTCATGTTCTGCCCAAGGGATTTCCCCGGGGTTTCGTTTATTATAGACAGGTACCTTTTTACCATCAATAACTAAAGCACCTTCTTCCGCTTCAATTGAATCAGATTTCCATCTTCCGTGAGCAGTATCGTATTTTAAAAGATATGCTAACTTCTCCACATCAATGAGATCATTTATTGCCGTGACTTCTATATTTGGGTTATCGAATACCAATCGGAAAAAGATACGACCGATTCGACCAAATCCATTAATTCCTACTCTAACCATTTGTTTTTCACCATAAAAATTGTATTTTTTATAACAAAATCGCATTCTTTGTATAAAAAGAATATATCAATGTTGCAGATTCTGTTTAAAAAAAATATTTAATTAAGTTTAGTGAAAATAACTAAAAAAAGATTTCTCTTTTCCATGGATATACTCCATGATGCTCCTCTCCAGAGGATTTTTAAAGTTTTCCCTTATTTAAATTGACCCCATATAAAATTGCTAAAAATAATCTTTTATTCGATCTAAAGTGTTTATTTTCATTTATAAAATTACGAAAAAAGAAAGAAATTCGAAACTTTCCCCCTGTTGATCTACTTTCTCAAAAATACATCCTTCATTTTGGATAAAAATGATTTATCCTCAATCCATCGGGGCTCAAAAAAGTCATCGTTAGTGAGGCGAGTCCATTCAAGCAGTAAACCTCTATGTTCCTCGAGTATTTCCCGATATCCGGGTTTACCTGCCAAGTCATTTTTCTCGTAAGGATCATTTTCTAAATCGAACAGCTGTTCGTGGTTAGATGGATTTGAGAAGAGTTCCTCGCGCGATTCTCCTTCCGAATATATTATATATTTAAATTTACGGGTTCGGATCATCCTACCCATCGGATTGTAATGTTCATTCCAAGCCCTAAGTTTAAATGTGCCGAATTCGGTTGCACCGGGTACAAAGGTCCTCCATTCCTCCAGAGGTGTCTTCTTTCCCAATGTAAGTGGTTTTAAACTTTTTCCCCATAAGTGTTTGTGATCCTCCACTCTGTTCAGGGGGACGCCAGCAAAATCGCAAATTGTGGGGAATAAATCCAATCCGGTAGAAATGAGGTGGGATTTATTTTTCTCGTTTGCAAGGGTTTTGCCCTTCTGGCTAATTATACACGGCACCTTGGTTGTTGATTCATAAAGAACTTGTTTTTGGGTCCAATGTTTCTCACCCATTCCCTCGCCGTGGTCGCTCACGAAAATAACAACCGTATCCTTCCTCATATTTTCCTCCTCTAAGGTATCTAATATTTTCTGAATTTCCCCATCCACGATTTCTATCAGCCGATAATATGCCCAAAGATATTGTCTCCAATCCTCCTCTGTCCAATCGGTAACGGGATAATGCTTTTTCCGGTATTTTTCCCACATCTTCCTGATCACGGCAGGCTCTTGATCGGGGATTGAAAAATTCGGCGGTAATGGCGGACATTTTTCTTTTGCAGGTGGATCGGGGATTGGTTTAATGGGTAATGGCCTATCTTTTCGGATCCATTGACAAATATTATGGGGGTTATTGTAAGAGGCAACCGCGAAAAAAGGCTTGTCCCTGTCCTCCTTCATATATTCACAGACGGGCACTGTAATCTTAAGATCCATACTCCCTCCTCCTGCTAATCTCGTACGGTCGAAACCGTGTATCTTCTTATCGAATCTTATAGAAGGAGCCAGATGCCATTTCCCAAAATACGCGGTCTCGTAGCCATTTTCCTTAAGCAACTTTCCCAGATATGGAAATTGTTTCATTTTGGGGGATTTCTTGACGTTCAAATAAATATTGCCTTCATAAGGCATTCTTCCGGTGAACATGCTATTTCTGGAGGGTACACAAAGGGGCTGTGTGCAGTATGCCTTTTCAAACCGTATTCCTTCTTTTGCCAAGCTGTTGAGTGCAGGTGTGTTCAAGTATTCATTATCAATTCCGCAAGGCTCTCTTCCGGATTGCTGATCGGTCATTATTAATAAAATGTTTGGCTTACTCATTTTCGATGTGCTTCCTTTCTCTCTTATAGAATAAAATAAAAAAGTTCTTTTTAGTTTTGCGCTTTAGAGCAAGGATGCTTCAATATTGCCCATATCTTTTTCCACATTCCATGAAATAACGAACATTTTCCAGCGGATCATCTGCTTGCACGACCGTGGAGGGCCCAAAGATATAATGTCGATTCTCTTTTAGTGCATCCATAAGTTCTTTCACATGTTCTTCAATTTCGTCCTTTGTACCGTGAGGAATTACATGGCTTACATCTCCAAAGCCGATAACTACAAAATCCGGAAAGTTTTCATTCACATAATAGGGATCCACTCCCCCTTCCCATCCTTGTAAACCTCTAAAGCCAACTTTTTGAAAAGATTCGATCAATTCAGTAACATCCCCGTCGGTATGAACTTGGGGGATCATCCCGGCATCTGATATGATGTCGCAGATCTCTTTATAGTGAGGGCCGTAATCTTCCTCCCAGCGTTCGGGGGAAATCATAAGTCGTCCTTTAAAGGCCACATCATCCAAAATATTTACCACTCCGGCTCTTCCTCCGGTGGCCTCAATCAATCCCTCCACATTCCATTTCATGACTTGGGCATAAAATTTAACGATATCTTTGTATAGTTTGGTCTTTTTTCGATAATGTCGGGAAAAATATTTCATCTGCATCCCCATCCATACTCTATCAAATATCCCGCCGACCATTACCACGGGGAAGATTTTATCGGATACCTCCTCGTATAAGTCTATTGTTTGCTTGATTGCCTCGGAATTATCGAACTTTTGGGTGTTTGCTTTTAGATTGTCTAAATTATCTTGATTAAATAGAAGGCCCTTATTGTAGAATGTGGATCCTTTTTTTCCCACTTGCCCTGAAAGACCCACCTTGTGTTTATTACCCTTTTCATCGGTCATCTCAGTTTGCTTTACCTTAACGCTGCTCGGTATGCCTCCAAAAACCGAATCAAACCCTAATGCAATTGGGGGATCAAATTTTAAATTATATGTGAGTTGACCAAAATCCATATCGCCGAACAATTCTTCCTCGTATTTTTGATAAAATCTCGGTTTTACTCCTTGAGTAAAGGTGGGCACCTGGTCGAGGTCTTGCCGTGCATCTTCATCAAAAACCGCTAAATATCTTTCTCTTGGGTTCATTGTTAAACATAAGAGGTAATTATAAAAAAACCTTTTTTCATGAAAATGTTTCACTAGTGATTTTTTCGATTCTTTAAATTGCAAATTTTTTTCAAATTAATGATTTCACCACTAAACCATGTGGTTTACAAGATTGAGGAACAAAAAAAAGTAGTGGTTACAGTCTATAGAACATCAAAAATTGAAAAATATAAACCCAAAAGATGAACAGGATAGAATTGGTGTGCTCGAATTGTCAAGGCACGAATTTCTTGGTTAATTTTTTCGCACAAACCCACGGGCGAAAAACGGAACGCCTTATTCGAGATATTAGACCCTTACTTAGTAAATTCGTTTGATCCATCCGTCAAAATGCCTATCAAATGATAAGATAAACTCTAATTGTCTGGCTTTACAAAATTGAATGTTTGAGCAATCTACATAAGAAATTGTTCTTTTTCCAACCTGATTCACCTTAAAAAAAAACTTAAAGGTTTTTTCCATAATACCTGAAGTTGGATTTAAAATTGAAGCAAATTTTTTTTTACCTTTTAGTAGATCTCTAACTTCCTTTAAGGCAATAGGCTGGTTTTTTGTTCTAGCAGAAACAAGTGTTAAAGTCTCCGATAAAACAAATATGGAGGTAATTATTTGTCCATATTTTCCGGTTTTAAGAGTTTCA
>CAZEPC010000336.1:0-5526 GCA_964513765.1 uncultured archaeon
TAATAAGTCGGGATGAGTCCAGAGATCGTAGGCACTTTATTGCGTATTTCGTTTTGAACTGCCCCCAGCTCTCATTAAATGGGATCCACATGATAATTGAAGGATGATTATACAGCGCTTCAACCATTTCATGAAGTTCCCTATAATACTGATCTTGTGTTTCTTTCCCCAATCGCTGAAAATTCACGGAAAACTTTTTTCCAAATAGCATGGTGAAGAAAATTTCGATTTGAAGGCCGGCACTGGGTACATCTTGCCATACAGGGAGCCCCAGCTTGTCGCAATAATAGTACCACCTGGCTGGCTCGATCTTTATGTGTTTTCTGGTCATATTAAAGCCCATCTTTCTAGTAATTTCTACATCGTACCGTAAGGCTTCATCGCTGGGCGGAGTGTATATTCCGTCGGGCCAATACCCCTGATCTAATGGTCCATATTGGAACATTATCTCGTCATTAAGGGCAATTCGCATATTTCCGTCATGATCCTCTTTTAGGGAAATCTTTCTCATACCAAAATAGGATTCCACATTATCTTTAGGTCTCTGCCCCTCTGGATTATTTCTCATTTTAGCCTCTGAGCTGTCCTCTGGTCCCTCCTTTGGTCCCTCCTCTGTTCCCTCATGTTGGTGATTTAATTTAATGTTTAAATGATAAAGAAAAGGATCAGAAGGGCTCCATAGTTTTTGATTCGGAATGTGAATTCTCTGATTTTTATTAGCGGTAAGCGATGTTTCTGATTGCACAAGATTTTCCCCATCATAGATTTCCGCGGTGTAATGTTGGGATTTTTCAATAACATTAGTACTGACCAAGAGCTTGATTTCGCTTTTATCTATATTAGGTCTGATATTGATTGATTTAATATAATCTTGGGGGACAGGTTCAATCCACACCGTTTGCCATATTCCAGTCACCGATGTATAAAAGACGCCCCAAGGATGAAGGACTTGCTTCCCTCTGTTCTGCCCTCCGTGAGTGGTAGGATCCCAAACAGAAACAACCAGCTCATGTTCTTCTTTATTATTTTTTTGCCTTTCATCTAATGCGCCCGTAATATCTAAACTGAAAGGGGTGTAACCACCTTTGTGGGTACCAACCTTGTTTCCGTCAACAAAAACCGTTGCTTTCCAATCTACCGCCCCGAAATGTAGGATGATCTTCTGATCCCCTCTGTCCTTTGCTTCATCCCCCTCTCGACCGTTTGCGGTACTCCTCTTCCCATATTCCCATTCCTCGGGTATTTTAAAGGTTCTTTGATACCATAATCTTTGTTTTGGTCTAATACTTTTCTTCACACCCGAAAGTGAGGATTCAATGGAATATGGCACCAATATCTTTTCCTCTAATTTTCCGTTCATGTGCTTTTTGAATTCTTTATAGGTCGAAACGGAGCGTTTAGTTATCAGATAATTCCAGAGACCATTCAGATTTTTCCACTTTTCTCTTTTTAATTGTGGCCTTGGATATTCTGGTAAAGGATTATTCGGATCAATTTCCTCTGCCCATCTTGTTTTGATTTGATCTCCAACCGGGTTCCATTCTGTTTTCATACATTTGTTAAAAATTAAAATTGAAAATAAGTTTAGCCTTTTCCAAAAGTTTTTGCATGGGTAGATAAAAGTTATTTTAGGGGTAGAGTATATGTAGATTATAGGTAGATTAGCAACTTTTTTTAATTTTTTTACTCCAAAAATGTAGATTTTTGGGGTTTTTAGGTGAGTTTATGTCGGATTTTTAATATCTCCTTTATAAAACCCTTCTCATATGAAGATCCACATATATATATGTAGAAATATCTAAGTAGACAGTAGAGATAGATAACTAAATAAAAATATCTTGTGATCACAATGAAGAAAAAAACAACTTATTTTATTAGTCTAGTTATGTTATCTCTCTTTGCATTCAGTGCTATGAACTCTATGGCTTTTGCCAGCGGGTCTGAGGGTGATGATGGGGATGCCACCGTGCAATCTCCGAGATCGGCAGCAGACATAACTCCACTGGCGGACGAGGATAGTATTGTAGATCCTAGAGGTCAGAGTGTAAAAGAGAGTGCTGAACTAGATCTAAGTCGGGAAATGACAGTTGATGTGATCAATCCGATAGATTGGGAACTGGAGGTTGATGGGTTTGAGCTCATTGACGCCGAAATCCCAATGGATTTAGATTTGTTACTCGGGATGGGATTTCCCCTAAAAGCTGAAACCAGCTATGATCCCTATGATGTACATGCCGGCGATTCTTTCAACTATATTGTTGATGTGGATAACGAGGGATGTACTCCATACGCGGATTTGGGGGTAGATTTCAGTATGGATTTCTCTGAGTTGAACTTCCAAGCATTTGAAAGTTCCAATCTCTTTGAATTCACCGCAGATTGGGGATCCATTGACTATGAGAAACAAATTACCGTTCCATTTTATGGAACAACCACTAAATTCGGTGATTGGATTGATTATGATATTGTTGACCGATATTATAGCATTGATGATTTACTCTCAATTGTTGGTGCCAATGTAAAGCCTTCGGATTATGGCTTAAAGGGCGGCGTTGGAGTAAATGTCAAGTATAAATTACACAGCTGGGTGACCGCAGATTTAACAGTGAAAAATCAAACCGGTGATGTGACACAATTTCAAGAGCTTAACTGGAATGATATTGACAGTAAAGATATATCGGTAAGCATTGATTCTAATGCTTTACATGGACAATATTATTCGATTGATGTGGGTGATTGGGTTTATCACATTGCTCAAGATGTGACTTTTAAAGTTTGGGCGGATATTGGTTTCGATATTTTCGGTATAGGATTAATTGATGAAACTTTTGACTATTCGTACACATTAGGACTTGGAGAACTTACCTTCCCCGAGAGAGAAGATTATACATTCCACAGTGACCCGCAAGTATTATCTGGTATTTCAGAGCATAATAAAGAAGCCTCTTACGATTTAGCGGGTATTACATTGGATACGGAAAACCCCTCCGAATTTCAACTCCTTGATCACACTTGGGAAATTCCTGAAGTTGAGGAAGTGACCGAGTGGTTTGATGATATGAAAATTGATGCGGGAGTGAGCGCGGGTGTGGGGATTGATATGCCATTCAATATGCTTAGTTACTATAACAGCAGAAAAGTTACTCCGGGAAACACGTTTGATTATAATGTTCTTGTTGATTCGGTTGGTGCCGCAGCCCCCAATATTGATTATTTTGTTGATGGGTATGTGGATTTGAGTAATGTGAGTCTCCTGGGATTCGATTTAGATCGTTATGAATTTAATTTAGATGACTCAATCTTCGAATTTGACGGTATAACCACCCCATTTGAACCGCAGACATGGGAGTATGAAATAACCGATTTAGTTGAATTGGATACCGCCTCGGATATGCTTAATGAGTGGATTTCCAATCAATTATATGGGGTAAATCCCGATATTCAATTTAGGGCATGGATTATGCTTGAAGCAGAGGGATATATGACTGGAACGGCGACTGTTTCCGACGGTACCATTACAGAAGCAACCGAGTTTGTCTGGGATGAGCAATTTGATACACAAACAAGTCGAATTCAAATCCCGGCAAGTATGGATGCAGGTGAGAACCTTACCGTTTCATATACCGATCTTTCATATAATATGAAACTTAGGCCCGGTATTAAGTTAGGTGCCAGTGTTTTAGGCGGAATTGTCGGATTTGATGTCCCAATCAAATTACCTTGGGATATTGCAATAGATGATACATTCCAGGCCAACGATTTCACAGAAGAAATTCAGGTTAGCAATGTGAATGTGGATGCCGATAATTTAATCGTTGATAATTCCTATGTTGAAAACGACATCAATACAGTTACCGGAAGTTTTGATGTAACTAATGTGGGTGGAGAAATCGATAATTACAACTTTGAATTATTGAATGAAGGATTGCCTTCCGGAACAACAGCCTCGTTTACACCAGCAGATCTCATTGGTGTGGATCCGAGCGAATCAAATACAATCACTTATTCGGTTGATTTGGGTAGTGAAGCGCATAAAAGCGAATTACATAAAGATTTACTCCAATTTAAGGTTCAATCATCTAATAATCCCGATGTTTATGATATTATCGGTGCAGATTTAATCTTAGAACCTCATCCTGATTGGGTACCAAAAGCGACTATTATTATGGAGGACGAAATAGATGTCTATCCGGGTGTTGATGTTGAAGTTCCAATTAAAGTCATAAATGATGCTAAGACTGGTTATACCTATAGCGCCTCTCTTAGTGGGGATACCGGCTTTGTAAGTGATTTGAGCGATTCCTCATTCTCACTTAGCGAAGGTGAGTCGAAAGATTTGACCTTGGATATTTCAGTGCCCGCAGAATCAGGCAGTAGTCCAGGACCTAATACATTAACCCTAGAGGTTGATGCAAACGGAGCAGTCTTTTCACAAGACCTTACCTATAACGTTATGGAATTCACCGATGTGAGTGTTGAACTGGGTGCGGCATTCAATCCAGATCTGGGCGAGCTCATCTCACTAGGTGATGACAGTGTATATTACTTTGATTTGAAAAATGATGGGAACAGTCAAGCTAATATGGATGTATGGGTGACGAGTGAAACAATAAGCTCTTATAATATTAATAACAATCCAGGTCCTGCAAGCTTGAGTGTTAGTGCAAGTGCATCCACCTCATTCAACTTAGAATTAATCACCAGCGGATTAAGTCCAGGAGAACATGAATTTACGATCTATGTAAATGATACAGGCGGAGAAGGGAGCTATTCCCAAACATTTGATGTAACTATCGAACAAATTGAAGTTGAAACCATTTACGCCCAATCATATGACTATGATGAAGCGGAAGGCTCATTAAACTATAGTATTGCGGTTAAAAACGTTGGAAATGTGGCTGATACGTTTGATTTCAGTTTAACCGGTTTGGATGATTCTGCATACTCTCTTAAGACCATCAGCGGTGAGGATCCAAGTTCCGTATTTATTCCTGCGGGGCTAACTCAACAATTTGATCTCACAATCTCACCGGAAGATATCCGAAAGGTACGACCTGGTGCGAATGGATTCCAAATTAAAGCCAAATCCGAAACCTTCGAGACCGAAGGCGTTGGAAAGGCAAGCGCAGCTAAATTGCCAGCAATCAAGGAATTCGCAATCAGCGAACCAAAAGAACTGATCGCACTCGATGCAGAAGACAGCTACACCATGACCTTCGAGATCGAGAACTTAGGGAATGTCAATGATATATTTACAATCGAGGTGGATGGGATTGGAGACCAATACTATGAAATCACCAGTATAAACGATTCGGTGTTCGCAACCGCAGAAGTGATTGGTGATAATACCGTATCTGTAGCACGCGGTGAAAAGGTCGAAGTATCAGTAAAAATCCTAAAAACGGTGAAAGGAAGATATAAACCAACCATCAACGTGTTAGATAGTCAAGATGAATTGATGCAGACCTTTAATGGGAAGTTCTCATATAATGCATCATCCTCTTGGTGGATTATTCTACTCGCCGT
>CAZEPC010000337.1:0-3376 GCA_964513765.1 uncultured archaeon
GTTTTCAGATTTTTTGCGCATCGTTGCCGAACGGGCTCGGTGCCTGGAAAATCTGTTTTACCTCCTTTCCGATTTGTTTTTGCCCTGTAAAACAAACAGGCCCGGGAAAAACCGTTTCAAGCTCCGTGGCAGGAAAAAATCGATAAAATCGACTTGAAGCGGTTGCTTGGAATGTCTAGAGGAAGCGGCATCCTTGTATATGCTATACGCAATGGCAATGCCGAAAATTTTAAGTTGATGTAACTTATTGAAATATAGAGTGGAATCCATTGTTTTTGTGGGAGGGGATGGCACTGCCAGAAATGTTTTTGAAGCTGTCGATATGGATATTCCTTGTTTAGGTATTCCAGGAGGGGTTAAAATACATTCCAGTGTGTTCGCAACTACCCCTTCTTCCGCAGGAAAACTAGCATTACGATTTTTATGGGGAGAAGCCCCATTGCGGGAAGCCGAGGTTATGGATATAAATGAAGATGCTTTCCGAGATAACAGGGTTGTATCAAAACTTTATGGATATATGAAATCTCCTTATGTACCTACCTTATCCCAAGCATCCAAAATGGCATCTCCACGAACCGAGGATGAGATGCAAAATAAGAAAAAGATTGCCCAATGGATTATTGAGGAAATGGAGGAAGAAATGCGTAATGACAAAGAAGTTTATTATCTCATTGGACCGGGCACCACCACAAAAGCAATTGCGGATGAATTAGGGGAGGGGAAAACTCTCTTAGGGGTTGATTTATTTTACCATAAAGAGAGAATCGCAGATGATTTAAATGAACAAGAAATCCTCGAAAAAATTAAGGGTAAAAATGCTAAACTAATCGTGACCCCAATAGGACAACAAGGCTTCGTGTTTGGAAGGGGTAATTTGCAATTTTCTCCTGCGGTATTGAAAGAAATTGGATTTGATGACATCATAATTATTGCCACTAAATATAAAGTTTCCACTTTACCTGATGGAAAACTCCGGATCGATTCACGGGATCCCGAGTTTGACGAGGAATTTGTGGGCTATTACCGTGTGCTTATCAATTATGGGGAATATAGGATAATAGATTTAATTAGATAAGAAATTAGTAGAAAACCTAAAAAAATCCTACTATAGAAGGATCTCATCATTGATTAAATTAAGAAGGATGGAAAAAAATGGATAATATAAAGACTTTAGATTTTGATTTTTCGGAAGGTATTTCGGTTTTAAGATTCGGAAAGGTTTTTGAGGATGGAAAGGACTATCTCATTTCCGGGAGTCAAAAAGGCGAACTTAAAATCATAGATATTCCAGATAATATAGAAGAAGATGATTTTGAAGTAGTTTATCAATTTGATCTCTCGGATAATGGGGCAATTTGGGCTCTCGAAACCCAAGATGTAAATAATGATGGAAAGGAAGAAATATTAGTTGGAGGGATGAACGGGGCATTTTTGTGCCTTTCAGGAAGGGGCGAGGAAGTATGGGAATTTGATAATGTGGTCCATCGCTGTGGATCCTCCATAAGTGGAATTAATGTGTGGAAAAATTCACCTCTACAGGAAAAAAATCCCGATGATGCACCGATAATCGTTGTTTTTTCTCTTGATAAATCAATTAGGGTATTAGCCAAAGACGGACATATGTTATGGTCCCAAATGTTTTCTTCCGGCGTAGGAACAATCGCTTTTGGAGACACAAATGGAAACGGAAGGGAAGAGATCATCGGAGGGGGTAACGATGGCACAATAAGAATATTCGATGGAATCACCGGAAAGCTCCTATGGTTTAAGGAAATGGGATACAATATTCGCTCACTTGATTGTACTGAGAATCAGGAGATAATGTGCGGAGGAGACAATAGAAAAATCCAAATCATTGACGGAAAAAGTCAAGAAATTGAAAGGGAAAGGGCATTTCCTACATATGTATGGCAACTCAAGAATCTTGGAAATTTCATCTTGACGACCACATATTCGTTTAATTATTTAGGAATGAACGATCCAAGTTCAGGTGAACCGAGTATTGGATTGTACGATATAAACAGTTTAGAACCAATCTGGGAGCATGTTAAATTCAATTGCCAAGACTATTGCATTATAAACAAAGACAGAAATCTTGTTGCCGCTGATACAGATGGAAATATTGCATATGTCAATTTAAAAAAGGAGCCCGAAATTCAAAAACATCAAGTTCCCGATTTAATTAACACAATCATATGCAGAAAAGAAGAATCTACAGGTAATCTTTCGATTTTTACTGGGTGCGATGATAAAAAAATCTATTATGAACAGATAAAAAATCCCAATTATAATAAAAAAAATAATTATTGAGAAGGGAGAAATTATGGGAACCAAAAAAAGATCCTCAAATTATCCAAAACAGAAGAGATTTCTTAAGAATTTCAGCCCCTATTCTTTTAAAGAATTGATTTACTGGTTTTGGAAAAATATATCCTTAAAAAAGAAGAATCCTGGTAAAATACATTACCTCCCCAAAAAATATCAATTCAATCAAATAGAGCAAGAAATCAAAATAGGGTTTTTGGGAGATTTAATGGACACATTCGGGAAAGAAGTTGAGTTTTCTTCAGAAATAAAGAATTTTTTTTCCGATTGCGAAGTATTAGTGGCAAATTTTGAGGGAACTCTATGGGATGGAGATTTGGAAAGTCCAATGGATCAAAAGATACCTTTAAGCACGGTAAATGCCCTCAAAACGCTAAAAAAACCAGGAAATATCTATCTATGTTTGGCAAACAATCATTCAGGAGATTTTAAAAATAATATATACAAAGACTCATACAATTTCTTGGAAGAGCAAGGATTCAATTGTTTTGGGACAATTAATAGCCCTTATATCAATTTGAATGATAGAATTCTAATATATGGTGCGACTCGATGGAGTAATAAACTAAGAGGGTTTGATCGGCTAGCCAAAACTCAAGAAATCATCGAGAAAATGAATAAAATGGATAATACATCCGCAAATATCTCAAAAGGTCTAAATCATCCATTTTGGATCCTATATCCACACTGGGGGTATGAACTAGAACTATTTCCACGTGAAGAAACTATCAAAAACGCAAAAAAGTATCTCAAAATGTTTGATTGCATAATTGGGCATCATTCTCATACTCCACAACCAATTACCAAAATAAACGACAAAATGGTGGCCTTTTCACTGGGAGATACATGTTTTCGAAGTACATCCCCTATAATGAAAAGATATTGTTATGGTCAAATGCTCAAGTTGACAGTTGGTGCATTGGTGAAAGGTAAAAAAGCGGCAATCACCCTTCAAATGGGTGAGATAGAGTGGAGTTTCATTCAAAGTACTTTTCCAGAGGATGAAGAGAATAAAGTCATTATCAAACCCATTGAAAATTATCCACTTATT
>CAZEPC010000337.1:3476-5518 GCA_964513765.1 uncultured archaeon
AGAGGATGAAGAGAATAAAGTCATTATCAAACCCATTGAAAATTATCCACTTATTCCAAGAAAGCTAAGAAAGTTTTTGCCATAAATAAGTTAGATGGAAATTAAGAAGGAAGAAAAAGAAAAGAGAAAAATTGTATAATTATACCTATCCGCCTTTTTGATCGATCATATATTGTAAAAGACCGAAAGCGACAAAGATCAAAATCAAAGCAACGATCATTATTTTTACCGCATAGGAATAGTTAAATGCATGTTTGGTGGTATTATAAAGTAAAATAAAGCCAAAACCGCCAATAAAGATAAGTGCAGCTGCCACAATTGATTCTATTACAAATGCATCATTTGTTGAGGGATACAACCACATAGGATCGCCTTGTGAATTTGCACCCAAGGCAATAGGATTATTAATATAAATATAAATGCCCCCAGCAGCCAACCAGAAAAGGACACAATAAATGATTATTAAAAGAATGTTTCTCCCTGGTGCGGGAAGAGACATGCTACTTTCCCGATATTCCGGAAACTTTATCCTGGGAACCCTTACATTCTTTCCGAGTACCCATGGGACTTTTTGACCAAATTTCTCTTGTAATGTTTCGCTCATTACTCTCAATAAATGTAAAACTACAAACAATTAAAATTTTTTAGTTCGTTTTTTTCATGGTTTCAGAATTGTTTGGAATTATTTTTTGTTAATTGAATATGATTTACCAAAATACATCCGTTAATCCTTTTTCTTCAATTTTATAATACACAATATCTTCTTTTTGGGTCTCCCCATTAATCAAATGAGCAAAACGCAATCCTCTATTTTTATCGGTTTGGGGTATATCTTCATTCACACCTAATAGAACCCATTGTTTAATAAACCGATTTAATCTGGTTCCTAATACCGGCACAACTTCAAAAAAATAATCTTTTGTCATGGTAGAGCGAACTTGGCTTATACAAACCAGAGGTATTTTATGTTCTTCAGAGTATAAATATAATTTTTTCAGAATTTTATCTATCTTTTTTAAAACCTTCCAAGGTTTTTTTTCCTCATCTTCTTTCTTAGTAAATTCATTTCCAAGCTCTAAACTAAAAAAATTTGTTAATGAATCGACTACAATGAGCTTTATTGGGTTTTGATTAATAATTTCTTCTAACTTATCTACAGTCATAAGAAAATTTTCTAGAGAATTGATTTGCAGGACAGAAATCACTTCAAGTATGGTATGTAAAGGTAAATGATCCGATGAAAGCATCTGCCCTATTCTTTTTGGCCTGAAAGTCTTTTCAGTATCCAAATAGATTACTATTTTTTGGGTTTCTGAATTCTGCTGAAAATTATTACCTTCAACCTTTTTTGACTTCTTAAATTGATTTTGTGGATGTTTTAGTGGTAATTTTTTATTTTTTCCATGATATTCCTGAAAATGTTTAAGGCAGACATTTGCAGTTATTTGATGGGCAAGTTGGGTCTTCCCTGTGTTTGACTTACCATAAAATAAATATTTACCATTTTTTTTTATCCCCTCACCATCTAATAAAGAATCAATGTTTTTAGAACCAGTGGAAGAACTAACTTGACTCGCATTTTCGGTTATTTCATTTCTCTTTAAATATATTTTTTGGAGGTTTTTTTCCATCTGATTCCATGTTTGTTGGGATGATGCCTTTTTAGCTATGTTTTTTATCTCATCTATATTAACGCAAGATAAAAACATATCATCTAACCAATCTTCTTTCTTTTTTTCGACATGTTTGGCATCTTTGAAATTTATTAAATCCGAAAATCGCATTCCTATGTACATTTAGCAATAAAAGCATAAAATTTTTTACAAACAATCTACTTAAAATTATATTGGGGGATGAAGTAAACATTGTCACAAGCCAAGAAAAACAGTAGAAGAAACTATTCTCAGATAGATAAAGAAGTCTATGAACTTATTCTTCAGAATAAAACGAAGTACATTGAGGATCTGGAAGAAGAAGTAGATCTAAGTAGAAGAAAAGCGCAGAAATCAATCTCCCGATTGGAAAAAAAGGGAAAAATTAAA
>CAZEPC010000338.1:0-5508 GCA_964513765.1 uncultured archaeon
ATTACAACTCACTATTTGGAGAACGATCCCATGGGATCCTTTTACTCGGTCTTGCACGAGGCAGGCCATGCCCTTTATGAATTGAATCTCCCCAAAGACCATTTGTGGACTGCGATTGGGGATGCTATCTCTCTGGGTGTGCATGAGTCCCAGAGTCGCTTTAATGAGAATATTGTTGGTAAAAATCCCTCTTTTATTGAGTACATTTACCCTAAAGTTTTTGAATATATCCCCGGCTACAAGAAGAAAAATATCTCGCTGGATGAATTTATCAGGGCAATTAATGCTATTGTACCCAGTAAAATACGGATATATGCCGATGAGGTAACCTACAATTTACATATAATAATGAGATTTGAGATTGAAAGAGATCTCTTTGCCGGCAAGATTTCCGTGGAGGAACTTCCTCAAGTGTGGAACGAGAAAATGGATAAGTACTTGCAACAAAAAATAAAAAAGGATAAAGAAGGAGTGTTGCAAGATACCCATTGGTACGGAGGTTCTTTTGGTTATTTTCCCACTTATTCAATTGGGAATATATACGGGGGTCAAATGTTGCATACCATGAAGAAGGATATCAATGATTGGAATGAACAACTGAGGATGGGACAGTATGATGATATCAGAAATTGGTTAATCACAAATGTCCATCAAAAAGGTTCAATGTACGATCCCCGGGATTTAATTGAGGAGATCAGCGGAGAAAAACCAGATGCGAAATATTTTATCTCGTATATGGAGAAAAAATTCGGGAAAATTTACGATTTTTAAAAATGAAAGCATTTAACACACCAAAAACACATAAAATTAATTGATAAACAAGATGATTAAAAGAACAAAAAATGAGGAAGAGAAATGGCAGATAAAATCAAAATTGGGCTCATAGGTTTAGGGAGGATCAGTTCGCTCCATCTTCCCGCATACAAACCACAAAATGATATAGATGCGGAACTGGTGGCGATTTGTGATAAAAGCAAACGGAAAATGAAAGATGTTGCGGAGGAATATAATGTAGATAAAACGTATAAGGATTATGAGGACATGCTGGCGGATAATGAAATTGATGCCGTTGAAATTCTTACCCCTCATCATCTCCATAAAGAAATGACCATAAAGGCTGCAAATGCGGGAAAACATATTTCCTTGCAGAAGGTACCTGCCATGACACTCTCGGAAATGGATGCTATGATGAAGGCGGCTGAGGAAAATGATGTATGGTTTCGGGTATTTGAAAATTTCCGTTTTTATGAACCCTATATGAAAGCTATGGGCTTGATTAGGGAAGGAAAAATAGGGGATGTAGAGCGGGTAGATTATAATATGGTTGGGGCCATTGACAGTCACGAAGCCTGGCATGTACCCCTTAAGGCATGGAAATGGCGGATAAGTGAAAAAGCAAATTATAAGTCCCCCACCATTTTTGACGATGGCTATCATAAGCATAGTATGATGGCTCTTTTCTTAAATGATGAAATTGAATCGGTAATGGCTTGGCAAGGGAGCTTTAGGTTAAAGAAATTAATTAAACTGGACACTCCCTCGGTCATGATTTATTCATGTAAAGATAAGGCCAAATACGGTGTGTGGAACACATCCAACCATAAGTTTATTCCGTTAAAATCCAAATATTACGGATGCGACGAGTGGGTTGAAATTTTCGGTTCTGAGGGTTCTATTTGGATCCCAGGATGTACTGGGAGCTGGTTTGAGGATCAATGTCAAGAAGAAGGGCCCACCCGCGCGGGGGTTCATTGGATTGGAAAAGATCAAGAAAACTGGCAATCCATTATGGATGTGAATACTGATTGGGGCGATTCCTTCATCAGGTGTTCAAAAGAGTTTATAGACGCCATAAAGGAGGACAGACAACCCGAAATCAACCCAGAAGAGGCGAAATATATTTTAAAAATAGGTCTCGGGATAATTCGATCTGTACGAAATGATTTCAAAATGATCAACTTAAAAGATATTAGGAACGAGCCCTAAAAAATACATATGGAAAAACAACAAAAAACAAACATTTGGGATAGATCCAAAATTTTAAACTTTTTTTCTATTCCATTTGCTCTACTTAATTTTCTAATTTGGGTGTTATTTTATGCAGACGCCCAGTTTTTGGCCGATGATGTGTTTGGCAGGGATATCAACAATTCAATGTATATTTTCATCGTTGTATTCCTTGTTTTTGCGCTATCAATCAAATTTATTAAAAAGGTATATATTAAGTTCTGGACTGTAATCTCTGCTCTGTCCTGGATAACTGTGTTGATTGTCCAATTAGTCCTGGAACAATCTATTTCGGGCTTGAGAGTCTTAACTCCAAAGATTAGGGCTGCTCTTTTTGTGTTTAATGATTTTTGGCTATTTATGATTATTGGTTTGAGTTCGAATATGCTCCTTATTTCCATCATCTGGAAAAGGACCTTACTCAATACAAAATACCGAAGAAATAATGCTATGGAATTTATGGTGGCGTTCCTCTTTGGGATCCTGTTTTGTTTGGGCTATAATTTTCTTCAGACCTTTCAGTTGCATTATGCCATCGGAGTATTGCTTTCAAGTCTTTTATTTTTCGAAAATACCGAAGATCTTATGTTTAAACTTAAAGGAATTAATAAGGTTAAAACTCCGATTCATGCGACCCTCACGGGTGTTTCTTCTATTTATATTTGCATGTTTTTGGGTGTGGTTTCCTTTAATTATTATGTTGCCCCGAGGGTCTTTATCCTCCTGTTCTTGGGAATGTTCTTGGCATTTGCCATCTTAGAGATTATCTTCAAGTTGGTTCATTACAGTTTCTCATGGCAATTCTTGCATCTAATCGCAATCTTAGGGGTATTTTTCGAATCAATATGGCTTTACAATAAGTTTGAATATACTGATTCTTCTTACATAACTAATCCTCCGGTTCCTGCTGCGACTGTAGTTTCTGGGTTAATAATGGGGATTTTCCTCTATTCGATCGGTATTTTGTACATGCAATTTCAGATAAAAGAAATAAATACCCAACCCACATCCTCGGAAAAGGGGGTAATTTCAAAAATTCGGGGTTTTTTGAGAGAGAAATCCAGAATGGTATTGTTTATGCTTATTGTAGATATGATTTTTCTTATAGCCCTTTTGGAATTAACTAAAAAGTCTTATGATTCCTCCACTAAGGAGATTCTCGATTTTGCAATTCCCATTTTGGCGATTTTTGTAATTTCGGATTTTGTCTTTCTTCTATTTGGTAAAAAATGGGAATCCTTAGTAAAAAGAAAGGGCTTAATTCCCGAAGAAAAAGGCTGTGAGGATCCTATTTTTGGTTATACGGAAAAGGACAGAATTCACCGTCTAAGGGATCAATATCAACCTATTGAAAATGCAAATGGGCAATCCGTCTCAGATGAAGCAGAAAATCAAGAAAAAGAAAAGAAGGATGAAGCAGAAAATCAAGAAAAAGAAAAGAAGAATACACCAAAAGAAACAAAGAAAAAAGATCCGGAAAAGAACCTGGAGAATAAACTATTCTCAGATTTTCTCAAGAATGCTAAAAGTATAAATCTGGTTCGCGTCTTTTTCATATTATTGGTTTTAGCGGGCTCCTTAATCGCCGTGATACCCGAATTGGTGCCAGCAAAGCCGGATAGATCGGGATTTCCGAATTATTTGGGGAAAGCCTCTGGCTGCTATATAACGGAAGTAAGCTCAATGTCGAAAGTAAGTCCCGATGATCTCATTATGGGATCTTCGGAGGTTGAATCTCCCCTTATTCAGAAAAAAATGGCTAAGAACGAATTTGAGAATGTACAAATTGTACTCTCCAATTGGGGGGTGAGAGATATTGAGGTCTTAGATGTATTCATCGAAAATAGTTCTCATGGTGGATATCCCTCTGGTTTTTCGGGATTAGATATTATTAAGGATTGGAAGGGAGAGGATTGGGTATGGCCAAGGTTTAGTGCCCAATATGTTTCTTCTATTCAACCAGGTTACCCAAATATTATTTATGAACTTAATGGGGACCAAACACAAGCGGCTTTAGTTAAGGGTCAGGATGAGTCCCGTCCCAAACCTGTGGTCAAAGCTGGGAAAACTCTCTCCTTGTGGTTGACCTTATATGCACCTGATTCGATTGAAGAGGGCATGCATTCGGACACGATCACGATCGAAACCTCCGAATGGAGCCGCGAAATAACATTGGAAACGGAGATCTGGAATTTTACTTTGCCGGTTGATGATAAGGGCTTCAGAACCGCCATCGGCAATCGTAGAGTTTATATGTTAGAAAATCGGGATGAATGGACGAAAAACTTTCTAAAGCATCGTATATCACCGTATTTTCCGTATAATATCAGATCTGATTACTATGAAATTGAAAATAACGAAGTCACGTTTAATTTCACCCAAATGGAGATTGATCTGGAAAATGCGATTCAACATGGGCAAGATTCCTTTCGGGTTACTTTCAAACCCGGTGGCATCCAAAAAGGCTGCTTCACCGAATCTTTTAATAAAACCACAATCTCCTACTATTCACAATTAGGTGATTTTCTCCAATCTCATCCCTTAGATGGGGGTGGTACATGGCTTGATTTGGGGTTGGTATATGCAATGGATGAACCCGATGAGGATGAATATGACTTATTTAATACATGGTCCCGACTTATCCATCAAGCCCATGAAAATTGGAGTGTGTTGCTCACGGAACAAGTGGAAGAGCCATTGATCGAAAATGTTGATATCTGGTGCCCGCATATAATGGGGATGGACACTTCAAACATCGCAAGCCAGAAGGCTTTGGGAAAGGAGTATTGGTATTACACTTGCTGCCGGGTGGTCAATCAACCCACTCAATCCTTTGTGGATCCTTCCGCAGATCACCGTGCTCTTTTCTGGTACGCCTTTGCCAATAATATTGATGGATACCTTAATTGGGATGCTGCGGCATATGTAAATCAAGAGGTACATGATCCCTATCGTTTAGGATACGACGGGATGGGTGATGCGATCATGCTCCTTGAAGATGCAAATGACTCTCCGATAAACACTATTGTATGGGAGACTATGCGAGATGGTGTTGAGGATATGGCATATTTCAATCTTTTAAAAGAAAAGGATGTCAATGATGCGGATCTGGAGTATATCCGCTTGAATTGGAATAATAAGGATAATATCCCGCAGAACTATGGAGAATATCTAAATGTCCGTGATCTAATTGGGGAGACATTAAGTGCTGGTTAAATAAGCATAATTATCAAAAAAACTGAAAATATTGAATCTTCAAGGTGTTTTTTTCTCTTTTTTTAATTGCTTTTGATTTTACTTTTGATTTTACTTTTGATTTTACTTTTTATTTTCTTTTTTGCCAAAAACTGCCCCATATTTTGCGCTGGAATACATTTCTGGGTAAGAAGATAATATACCTCTATTAAACTTAGGTTTAGGCTTGTGCCAAATTTTCTTTCGCTTATTAAGTTCTGCAGCATCAACCTTCAGATCAAGTTTTCGATTTGGGATGTCAATTTC
>CAZEPC010000339.1:0-5504 GCA_964513765.1 uncultured archaeon
CTTGACTGTGATGTAGAAGAACCTGACGGTCATCTTTTTTTGAATCTAAATAAATCTCTGCATGTCTTAAGATATTAAAACGGGGATTAATTAGAGGAATTATGTGTGTTGCCTTTAGAGAAGAGATTGGTGAAAAGACTAAGACCACTGATATTCTGATTGTTGGTGGTGGGACTGCGGGGATTATTGCAGCCATCCAAGCAGGTCGCGCTGGAGCAAATACTATTTTAATTGAGTGTGATAGTCAATTGGGAGGTACTATGACCACGGGTGGGATTTCATATCCTGGGATTTTTCATGCTCA
Organism: uncultured archaeon; assembly: GCA_964513765.1. Lineage (GTDB taxonomy): Archaea > Asgardarchaeota > Lokiarchaeia > Sigyniarchaeales > Promethearchaeaceae > CAZEPC01. The sequence continues at coordinate 305 of CAZEPC010000339.1, forward strand.
CGGGAAACAAGTGATAAAGGGCATAGGATGGGAATTAGTTAAGCAAACTGTAGAAATGAACGGCGACTCCTTGCCCGATTTTAGCAAACCATTTGGGACGGATCATCCAAAGCATCAAATTCGTATTAATCCTTTCCTCTTTGTGCTTTTAGCCGAAGAGAAGTGCATTGAAGCAGGTGTTGAACTGAGATACTATGAAACGCCGGTAAGGGTGATCCGTGATGGGGAATATTGGCTTGTTCAAGTGATTGGGAAAGGCATCAAAGAGAACATTCGGTGCAAGCAGCTCATAGACTGTACGGGGAATGCACTTCTCGCACAGATTGCGGGATTTGAAGTCGTAAAGTCCGATCAATGTCAACCAGGGTCGATGAAATTTACCCTATCTGAGCACAAGTTGAAGTGGAGGACCAAATATATGATTCGGAAAGCGTTCAAGAGCAAAGAAAACCTCGATAAATCTTGGGAAAACCTTGGAAGGGGTTTTAACCATATCTATGGGGCCGACTCGACCACTTCTAAAACCCACACCAATACAAATATTAAAGGGCGGTCGGCAATACTCCAAATGTTGCGCATCCTCCGATCTCTCCCTGGGCTAGAAAACGTGACTCTTCAATCCATGTGCTCCGAGGTAAGTGTCCGCGAAACCTACCGAATCGTTGGAATACATGAAATTACTGCCGAAGAATATCTAAAGGGCGTTAAATACGAAGACGGACTTTGCCACTCCTTTTACCCTATAGATCTCCACTATAAAGGGGGCGTGAAAAAAGAATACCTTAAAAAAGGAATTGTACCCTCTATACCCTTGCGATCATTGATTCCCCTGCAAAGTTCCAATTTTTTGGTGGCTGGGCGTTGTGTGAGTAGCGATCATGTGGCAAATTCTGCCCTAAGAGTCCAAGCCTCTTGTATGGCAATGGGTCAAGCCGCCGGCGCGGTAGCCGCAATGGCTGCTCTGAAAGACAATTCTCCTGTTGATATATCTTTAGAAGTTGTCAAAAAAATATTGCGGAAACACCGTGCCATTGTTCCCCCTTCTTAATTTCATCGTTAGATAGAAAGATAGGCTCTCGAATAAATCTTTACGGATTATCTGCTATTTAATAAGCTTTTATGAAAGATTAATTGCCACTCACCAGCCAATCTTGGGGTACTCCATCGGATCCTAGGAAAGGATCATCGAAAAAGATCTCCGGCCAATTTGTATCTACAAGAAATGCCCTTTCCTCATACCAAATCTAACCAGAAAAGATGAACGTCAAGAATGGAAATTAAATTGTTTATTTGACCTAGGAGCTAAATCCCTACAATCGAAGTGTAGATGATGATGTATATGATTCCTATTCCCATATGTAAAAGGGCATATTTAAAGCCCTTTTTTAAAAGGCCCTTATAAGTAAATTCCTCTAAATTATATTTCTTGGCAATATTTAATGTCATAATATCACAAGCAGCACCTTGGGGCAGGAGATTACCTCCCAAATGAACTCCTGCAATTAATGCCATCAGAATTATTGCTGGTGGATTAGTACCGTAGATATTAAGAATTATACGAATAAATATAATTGTTGTGGGTGTGTTTGAAATGAACCCCGAGAGCACATTCGCAATAAGAAAGAAAACGATTGCAGTTACCACGATATTTCCGCTTGCAATTTTCGTCAGTTGGTCAGAAATTATTTCAAAGATTCCAATTTCATCCATTGCACCAATTAACAAGAATAAGGCTAAAATGAACAAAATTAATTTCCAATCAATTTTTTTGATGATTTCTGTAATTTTTATTTTATTAACCAGACTCATTATTAAAGCCCCAAAAATTGCAATAATATATGATTCCTTTACAAAAATTAGCCCCCCTATAATTACCAACAAAAATATTGAGTTCATGATAAGTTTCTTTTTATTAATAATCACTTTATCGGGTGTCATTATTTCTAAAAGAATAATCTTTCTCCTTTCTGTTGGGGGTGTGATTTTTCCCAAAGTAGTCCGATCAATTATAAAAACCGTAGTGAGAAGTAAAATGATACAAAAGAGAAATAAATTTGTGAAGAACCAAATATTTCCCAATTCAAAAACCCCTGAGACGATTACATTCTCTGAGGATGAAAAAGTGGTGAGAATGGAACCAATGTTAATTGTTATGGTTATCCCATATAAATATACGGCAGGTTTGATGTTTAAGATTTTACATGCTCGTATGACCAGAGGAATGAATATTATCGCAACGGTGATATCTGCAATTACCCCTGCCATGAGGGTTGAGACAATACAAATTAGATAAAAAAATGATCGATGATTTCCCTTTGTAATATGGAGAGTTTTTATGGCAATCCAATGAAAAATTCTATAATGTTCTGCAATCGAGATTATTACTTCCATCGAGAAAATAAAAACAATTGGTTCAAATTCGATGAATTCAATAATTTCCTCAAAGGTGGTACCATAAATAACGGCAATCAGCAAAGATGAGATTGAAGCAAATAACAATGCATAAGTAACATAATCCATTTTTTCTTTGCTAAAAATGATCATTAAAATGATAAACATTCCAACTACGAGGGAAAATGCAAACCAATTCATTCAATGTTAAATTTAATTTTCAAAAATATAAATATGTGCATTTATCCTCTATATTCCCATAACTTCCATTCTGCAATTCAATCTTCTTGCACATAATAGGTTATTTTATTAACTTTTTATATATTAAATCTTATATTGTTACTTGATGTTGGAAAATGTCTGTTGAATCAAATGATTCTGAAGAACATAGATTGCATACCTCAAACATTGATTTTAGAAACCGGAAGCTGTACGCATTACTTTCCTTTGTTCTCATTATTGGTGGGACAATTGGAGGCATCATTACTTGGTCTATTATGGATACAAATCAAAAAACATCGAATATTTCTCCAAGCATTGACGGTATAATCGAATATGATGAATGGAAATTGGCAGATGGAAAATTTGCCCAATTTCTCGATGTCAATAATTCGCTTGATGAACATAATCGCTCAAATATCGATACTTTCAATTATCTGTATGTGGGACAAGATTCTGATAACCTATACATTGCAGCGGATTTATGCGGAGACAGAACGAATGATTTTGACGGGGAGTGGATTAGCTTTTGGTTGAACACGAATTGGGAAATAAATGAAACGAAAAAAGAATTGGAGGGGGGAACAGAACCATCCTCTTCTGCTGGTTCGAATAACGAATTTTTGAATTATTTAAACAACGGAACGGAAATACTTGGATATGATGTAAATGAATCCATAGAAATTCCAACTTTTGCGTGGGAAAATGGTGGATATGGAATAGAAAGTCGAAATATGGGGATCTACAACAAATATGTCGATTTTATCGCTGGATCTTTTCAAAACGTAACGGTATCGTGGGATGAAACTATGAATAGTCGTTATTCTATGTGGGAAGATAGTTATGAAAGCGATCCGAAATACACTGATTTGGTTGCATTTAACGATACGAACGGCAAAATTACAATCGATGTTTCTATTAATGTAACCGAATATTTTGAAACATATTGGAGTGATCCGATAATGATGTTCGGATGGGATGAATATGAAATAGAAATGATACTTGAAAGCTTCGAAACATTGAACACTTCTTTCGAATATCGGGCTGGAGCGTTTAATCGAACTGAAACTGCAAGCATATACGATTCAAATATCAATTCTACCAATCCTAATGCACATTTTAATTTTGATGAGGAGCAATATGAAATGGAATTTGTGGAAAATACAGTTGGTGAATATTACGAAAGTGAAGATATTGTAGAATTAGATGTTCCGAACATTCATTTAAACGAAACATGGTATAATTTTACCATCGAATTGGAAGATCTGAACGATTATTTCTTATTAATGGATTTGTTTAACCTCAAGTTAGAAATACCGAGATATAGTGGTATTGTGGGAGAAACAAGTTTAAATGAATATGATATTGAATGGTCATACGGAAAAAGCCCAAATTCGGATGATATGCACCGAATGTTTGAGGCAGCCATACCAATAGACGAGATTGAACACTACGATCCTTCCGGATATATAGGCGTGGCGATCAAGGGATACGGAACAATGTCTTATGATAGGACTAACCATTATGTTATGGCACCTAGATTTTATGAAAGTCCCGAATCCTCTTCCTATAACTTTTGGTTTACGAAAATGGGACAACAAAAGGAAATAACGGCCTAATCGAATAAATTCTTTAGCTCGCGTTAAAGAGATTAAAGATCTTTTTTTTCTGATATTTTTTCCATGGTTTGGAGCCATAAAGACTATTATATTGAGAAAAATGAATAAAGAAAAGGAGTTAAAATTTGATGTATCCCCCTCTTTTTTCAATCTTTTTCGCCCATGAGGGGATTTTCGTGATAGGGTTCTTTTTGCATTTTAAGGTCTTCAGTTTTTGAAGCTTCTTCAGTTTCCTTGGTAATTTTGTCAGATTGTTATTGCCCAAATAGAGTTTTTCTAAATTCGTCATGTAGCCTATTTGTTTAGGGATCTTCTCCAGCCGGTTGTTGTTTAACCAAAGCTTCTCTAGTTTCGTTAAATCTCCGATGGATTTCGGAATCTCTTCAAGAAGGTTTCTTCTTATCCAGAGCTTTTCCAATCTTGAAAGGTTTCCGATTGAATCCGGAATGCTGTGAAGTGAATTATTTTGCAGATCAAGATATATGAGATTTTTAAGATTTCCAATGGTTTCTGGCAGAGTTTCCAATTGATTACGCCCCGCATAAAGGCTTTTCAAAGCGATGAGGTTTTCGATGGAATCAGGAAGTGCTTTTATTTTATTTTCTTCTATATTCAGTGTCCGGAGAGTTTCCAATTCGCCAATAGTGTCGGGAAGACCGCGTAATGTGTTTGAGCTGAGATTAAGATCTTCTAAATGGGATAATTTTCCGATTGAATCCGGAATCTCCGCCAATTCCTTATTCTTTATTTTGATTTTGATTATATTCATATTATTATCAAGGGAGTATCCAATGGTTTGACCACTTACATGATCTACCAGGGGTATTTTCTTCCCTCCCAAGAGTTCCTCAAATTGCCGAATTACCCCGAGCTGTTCGGGCTCGATATCCGAAATTTCTTTGTTTTCTCATTCTTGGTGGCTTGAGATCTCCGGTGTCTCTGCGGATGAGGGTGCTTTTTCTTTCGGGATC
>CAZEPC010000340.1:0-5491 GCA_964513765.1 uncultured archaeon
AAGATTTCTTTTGTCGGAAACCCGATGAATTATCGCAAGTACATAGAAGGATCCGAAATGCGATATTTACGGGATGAATCCCGGGTTATGAAGGAAAAACCCAATAAATCCGAACCTCATGACAACACAGATCTACAAATGAACGAACTCGGAATTGATAAGGACATTTCAAATTCGACGTTAATCGAACTTCAAAATGTATATTACCAATATCCTGGCTCTAAAGATTATGTTTTCTCGGATTTTAGTCTCAAAATTGAGGAAGGGGAATATATTGGTCTGATGGGGTCAAATGGGACAGGAAAAACAACCTTGCTTTATTTAATCTCCCAGATGATCTCCCCTAAGGCTGGAAGAGTCACATATCGGGGTAAAGATGTCCAGAATTATTCCTTGGATGAATTTTTACCGAAAATTGGCTTTATCTTCCAAAATCCCGAAAATCAAATATTCGAACATACGATTTACGATGAAATTCTATACGGGCCCAAGAATTTTTGGAAGGAAAAAATAGAGCAAAAGTATTACTCCTCGGAGATCTATGTAGTTGATGAAAAAATGGAAGATTTACTCCATTTAATCGGAGAAAAACGAAAAGATTTTCAAAGTATTTTGGAACAAAACCCCTTTTGTCTTAGTTGGGGACAAAAACGGCGTTTAAATTTGGCGAGCATCTTTTCTTATTCTCCCGAGATTCTCTTGATTGATGAACCATTCATCGGCCAAGATGTTCAATCCGTACAAAAGATTTTGGATATTGTAAAATCCTACCATGATAAAGGGGCAACTATTATCATAATTTCTCATGATCGGAATCTTCTATCCCAACATTGTTCTCGGGTGGTAAATCTAGATAAGATTTTAGAAAAGCCTGCTAAGACTAAGAATGAACTAACCCATTCCGAGAAAAGAATTAAAATAGAGACAAGCGGAACTCAAAATACAAACGATAATATAAGACGGAATACTAATGTATCAGAAAGGAAAAGGAAAGGAACCAAGAGCGAAGTTAAGAAAGGTGTAAAGAGCGAAGTTAAGAATGGTGTAAAGAACGAAGTTAAGAAAGGTGTAAAGAGCGAAGTAAAGAAAGGGACCACTAAAGAGAAAAAAAAGAAGAAAAAATCAAAATGGGAAAAGATCAATCTCTTTCTTGAACACCAAAGCCATTTTGATCGGGAAAAATCATTTCTGCACCGTCTAAATCCGATGGCGAAACTTGTTTTATTGATTCTATTCACCGTCTTCCTATTCCGTCTTGATTATGAAATAATATTGGTTTCCGCTTTTGCATGTATCCTTATTTTCGCAAAACTGGCTAAACTTTCCTTAGGCCAATTTTTAAGACAAATAAGATGGGTAGTGTATTTAACTATAATATATATTCCTTTGAATTCGATTTTTGATGCATATATGGGTATGAATGATGAAGTTTTGTTTTATTTATTCACGGAAAAATTGCCTGTCCATCGGATAGCTCTGTTTTATTCAATTCGTACGGGAATGATCATTATAAACCTATTCTCTACTGCGGTAATCTTCACCCGCACCACCTCTATGAAAGATCTTCAATATTCTCTTATGCAAGCAGGATTACCCTATCGATTGGCATTTTCCTTTGTTATTGGATTAAGATATGTCCCTCTCCTCCAAGATGAATCGCACAAAATAAAAATCGCACAAAGGATGCGGGGATCCATCGTAAGTAAAAATTCTTCGGTAAAACAAGTTTTCACCTATATCTACCACCAATTGAATACACTTCTCATTTCAATTTTGAAAAAAGCCAAAAATACCTCCATTTCAATTGAAGCAAGGGGCTTTGCCCTCCACAAAACACGAACCAACCTTTACCATGTTAATTATAGAACTATAGATATTTTGGTCTTATTTGGGGGAATTATGCTCTTCATCGCTTTAGATCTTTTATTTAATGGTTTATTCTTTAATATTATGATCCCAACGCTCCAATAAAGAGAAAAGAGAAAAGAGAAAAGAGAAAAAAGAAAAAAGTCTATGCCTACGTCTATGCGTTATTTTTAGCCCCAGCATTCGAAATTAACGCTGGGCTCCTTACTCAGCTCCCCGTCAAGCATCCAAATATTTCTTCCTTTAGGGTGCTCCTTTACCAATGACCCAATTCTTGGATCATGAGTAACTATCACGATTGTTTTCCCTTTGTCGGCGAGTTCTAAAAGTACATCGATAATCGCCCTCCCTGTCTCAGAATCAAGATTTCCTGAGGGTTCGTCGGCAAGAATAATATTTGGCTCGTTGATTAATGCCCGCGCTATTGCTACCCTCTGTTTTTGTCCTCCCGATAATTTGGTCACTTGTTGATGTGCCTTTTCCTCAATTCCAACTTGTTTTAATAATTTTAATGCTGCTTTTTTATCGTTTTCCTTGATCCCATAGGGTATTTTTGGGGTCAAAATATTATCAAGTACATCAAAATTGGGTAATAAATAAAAATCCTGAAAGATAAACCCGATCGAAAACCGGCGAAAATCGGCCAGATTTTTCTCCTCAATTTTGGTTATGTCCTTTCCATCTACAACAACAGTGCCTTCTGTGGTGAAATCCATCGCACCCAATAAATTTAGAAGTGTGCTTTTCCCGCTCCCGCTGGGACCCATAATAGTCACGATCTCTCCCTTTTTAATTTCTAGATCTACTTTTTTTACGGCCTCTACTTTATTCATTCCGCTTCCATATATTTTAGTTATATTTTTCAAATCAATTGCCAATTTTCTTGCGTGTGCTTCCATCTTTTTTCCTCCTTAATTTCCTTTCTTTTTAGTTTGTTCTTATATTCTTTTAGGGTTTTATTTTTAGTTTTCAAAAAAAGCTAACCGCCCTTCAAAACCATCACAGGTCTTACCTTTGATGCTTTTAATCCCGGGTATATTCCCCCTATCAATCCAATCCCCAGTGCGAATCCCACGATTTGAAATATTAACTGAGGAGTTACAATGGATTGAATTGCACCAAAAGGACCAAATCCTTGTGAAAAGAGTTCTATTAATCCAAATCCGAATCCAAGGCCTAATAATGCACCTAAAGCACCGAGAGTAAGGCTCTCATAAATGACTGTCTTTAATATATGGCTATTTTTCCACCCTGTTGATTTCATGATGGCGAACTCTTTCATCCTCTGGCTTACGGAGTTAAGCTGGGCTACGATTATTGCCATGCCTCCCGCGAGCGCTGTTATGGCGGAAATACCGACGCTGAAGGAATCAAAGATTGAAAGATTTTCCCGCAATTCTTCTTGGAAAGCAGCTAAGGAATAAGCCTCTATATTTACGCCTAAATCTACCGTCCTCATCGTCTCAATATACCCATCAATGATTTCTGTTTCTTCGGCCGGAAAACGAACATCTACTTGAGTGTAATAATCAAAATATTCATATGCTTCACTCCACCCAGTTTCGGTTATATTCCATGCAGTTGGCAGACTAATGTAAATATTGTAAGTTCGTGGCACAAAATCGGGAGCACCTGTATCTTCTTCCTCATATATGCCCACAATTTCGAGATTAATTATATTCGTTTCAGTATTTGGATAATCGAGGTAAAGAGAAATATTCTCCCCAATCTCTGAATTCATATCAAAATCCTCTTTATTATCATGTATCCGGGAATCAATTAATGCTTGGAATGTATTAGGCTCAAATGAACTTCCCCCTTCCCTCACCTTTGTGGTGGGCCCTCCCCATTCTTGGTCTAAGGTTTGGTTAATCCCAATTACCGCCAGATTATCATCATCATTTTTAAGCAAATTATTTGCCCTGTAGTAGGCGGTGTAAAATGAGGAGACTTGGGATTTAACATTGTAGGCTTGGATTTCTGAACCTATTTCTGTATCATAAAGATCCCCAATTATTGTTGTAGGTAATTGGGAGTTTGATCCTTGCTGTTCTGCTTCAGTTATTTCGACTACTCCCAATACTTTGGAGAAGTTTTCATTTAGCTGGGCATTTACTCCTGCGTTAAAAGCGCCCAGCACGAACATTAACATTAGCCCAAAACCGATCCCCATTGAGGAAAGGACTGCCACGAACTTTTTTCTGAATACATTTTTTAGGATAAACTTTAACATGTTGTAATCACCAAATTGTATCTCATATATTTTTTATGTAAATAATACTTTTTATATTGTATTATATTAATAGGACATATTATCCTATTTATTTGAATTCCTTTTCATCTATAAGTAAATTTTTGGAAAAACAAGCTTAAAATAAGGAAAAATCAACCGAGAGGGTGAAAAAATGAACTTCCATTATATATGAAGGAGAAAGTTTGGTTTTTCTATTTGTTTTATTGTTTGATTGTTTCTTTCATAGATTTTACCCCCCCAAAACACTCCGTTATCCCACTTTAGATTGAACGAGTAACTTTTTCCAGTGATAAAAAAATCCATTTTTAAATTTTCCATGTGTTCAAGGGGTTGCAATCTAAATTTTAATCCATTTCCAACCGCATCTATTCCTAACACGCCTAAAACCAGCGGAACATATAAAGATCCATAGTTTGCAATTTCCGGATCCCAAGAATCATTTACTGATCCATCTTGATAAATGCAATTATGAAGAACTCCGTGTTCTAATTCATAATCCACAATGGCTTTATACATATCGGTTCCTTGTTTAATTTCCCCGTTTTGTAATCGGGCGGCAGCAGCATGTGCTCCTAAAACCATCCATATATCACCATTTGTCACAGTCTTTCCGTATTTTTTCCTCCTGGCACTTGTACGGGGATGAAAATTTGTGAGGACGGGATAAGGCATCTCAATCTGAGTTTTATGGGATTCTATATATTCCCACAGGATTTTTTCTTGGCTTTTCTCTGTTATATTCCATAAAAGAGCAAAATAATTTGCCGTGGATTCAAAGTATTTGTCCCCATGAACTATTTCACCTTTTCCATCATTTCCATGGATGTAATATCCTAACTCCTTGCTCCAAAATCCTCCTTTTTCCACCGGGTTATTAAAACTTGTTCTCATCTCATTATAGATATGCTGATATTGGGCGATACTAAGGTTTTTAATCTGCCGATAATGGCCTTTTTTTGATTGTTTGATTCTCTTGATGGAATTTATGAAAAGTAGAAGAGTTCTTAAAAAGTTAACATTAACATTCGCATTATCCAGAATCCAATCCGTGCATTCTGTCCAATCTCCCTCAATCCCTGCATAAATTAGAACTGGATTAAATTTATTGGTGAAATTATCAAGGATAAAATCCAAATTATGTTGAATAACTTGAAGCTTAGGCAAAAACCATTCTAATTCTTGGGTTTGTAAAAAATATTCCATCGCCATTTTTGCCCAACACAAGATATTATCTAGGTTATATGCCTCCCCATGTTCTCCCCCGTAACACTTGTAAGTTGGCTTCGAAGCAAAATTCCTGTCCTCATGAATAACTGCATGGGGTAAAAGCCCTGTATTCGGTTCAAGGTTGTTAAAACCCACTTCAATGGT
>CAZEPC010000341.1:0-5491 GCA_964513765.1 uncultured archaeon
AAAAAAATTTTTTATAGACTTACTAATTTTTTAAGTGGTGGCATACTGTTTTCTACAGCCCAATCCATTAAATTCGATTGGTATTCTTCTTCTTCATTATTTTGGACCGGTGGAGCTATCCCCGCGAGTAAGAATGCACTATCATCAATTTTGATATTCCTGCACCAAATAGTAAGATCGCCCCATTTAATTCTGATTTCAATTAAATCAGTTGATAGTTCTAACTCCTCTTTAGCCTTTTCTGCAGATTCACTAAGTAAAGCAACCATCGCTGCGATAATTTTATCGTTCATTTGTTCAGTCTTTGTTGAAGCCAAGATAAGCCCGTCGGCGTTCGCAAATACTGAGGCCATAAACCCGTTCTCTTCTAGGGTTGATAAAACTTGGTTAAGGACTCTTGTACTCATGATTTTTATTTGTTAATTCTGACCTAAAAACTTATTGGAAGAATATAAAAAGCGAGGAAAAAAGTCCTTTTTGTAATGAGATTGGTCTTCTGAGAAAGAAAAAGAATGAATGCCTTAAATTAGATTCTTTTGATAAAAGACGAAATTAAACCATCTTCGATTGTTAAGATTGCTACAGTTGGTTTAGGTTCCGGTTTTTGCCATGCATATTTTTTCTTAGCTGGTGCTTTCGGCCTGGAAACTGAACCCGGATTAATCAATAAAACACCATTAGGATCTTCTTTTATAGAGGGAATATGGGTGTGTCCATAAACAAACACGCGGATATCCTTAGGATCAAATAGGGCAAAATCCTCCAATCGATGAGCAACCCCAATTTTAATTCCTTCAAATATAAGGGTTAAAGTTCTTGGCCATATATTTATTCCCCACATTTCATCCATATTTCCCTTTACCACACTTACCGGGGTAGTTTTAGAATTAATATTCTCAAGATCGAGAATAAAATCCTTACAGCATACATCTCCTGTGTGAATTATATGATCTACATCTTGAAACACAAAAGCAAGTCGTTTTAGCAATGATTTATACTCAGCCATTTCTTTTGATGAATTAGGATCTAGATCTGCTGAATTACTCTTTCTAAGATCTTTTTTTTTTTGTTCCGTATACTTTTTAGGTTTTTGGACATGACTATCCGAAAGAATTCCAATCTCCATCTCATTTGTGTAAAACATTATTAACATAAATTTTTTATCAATGTGAGAATATAATATCAAATTCCATGATTTAGAAGGATATTATAAAAAAGATAAATGCTTATTTGGGGATTTCAAACTCTCATACTGAGGAGTAAAAAAGTTTGAAAAAACCAGATGATAAGGACAACAATTCCATCAACCACAAGATAAGGGATAATTTTTCTGAAATTTACTTTGGTAATTTTCCATTTTTGACCAAATATCGATTGTTCGGATTTTATATTCTTCTTTTTTTGCATATTATCTTTTTTGACAGACTTAGGAGGGTTTTTTTGATCTTCTCTTTTTTGGTTTAATTGCTTTTGCACCTCCGCTTTCCATTGGGATACTTTAGATTTCTTTTTTCTTGAAGATTTTTTCTGTTTTTTCCCTTTTTCTCCAATAATTGCCGATCTCTGTTTCCTTTTTACTTCTGGAACACTGGGAAGATTTCTTTCTGACTCGCTCCTCCATAGGTAAAAGCAATCAATAAAATATCCTTTTATTTTCATAACAAACAGATTGAAATGAAATTTGGCCTCTTTGGAGAGAAAAATTAAGAGAAAACCCCCAACCAAGAAGAATGGAAGATAAATGCGTAGAAAAGCAAAATCAAAGGACCTTCCTTCAAGAAAAAAACGTGTAACGATCGAGCTGATTAAATTATTAATCCAATGGGAAATTAAAATCGGCCAAATCCTTTGGTATTCACTATAATAATACGCAGATGCAATTCCTATTATAAGTGAATTTAATGCCCAAAGGAAAGGGAAAAGAACTGAATATTGGCTTGCTGTAGGTGAGAAAATGTAAGAGAAATGGGCCAAGCTGAAGAGAAATGAGCTATAAATAAAAGCAGTACTACTACCCATTGTTCTTTTACCAATATCGGAAAGAAAGGCACGAAAGTAAAGTTCTTCACGAAAGGCAATGAAAAAATGAAAAATAAGGGCCACCAAGATCATCTGCAAGAATGAATCAAAGAGAAAATAGGACCCGATCCTTGCTTCTAAAAGAGTATTGGATTGATATTCAAAAACACCAGGTACAAGATAACTTAAACAATCTACGGGTAAATACACCAAACACAATAAGCAAAGTGTCCAAAGCAGTTGGGATTTGAAATTATCAACCTTGAATTTCCTTAAAAACCATTTAAAATATGCCCCCTCATCCTCATCTTTATCTATATCCTTGGGGATTTTAAGTTCTTTTTGATCTTGCTTTTCTTGATCATGGGTAAAGAATGAGGATGATAGAATTACTTTTTGATTAAAGTAATATCCTGCCGTAAGGGAAAGGATAATCGCTAGACCATCAAAAAGACCAGAAAAGATAATAAAATTTTGATCATTCAAATTTAGATTTATTAGATTGTCCATTATAACAACAATAAGAAAATGAAATAAAAGAGTAATAATAACTCCCGAAAAAAAACCAAGCCGATTCTTATACTTCATCAAATCACATAATAAAAGATACTTTTAATAGGTATATTTTCCCTCTTTAGAATCAATAGTTAGGGCATTCGAAGAATCTTTTACATTTTTCTCTACATGGCCCACAACTTTAGTTTCTAAACCGATTTTTTTACCGATTGGGACAATAGAATCATTATAATAGGATTCTGGACAAATAATCTCCATCCTGTGACCCATATTAAACACTTGATACATTTCCTTCCATGCAGTATTAGATGATTCATGAATTAGTTTAAAGAATGGAGGAATATCAAACATATTATCTTTAATATAATGAAGACCGTGACCAAATTTAAGGCACTTAGATTGACCTCCACCCGTATTATGATAAATTGCATGGATATTTTTCCGATTTTCTATATCGTCGAATAATTGAAGGAGAAGCGGGGCATACGTTCTGGTTGGAGATAAAATTGCCTCCCCTACCGTAATTGGAGTATTGGGAACAGGATCTTCCAACATATAATCACCAAAGAAGACCAAATCCTCATCTAGTTCGGGACTATAACACTCTGGATATTTATCATAATATGTATGGTTCAAAACACCATGGCGAGCAAGAGTTAATCCATTACTTCCAATTCCACTGTTATAAGTAAGATCTTCATAATTTGTTCTTCCAAAACTACTTAATCCACCAATAACATCCCCAGTCTTAATCTTTGAAGGGGTAATTACCCAATCTCTTTTCATTCTAGCGATTAAAGTGCAATCCAAAATTAATGTTCTTACTAAATCCCCCACATCGGCAGTTTCCCCGCCGCAAGAAGATATCGGAACATCAAAAGAACGTAACTTTTCCAAGAATTGTTCATACGCGTTGATTATCGTAGAGATAACATCTCCACCAATTAGCTTTTTATTTCGGCCAATAGTGTTGGAAAGAAGTAAATGAGATTCTGAATCCACCCCCACACAGAGAATATCATCAACGTTCATAATGATGGCATCTTGGACTATTCCTTTAAAGAAATCTAAATTCCCGGTTTCTTTATACATCATGTAGGCGAGGGCAGATTTAGTTCCCGCTCCATCGGCATGCATAATTGAACAATAATTTTTATCCCCAGAAATATCTTCAATAATTTTGCAAAAAGAACCCGGGAATAACCCCTCATCCACATTTTCTAGTGCATCATGTACGTCTTCCTTTTGATGGCTGACACCCAGATCCTCATATGTAGGTTTATTGGGCTTTTGTGAATTATTTTCCTTTTTAGACATCCTTTTCCCTCTCTTATAGGAAATTCTTATGTTTCTTTTCTAAAAATTCTACAATATTTTCAACTTGCTCTACAGCTTTTCCGATATATTTGGTAGGGTCCAATAAGTTATCCAATTCATCCTCGGAATACTTACTGGCAATTTCATCTTTTTCCAATAAAATAGATTTCATAGATCTATCCTCTTTTCTGGCCATAATGGCCGCTTGCCTGAGTATTTCATGACCATCTTGCCTGCCAATCCCTTTATTGACCAAAGATACCATAACCTTCTCCGCTAGGAATGCTCCTTTTGTGAAGTTAAGGTTTCTTTGAATAGCTTTTTCATTAAATTCTAATCCTTCTAAAAGTGTATTTAATTGGCTGAGCATAAAATCGAGTAAAATAAAGTTTTCGGGAAAGATGACCCGTTCATTTGCAGAATTTGTTAAATCTCTTTCATCTTCTAAACCGATATTATCAATACCTACAACTAAGTTGGATTTTAATAACCGTGCCAAGGAGCAGAGTCTTTCTGATTTGTGAGGATTCCGCTTATGTGGCATAGTTGAACTTCCAACTTGCTTTTTCTTAAATGGTTCGAACATCTCACCAATTTCAGTCCTCTGCAATACTCTGATCTCACGAGCAATTTTATCAATAGTCCCTGCAACAAGACCGGTAAAATTGATGATGTCTGCATATCGATCCCTTTGAATCACTTGATTAGCAATCATAACTGGTTTTAAAGGTATCTCAAATTCATCAGCGAGTATTTCCATAACCTTTTTTTGATTTTCAATCCCATTCTCCCCGAAAGAAGCCATTGTACCTACAGCACCAGACATTTTTCCAAAGGCAATTCGTTTTTGGACTTGGGTTAAACGTTCCAGATGGCGATCGATTTCATATGCCCAAACAGAAAACCTCATACCATAAGTCGTTGGAAGTGCTTGCTGTCCGTGAGTTCTTCCGACACAAACTCTCTCTCTGTTTTCTTTCGCTTGCATTACAAGGGCTTTTAAGGTTCTTTGTAATGATTTTTTCAAAACAGATAAAGCTTTGTAGTATTTAATGGCGGAAGCTGTATCCTCAATATCGTATGATGTAGCACCAAGATGAATGTAATTTCCCGCATCACCATCGCATTGCTCGGCTAATCCCTTTACCATAGCCATCAGATCGTGGTGTATTTCATGTTCAATTTCTTTTACCCTCTCAACTTTTACATGATCCAAATTCGCTTTTCTTGAAATTTCATCGGCAGCCTCTTGAGGAACCTTTCCAAAATGGGCGTGAGATTGAGCCAATGCAGCTTCAACCCTCATCCAGCGATATAATTTGGCACCACTTGTGAAAAGCACGGCCATTTTTTTCGTTCGATATCTTCCTTCAATCGGATGTATTTTTTCACTCATAAGTCAACAATATGGTAAATTAAAGAAATTATTTTAGGCTAATTATTAATATAAAAAGATCCAAAAAAGAGAGCAATAAAGTAGTGAATAAAAAGATTGTAATTATTTTTTTAGAAGAGAATAGGTACCATTTACATAATCATCGGTATCCCAGAATTGAAGATCTCCTTGAACTTCATCTCCTTCTTCGAGAACTCCGAGATCGGGTTCCCCTCGAACCGGAGTTCGCCGTCGGTCTGCTCT
>CAZEPC010000342.1:0-5477 GCA_964513765.1 uncultured archaeon
CCTCAAAAACCTCAAAAACCTCAAAAACCTCAAAAACCTCAAAAACCTCAAAAACCTCAAAAACGGGTAAAAAAGATTCCGATGAAGAAGAAATCCCAGATGGTATCCAGGAAGTCAATCCGACTCCTTTCGATAATAAATCGATCATTCCTCCAGAATCTGGGGAACAAGTGGATCTTGAAATGTTTAAAAAAGACACCCAAACCCTTGATGTTGTTCATGAACGATTGAAATCTGAAGATACGGACGGAATGCATTCCGAAGAGGTAAAAAATGCTGATCGAATTCGGAAAAAAAGCACTGGAAGAGTTTGTAAAGTGTGCGGAGCAGAATTAGATGAGGAAGAAAAAATATGCTCTGAATGCGGGTCGGAAAACCCCCTCTAAGTAAATCCTCATTAAGTTCAAATAAAATCGGGAGTTTATTCAAGTATTATAAGAGATGGCAAAAAATGGTTGAAATTGAAGGCAAAAAGGTATTTTTAACGGGCGGAGCGGGTTTTATCGGATCCAATTTGGCCCAGAGATACTTGGAAGAAGGCGCGAGCGAATTAGTAATATATGATAACTTTTCTACTGGAGAAAGATCTTATATTGAAGATTTAGATGCTACTTTAGTGGAAGGAGATATTTTAGAATATGAGAAATTAAAAAATGCGATGGAGGGTGCCGATATTGTTTCCCATCATGCAGCCGAACTTGAGGTTTTTAACGGTATTGAGAACTCTGTCCATGAACTTGATGTAAATATAAAAGGAACTGTGCATGTTCTTAATGCGGCTATGAAAAACGAGGTCGAGAAGGTTGTATATGCCTCCTCGGGTGGGGTTTATGGGCAAGCACAAGAAATTCCAGAACCAATAGATCATCCTTTATTTCCTCATTGGCCATATGGGGTGGCAAAACTGGCAGGTGAAAAATATTGCACCCAATATTCTCTTCTTTACGGTTTGAAGACAACCTCCTTTCGTTATGCGATTGTGTTTGGTCCCCATGAATGGTACGGCCGTGTGTTGACTCTCTTTATTAAGAGGGCTTTGGAAGGAAAACCTCCCATAATTTTTGCCGAAGGAGAACAAAGAAGGGATTTTGTATATGTGAAGGATGTGGTGGAGGCCAATATTTTAGGTACTTTAAATGATGAATATAACGGCCAAGCGTTCAATGTTGGGGGGATATCCCATGTGAACGTAAAGGATATCGCAAAAATTGTAATTGAAGAGATTAATCCGGATTTGGAGCCAATTTTCGATGATCCAAAGCCAGGTGAAGCCAGTAAATATCAGCCCAATCGAAAAAGGTTGCCAGGAGAATTGATTGATTTTATTTTGGATATCTCCGAAACAAAAGAGAAATTGGGGTATGAACCCGCCGTAGATCTCAAGCAAGGGGTTCATAACGAGGTAGAATGGCTCAAGGAAAACCCCGATATATGGAATTATGATCCGAGAGTTTGATAAAGATGAAAGTATGGTTAGATTTTTGTGAACCGAAATCAATTACAATGCTCCGCCCCCTCTATAACCGATTAATCAAGGAACATGAAGTGTTTATCACTGCCAGAGACTTTGATGCAACTTACGATTTGTTAAATGATTGGGGGGTTCCCTATATCAAGGTAGGTGAGCATGGGGGCGCTGATTTGAAGGGGAAACTACATTCCTATATCGATAGGTTGAACGCACTTTTAGAAATTGTGGAAGAAAAGCAGCCTGACTTTCTTTTCTGTATTACCAGTCCAGAAGCAATTAGGATCGCATTTGGATTGGGACTTCCCCATATTATGTTTTATGATGAACCGAGAAGTGTGGGCTGCAGTAAGCTCACCCTGCCGATGGTTGATCTTGTGGTTGTCCCCCGGCCGATTCCGTTTGAATGGTATGAAAAATATGGAGTATCGGAAGATCGTACTCTCAGATTTAACGGGATTGATGAGGTGGGGTGGTTAAATAAGCATGATTTTACTCCCAATTCCCATTATTTGGAGGAATTTAACCTTAAAAAGCAGAATTATATTGTATTCCGGACTATTGCCACTCAATCATATGCCCATCTTTCCGAACGGATGGAACCACATGAATCTCTTCTTACTGAAATTATCCCAGAGTTGGAAAGAGAAATCCCCAATAATAAGATGGATCTTCAGTATGTTATCTTACCAAGGTATGAGGAGCAGTATATTCATATGCAAGAAGTTTTTTCGAAATATATATCATCTGGGAAAATCATTTTGGAAAGGAGTATATCCCATTTGGCAGATATTATGTATTTCTCCTCTATGGTTGTTTCAGGGGGAGGTACTATGGTGCGGGAATCTGCCCTGTTGGGGGTACCATCAATCGAATTCATTGGAAGTGAAACTTACCCCCAGGAGCAATTCTTGATTGATAATGGATTTCCATTGGTACATGTGAAAAAAACTGAGAAAATTATCCAAAAAATTCGCCACTTTCTTAAGGATGATCCGCGCCAAAATACTTGGGATAAGATAGAGAACTTGGACAACCCAATTGAGGTTGCTTTGGAGAAATTTAGGGTATTTGCTAAAAAATATTCCAAATAAACAAGAATGCATTTTTTTCCTCCATCATTATTTGTTCTTTTTAAGTGACTTTTCTTCCCAATCAAAAATTTGAAATGGTTATTTATTTTATTTTCCATATGAAAATTCTTGTAACAGGTGGTGCTGGATTTATCGGCTCCCATTTGGTTGATTATCTCATTGAAAAAGGCCATACAGTGGTTGTGGTTGACAGTTTGATCGATGGATATGTAGACAATATCCAACCACGTATTGACGAGGGCAAATGCTCCTTTATTGAAGGGGATATTCGGGATAAAAAATTGATGCTGGAAGATCTCGATAAGACCGATATGATCTATCATATGGCGGCGGATCCCGATGTAAAATCAAGCGTTCCTAACCCTATGAATTCTTATGACCATAATATGAACGGAACCTTGAATGTTTTGGAATATGCACGCAAACATAACATTAAAAAAATGATCTTTGCCTCATCTGGCGGAACAGTATATGGAGAAGTAGACAAATTCCCCATAGAAGAAGATACTCCTTTAAGGCCAATAAGTCCTTATGGTGCTTCAAAAGCGGCTGGGGAGATGTATCTCTCGGCTTATGGTCATGCATATGAGATGAAGATTGCTGCTGTAAGGTATGCTAATATCTTCGGGGAACGTTCCCGGCATGGGGTGGGATGGGATTTTTACCACAAGTTGAAGGAAAATCCGGATGAATTAACCATCTTGGGTGATGGAACCCAGCAAAAATCTTATCTTCACGTTTCAGATTGTGTGAGAGCAACCGTATTGGCAGGTGAATCCTTAGAAAACCAAGAAAAATGGTATGAATATTACAATGTTGGATCCGAGGATTGGCATACGGTAAAGCAGATTGCACGAATTTACGAGGAAACATTAGATTTGGAAGGTGTAGAGCACAAATTTACTGGCGGTAAAAAAGGTTGGAAAGGAGATGTCGCGAAAACATTACTTTCCTTAGAAAAGATTAAAACTATCGGATTTGAACCCCAAGTATCCTTTGAAGAGGCAGTTCAGAGATATTGCGACTGGATTGATGAATTTGAGAGTTAAGTTAAATTAACTTCAATTAAATAATTTTTTATAGATTTCTCTTTGATTATGGGGAATTTTCTTTTTTCTCTTTTTCTCTTTCTTGGGTTTCTAATGTGATATGGAGGCGATTTCTTCGTAATTCTTTGAACAATGCCGAGTTATCTAGACCTCCATCCCCCTCTTTTACCCCATTTTCCAAAATCTTTCGATGAATTTCAGATAAGGGGAGGATTTGTCCCTTTCTTTTTGCATATTTCAAAATGAGCTTCACATCCTTTAGATGTTGAGCCAGCTTTCCTCCCGCCTTGAAATCATTTTTAATCATACGTACCGCCTTTAAATCCATAATTTTTGAGTATGCATAGGTGTTTAAGAATAATTCAACCGATTTCTCGGGATTTAACCCCATTTTTTCAGCAAAAATTAGCCCTTCGGCCAAGGCGACCCTGTTTAGCCCCATCACCAAATTTACCGCCAATTTTGCCCTTGCACCCGTTCCGGCTTTTCCTACATATATATAATTCTTGCACAAGGTTTCATAAAGTGGTTGGAGGGATTTAAAATCCTTTCTTTTTCCTCCAATCATAAAAATACCGTTCCTCTCCTCAATAGCCTTGCTGGATCCAGAGATTGTGGCGTCCATATAAGAGATCTCTTCTTTAGCGAGCAGCTTGGAGATTTCTTCGGTTTTTACGGGATCTCCCGTAGTTGTATCAATAATAATTGTGGGCTTTCTCTCGGCTGAAAGAATGCCTTGTTTTCCCGAAACAACCTCTTTCACGATATCAGAATTCATGAGTGAAAGTAAAATGATATCTGATTCCTCGGCAACCATGGCGGGATTTTTGGTTGTCTTTCCACCCATTGATTCAAAATTGCGCATTTGTTCCTTTTTTATGTCAAAACCCATAAGCTTCCATCCATCTGCAATTAAGTTCTTGCTCATTGCAGTGCCCACCAGGCCAATACCAATAATTCCAATTTTTTGTTTCTTTAAATCTCCAGAAAAATTCATAATACACACAAAGAACATGCCCATTAATACTCTTCTTTTCTTAGAGGGGAGATTATGACAATTTTTGTTGATCTAGTTTACTTTTTCGAATGATTTTTTTCGGGGGATAGCTTTTCCTATGTATAATGAAAGAAACAAAAGAGCCGAGAAAGCGGCCAAATATCATCTTTATCTTTTCAGATCAGCAACGGTGGGACACAATGGGCTGTTACGGTCAAAAATTGGATGTCACACCCAACCTAAATAAAATGGCGGAAAAGGGAGTACTATTTGAAAATTCAATCTCCTGTCAGCCTGTCTGTGGTCCTGCCCGGGCGTGTATTCAAACCGGCAAGTATGCAACCCGGACTGGATGCTATAGGAACGGGATCGCCCTACCGTTGGATGAAAAAGGCATTGCCCATTACTTCAACGAAGCGGGATACCAAACCGCTTATGTAGGAAAATGGCATTTAGCCTCTACGATAAGTACTTCCTTTGAGGATATTGGCAAAAAAGTCGATTACCAAACCAAACCCATACCTGAAGAGCGACGGGGTGGATATAAAGATTATTGGATCGCCTCGGATATTTTAGAATTTACCTCCCATGGCTATGATGGGCATATGTTTGATGGTGATATGAACAAAGTTGAGTTTGAGGGTTACCGGGTGGATGCAACCACCGATTTTGCTTTGGATTTCCTTAATACGTGTGATTCTGATTCAGAGAATCCGTTCTTTCTTTTTATCTCCTACATTGAACCCCATCATCAAAATGACCATAAACGCTATGAGGGTCCTAAAGGAAGCAAGGAAAAGTTCAAGGATTTCGAGACTCCAGGTGATCTTAAGGGTACCAAGGGTGATTGGCGGGAGAATTATCCCGAT
>CAZEPC010000343.1:0-3299 GCA_964513765.1 uncultured archaeon
TACCTAACTCAATCAAAAATATGGAAAATTTGGTTAAGGTATCACTTCATGACAACCAATTTACAGAATTTCCCAAGGAGATTATTTCGATACCTCAATTAAAGATTTTAACATTATCTAAGAATAAAATTGATTTCATACCGCTTTCTATTTCTCAGCTAAATGAAATAGTTTCCTTAAATCTGGCAGGAAATGAAATATCTATTATACCAGATGAATTGACAAAATTAAAGAATCTTCAAAGGCTAAACCTCGCCTATAATCATATTGTGAAATTTCCTAAAACATTTACAAGATTAAAAGAAATTCAACAATTTCAAATAAGTGGGAATCCCCTAGAGACTTTGAGTAATATCCCTAAAGATATGATAAAAACAATGCTTACCGGGATGGATAAAACCTCTTTCCTTAAATATCAAAAACTCACTCCGACTGCAATTAAATTTATTAAAAGAAACGACTGGAAACGACTCTACAAATATTATAAAAAACCCTTGATTCTCTTGGTTCAAGAGTTGATTGACGGAAAACGGAGGATGAACCCCTACCTCAAGGAGAAAATAATATATGAGGGTAGTTTTCAAGAAAGAAAACTCTTGGAAAAATATTTTCCCCCGTCTGAGGAAATTTTAAAGAAACTCAATGAAAAACTCCAAGTCAAGACAAAGAATAAGGATTATAATATCTTACTTTAATTTAACCCTTCTATTTGCCTTTCCTTTTCTTAACATGCATATTTTTGTCAAATTCATAGCCATTTTCTTCCATCCAACGCAGATACGCTTTATTTTTACGATAATCATCATATCTTCCCTTGGGCGGTTCTTCTTGGTATTTATCGGGAACTTTTCGGAGCCCAATTCCCACCGAAATGATAAAAAATAGGACAATGAGAATTGCACTAGTAGAAATGCTCACCTTAACCATGTAAATGATCATCATTATGATAATAATGATTGCTTCAACATTGGCTATTTTAAACATAAGAGTCCTTCGCCATCTAACCGCCCAATAATTTCCGTGATACCCATCTGTTTTTTCAGAAAAAAGATTAATAAAGGGTGCGAATTCATCCTTTTTGTACGTTTTCATCCACATCATCCCATCCCCGCAACAAGCCGAATCGCAGATAAGATGGGTATATACACCAACCATAGGGATCATGAATATTTCGGGATAATAATCAAAGAGAAGAGAAATAATGAACAGGATAATAAGAGGAATATAAGTTATAGGCCAATGGGATCCAAAATGAAGGTGATGCTGAAAAGTGTTCTCTTTAGGATCTTCACCCTTCAATGCAAAATAAAGGGCATCGAGATCTGGAAGAACTCCAAAAATTATAACCAAAAGGCCATACAAAGGTGGTGCAAAGGTATTCCAGATGAGATAGTAAAATATATAATAAACCAAAAAGGCTTGGGATCCGTGAGCAGTTGAGTCCATATGATTATCCCTTACAAATAAAAAGAATGTGTAATTGTTGAAAAAATCTGGTATAGAAAAGCAATTAATAGTTTAAGTCCATTCTCGCCCTTCGTTTCATAGTTTTAATCATTTTGTAGTGTTTATAGAAGCCCCATCCGCCTGCAATAATTGCCACTATACCACAAACCAAGAGAATTAAGCCCGTATTGATCAAATAAGTATATGCGGTTTGAGTAATATAATAAATTCCAAAACTGATACAGACACCAGCCAGAACGATCAAACCGATGTTTAGTCCATTCACTAAAACATCCAATTTTTTGTTATACTCTTCGGTAACCGTTTGACTCATACTTTAACTTTCTTTTTTGCAATTAATAAGTTTTATTTTTTCGCATTACATACATCCCAAAGATTGAAAAAATATGGGGGGCGTTCTGATAAAAACCAAAGAATGCGAGTGTTAGGAAAGAATCAGCTTTTTATAAGGTCCATCTTTATCAAAAAGTATGGCTCCATTACCTGGAAAAAAACAAATGATGATGAGAATGGGTGCAAATATATTAAACTTTATCGGCATCGTTCTTGTCAATGTGTTTATTGCAACTGGAATCGAGTCATTAGGGAATCCCATGGCGCTTATAGCAGGGCCAATTGTTATGTCGGTCATTACAATATTTCTGTTAAAGGCCGAATATGATTTCCTTGATGACCATCGAAATGTGTTCTTAGTATTAGGCCTCCTTATAGGAATTGGTCTTGATGCAGCATTAGGATATACAATGAGCGGGGTAGATCCAAACACCGATGTATGGTTATTTTACTTGCCGATGAACATCTCCCTTTTTATGTTAATTTTATATTGGCATTATACCTTAACCATCTATAAGAAAGAATTTATGAAGCATTTAGTGGGCTTCTTCTTATTTATCGGCATCTTTTTGGGATTTGGAATAGTTCTCATTGGCTTACTGGCCATCATTCCAGTTATGATTGTCGTGGTTGCGCTTGTGGTAAATCAGTATGCAATCATAGATATGACCCAAAAGAAGTTATTAAAATTAATCGAATAAGATGCTTACTATATAAAAGATATTTTTTTTGCCTTTTTCTCAATTCATATCCATTAGCATATGAACGAAATTAAGGAAACTTATACATTAAAAATGGGGCAAGCAATAACAGCGTAAAGGAGAGACTCTCTCTTTATTCCATAATAGAATAATGCGTTTTTTCCCAACAATCTTTTTAATATATGCGGATAAAGATTCCAATGCGATTTCCAATCAATATTTTAACCCAGTAAGTTTTTTATGGCACTTTTTTTATTAAAAACATACAATGTTGGAAAGAAGGAAACTCAACAATCTCCTTCTCCTTATTATAATCACACCTTCGCTTTTTTTTTGTTTGGAGATTGATCCATACCCACATCATAAAGAAGAAAAAACCTCAAGTTTAGGATCAGCTCATATAAAAAACAACCAAAGGTGTGTAAGGAAAGAGCCAAAAGCAAATATGATATATGGAGAGAAAGAAATGAGTTTCAATTCCACTGAATCTTGCAAAAGGTCTTATCCTTGGTCAAAAACCTCAAATAACACCATTCAATTTCAAATGCCTCACCTATTCCACACATTCGATGCAAATGTCCAAGTAAAGACCAGAAGCAGTACTCAGAAAACCAACAATGTAGAAATAACAACCACAGAGCAAGACTCTCTATATGAGCAAGCCCAATCATTCTCCATAAATAAACATTGTTATATTAGTAAAATTTCAATCTATTTAGCAGGAAATAAGAATGATTATTTCAACATGGAGATTCGTAATAATACCCACACCGGAACCACACTCTTTGAGTTTGAACC
>CAZEPC010000343.1:3399-5477 GCA_964513765.1 uncultured archaeon
ACATGGAGATTCGTAATAATACCCACACCGGAACCACACTCTTTGAGTTTGAACCATATTTCAATTCAACTGGTTGGTTCGATATTCTATTCAAACCCAACCTACAATTGAGTCCGGGAAATTACTTTCTCTGGATGATGGAAAATCCATCCTCATCGAATAAAGCATGGTGTAGATCTCCTTGGGGGGTACCTTATAATTCTACAGACACTATGATATATACGGTAGACAACGGATGGGTACAAGCAGACTACGATCTAACGTTGAAAATTTCATATTATGAAATATTATCTCCAGAAGAGGTGAACATGGAAATCCAATCAAGGATCGTTTCTGATAATGGGCTAGGAAGGGGTGCCGTTAATCTAACTGGGACGGTCAGTGGTCTTTGGATGCAACTGGAAATCAATTCGGACCAGCCCCTTATCGTCGATTATAAAATTCAAAGTTCTTTCCTCCGTATCATGAGCCAACAATACAAATACGACATCCCTGGTTTAAATTGGTCTCTTCCTTTAGATTTAGTAAATTCCACGGAAGATTATACAGATTATAAAGTTAATATCACCGGTTTAAGAAATGATTACACAGATATCGTTTTAGAAGCTGCTAACGACTCGGTTCCCTTCGTCATAAACTCTAAAAGCGAATTGATTTTTTACAATTACGCCGATACCTTGAGGTTTCAATCTTCCAATTATATTTATAAGATCGACGTAGAACCAACTATGAATATCGGGGATCATGCGTATTTCAATATTTCAACTCTTGCAGCAGGGCAAACGAGTATTTTTATTAAAGATCCGAATCAATTATTGGTTTATCAAGCCACTTCTCAGATCCAAGAGAACGCTTCCTTTGGTTGGAATTTAGATATTGATATGACCCCCGGAACATACATAATAGAATTTTATTATTGGGGAGAGAACGAAATTGGCTATTCTCTTTCAAGTATAAAACTGATTAGTTTCACAACTTTATCTGGCCATAATCTAAATACTTATGCATTAGATAATATTCTACTAAATTATAGATACGAATATGGGGTTGAAGGACTCCCAATAGAGGAAGCAGACCTTAAATTCCAAGTATCAAATAAATTGATGGGTGTATTAGAATATTCGGAATTTAATAATAATTATACGAAAAATATTAATTTAAATTCACATTCCTTGAAGCCCGGCAATTATAGCTTGTTTGTTTCTGCTCAAAAAGAAGGATACAAACCGAAATACGTGTATAATACATTGGAAATTAAAGCCCGACCAGTTTCTATGGATATAATTAGGAATAAAAAAGAAATCTTGCCGGGCGAAGAGATCGTAATTAATGTAATAATGAGAGACAAATTGACCGGATCCTCGTTGCTCAGGCCCGTTGGTATTGATTTCAAAATATTAACAAAAGATGGAGAAAATTCTAATGATATTTTTTACAATCAAATTATTAATGCTACTTCGGGAGAGGCTTCTTTTTCGTGGAAGATTCCTGAAGATTTTACACCGGGAATGTTTTCCGTAAAAATAACCATAAATAACGATTTTTATGAAGGGGATTTATTCTTAAAAGATGGATTAACCGTTGAAAACCCAAGTAATTGGAGATCCTTGTTGATTTTTTCCATAATATTGATGATATTAAGTATATTCATGATTATCAAAAGAAAAATCCAAGCGTGTAAACATTCATTAAGGGGTATGTTAATTATGCACGAGGGTGGAGTCCCAATTGCAAGATTAATTTCTCCTTATTTCTCAAAAATTGATCCAACAATACTTTCAGGTGCAGTATCTGGAATGCTTACAATTGTTAGTGAAATGACAGGACATCAACTTAAAACCATCGAAATTGAAGGAGGTTTTTTAAACCTATATCATGAGAAGAAATTTTGGTTAGTTCTATTTTTAAGAAAGAATCCAAAATGGATACAACGGACAATAAAAAGTTGCTATAGACAAATTCAAAAAGATTGGGGCTCGGAGATTGAGAGGTTTAGAGGAGAGATATTAGATTTATCAATTAATAAATATGCATTAAGATTTTTCAATGTAAAAATTAAAGAATCTAGTGAAACAATA
>CAZEPC010000344.1:0-5473 GCA_964513765.1 uncultured archaeon
AATGTTTTAGATAACCCAGAAAGTATTTTCAACCCAGATAACTGGAAAATCCAGCCAGATGAAGGATTTTCATATACAGCAGATGCAAGTAATGTTTCCCTTATTGATCAATATAGACCCTTTCATCAAGGAGAGTTTAATACAACAAAAATCGAGGGGGTTTCCCCAACAATCTCTTACGGAGAACACATCGGGATTTATGGAATTGAGAGCACTTATGAAAAGGATGAGGGTAGGGAATGGAAAATAACTTCCGAGCAAGTAAATGGAGAACACGAAATCCAATATTATCTCACATTTGAAAACCAAACTTCAATTAAAGATTGGGATAATGAAAACATTTCCTTGGATGCACTTAATTTCGAGATTGATTTTGATACGCAAGCTAATTTTACCGAGGAGGATATTCGATTTGAGATATTCAACTATTCTAAAGGTACATATGGAGAATTTCAACAATTAGACATTTCCTTTTCTAATTTATTGAATATCACAGATGGAATAATTAATATAACTCTTTCAAATATTGAGTATAAAATCACAGATTTTCTTAAAGTTAGTGAAAATATGGCTGTTTTACTACGATCAACATATATTCAGCAAAATCAATACCAAATGAATTTTGATCTAATAAAAATGCGTTTCTTGGAACGAATAAATATTATGAATCCTCAGATGTCAGCAAACATATTATATCAAACAGAGTTAGGTATTGCCCAATACTCAACAAGTTCAAATACCGTAAATATTGGATCCTATGATTGTAGCTCCCTTTATGGGACAGCAACTATGAATAAATACGAATCATATTGCGGAGATTTAGTCCAATATAATTTAACACTTCATAATATTGGCAACCATGCAGCAAATAATATTATCGTCATGATGGAACAACCAGGTTTAATATATGGTATAAAAGATATTAATCATTATTTACAAGATGGGGTTGAAATTCTAAATGCCTCAGCAGGTAATTTTACCATCAAAAGGGGAATGTTAAGCTATTCAATTGATTCTCTAAAGGAATTTTCATCAATTGAAAATTTAACTTTCACATTTTTTGTCCCAAATAGCCGAGAAATTCCAGATCCATATATCTTTTGGGATGAGGAAACTGATCTCATAGAAAATAGTTCAGATTATTTTGTTTATGGAAATGAACAATATATTTCTGCCCCAATTGATTATTCGTCTAAATCTAAAACTCCTTATTACCATTCTTTGGAGATTTCATATGAAACTAACTTTTTAGACACTGACGATGTTCCCCTAACCACTGATAATGAATGTTTCACTGTCAATATTTCTATTAAAAATATAGGCGAACAGAAAATTTATGATTTGCATATGCTCCCCGCCAAGGAAATTAATGGTCTAAGATATGAAAATGAATCAAATAGAATATGGATTGAAGAATTAGATTCAGAAGAAGAACAAAAGGTTCAACTACAATATAACAAAACTTCATACAGAGGATATTTAATTTCGGCACCCGTCTTCACAACCGCTATGGAAAATAGTTTCATCCGTGAGAAACCCGGAAATCCGCTCTTATTAGGGAGATTCAATCTAACTATTGTAAAAACGTTTGAGAAGTTAGAGAGTGACATAGGTGAAGTGATAACTATAGATATTAACATTACAAATACCGGAACCCTTGAATTAGGTAATTTTACACTAGATGATACGCTTTCTTATGACTCTGCGGGTTTCAACATAAAACGAGGAGTTATGATAAAAGAAATCTCATACCTTGGACCTGGAGAGAAAGATTCACTCCAATATACCTTAAGAGCAAGGGCAAAAGGAATTTTCAAAATGAATCCGGCAAAGGTTGAATATTACTATAAATACCGGCAAATTGTTAACAGCAATATCGAAAATTTCGTTGTACATGAACCATCGTGGTTAATGACAGGTAGGATCTATTTACCCATAATCTTAGGGGTTTTCACAATGCTCACGACCTATCATTACAAAACCAAATACAATAAAGCAGATTTAGAATTGCAAAGAAAAGAAAAACTTCTTTTTGGAGCAGATTTACGGGATACTTCATGGCATAAAAGGACATTAAAGGAAATGCTGGAAATGGAATTCAAAAGTAAGAATGGAGGAGACCAAAAGTGAAGAAAAAAACTATATGTTTAATTTTACTGGGCATTCTCATAGTTCAATTGAATGCATCGTTATTCTTATTGGATATAAATCCTGGTCTAAAAACAGTTTCAAATAACCCTTCTAACCAAACGGGGAAAACGCCAGATTCAAGAGGATTTATAAAGAATTGGCTTCATACGGGAGTTTTCCAAGAGAGCAACAATTGGAGTACTTATCCAACATTGAACGGGAGTCAAGTTATGCCCGTAAATGAAACAACATATTATAAAGCAGGGGATTTAATTCAGAAAAATAATTCAATGGATCAAATTATCCCAGAAAAAGTATGGTACGAGACAGAAGAACCATCTTCCGAAATAATTAATATGGCAAACATTTTCCCAAATAGTTTTGATGGCAATGTTTCGGCCTATTTCTTAACATATGTTTATTTCCCAGAACAGGTGAATGAAGTTTTTGCCTATGCGGGGAGTGATAATGGGATTCGGATCTATCATAATGGGTCTGAGGTGTATTATAATCATAGTATCAGAACATACCAAAAAGATCAAGATATTATTCCTCTCGGAAAAATCTCTCAAGGATGGCATTCATTCTTTATAGTGGTAGAAAACGTTAAGAAAGCAACCAATGATTGGAGATTCTCCATGCGATTTTCAAAAAGCGAGAGCTCATTTGAAGAGATAGATGGAATTTCAATCGACTTGAATTATAAAAATGAACAGGAAACAAGATATGTATTCCTCTTTGATGAAGAACCAACGGAATTTACGAAAAATAACTTCACAGAATTAGGGGGAGAGATAACTTCTGGAACCACCGATACTGGAGGAAAATGGAATATATTCCATGGATTTGGTGGAACGATAAATGCATCCCTTATTCCCTATTTTGTCTCAAATATTAGCCAAGAGGTGAGGGTTTCAGAAGATAAGGTTATTGCTGCTCAAATGAATACTGTCCATAATCAGCTTAAAACTTATCCCTATGTAATCAACCAAAGCGACTATGGATATTTGGGAGATTCAAATTCATCCATTGCATTTTTGGATTCAGGAATTGATGATAGTCATATAGTTTTTAATGAAACATATGATGAATTAAATTTCTCCAGAAAAATTATGGGATGGGAAGACATAATCGGAAATGAGCAAGTGCCAAGCGATCTTTA
Organism: uncultured archaeon; assembly: GCA_964513765.1. Taxonomy (GTDB): domain Archaea; phylum Asgardarchaeota; class Lokiarchaeia; order Sigyniarchaeales; family Promethearchaeaceae; genus CAZEPC01. The sequence goes on from CAZEPC010000344.1 coordinate 3,293, forward strand.
CGGACATGGGACCTCAATGGCCGCAATTGCTGCAGGCGGAGGTGATGGGAGCTTAGAAACTAATAATACAGGCGGAAACCTTTACTTTACATTGGGCGGAAATTATTCCCATTACGATTTATTCTATCCAAATCATTTGACACCTGGGGAATATCAAGTAAAGCTGGGATCCTTTAACGTATCCTCGAGTAATTCCAATCTCATATTTAATGGAACATTAGATCCACTCAACCCCGAATATCAACTAGATGTCAAAAAATTAGATCTGTATCTCAATGGAAGTCCAGTAAAAAGTAGTGAGGGGTTAAATTTAACCTATACAACCAGCACATCCAACAATGGAATTTTCGATCTTTTCTTTACATATTCTATTAATACCGGTGATTTACCTGAGTTCAACTTGATTGTGAATGGGACTTTCAAACCAAATAATGAGTTAAGTCCATATGCGAACTTTTCTGGCATTGCACCACATACTAAAATAGTTTCGCTTAAAATACTAAATAAAACAGGTATAGGATATACATCAGATTTAATCACCGCTCTTCATTGGGTTCATCACAACAATTCTAAATATCATATTGGAGCAATAAGTTTAAGTATCGGGAATTTTGATATGGATGATCTTTTAACCGAAGAGATTTCGAACTTAATTACCCAAATTATCAACAATGGAACCATGGTTGTGATAGCCGCAGGAAATCAAGGAGCAGGAAGTAATAAATTAAATAAACTGGCCTATAATTCAAAGGCAATTGTAGTTGGCTCCATCAATGATGAAGACCAAATTTCTTACTTTAGTTCTCAAGGGAAAATTATTGATGGAAAAGTCATAAAACCAGATTTAGTTGCCCCCGGTGGGAGTTTATTACCAGATCACCAAACAATAATAACCGCAGAAACAAATAATGACACAAATGAGCAAGAAAAGCACCTAAATGATTTAACCAGTGTATATGGCACATCTGTTTCAGCAGCAATTGTTTCCGGGGTATATCATCTCATCATGGAACACCAAGGAGGATGGGAAAATTGGAACACTACGGATGGACATGATGCCTTGTGGGCAAAATCACTTATGTTAATGACCGCCACCGAGGTAAATCAAGCACGGGAAGACAATCCGAAGACCACCTCAGATGAGGGAGATTTGATCCCCGAGCTTAATAGAGGGAGCAGTGATGCCCATGAAGGTTTCGGAAAGATTAACCCTAAGGCAATTTTGGACCTCTTGAATTCTTCCCTTGAAATAGATCAAAAAATTGAAGATACCTTATTTTCCTCAAATGTAGAGCCATGGGGAAATCATGTGTTTGCCACTAATATAACCTTAGAGAAAGATGAAATATACTATTTCAATTTAAGCAATAGCCAGAATCTCGATGCCGATATCCATATATATCGAGAAGATCCAGATCCCGATGGCTATCCTATAGAATTCAAGAAAAATACCAATATTGGGGCTGGTGAAAATGAAAGATTCTATTATACTCATGTCAATGAAACACAAACTTGTTATATTGTTGTGAAAGCAGTGTCAGGGAGTGGAAATTTCTCGTTAAATGTGAGCAATCCAACTGTCGAGAATGTCCCAAACCTAAATAACACTTATTGGGGTGCAACCAGTAATTATAATGATTCATTGGACACATTTACGTTTTATGTGAATTATAGTCAATCAGAAAATTTTGCACCAAATTATATCTATTTCAGAACTAACCATAGTGAAGATATGAATTATACGATGGAGAAAGTCGATGAAAATGATATTAATTATATTGATGGCTGTCTTTATTCTGTAGACTATAAATTTGGTAGTGAAGGAAATTTCACTTATCATTTCTTTACCCGTACCGGAGATAAAACATATAATTATACAAATAATGTAGATGAAGAATTTTCAATATATGTTAATGAGATTGAGAAAGAAATTGCGATAGGGGAATATTTCAATTATGAGAACGAATTTGATGGCTTATCAGATACTAATCTCTGGGAATACGACCCACAAACAGTTTCTATTAATTTTCAAGGTGAAAATATTGATGTATATTCCGGGTGGGATTGGATCACAGTTATGAATCAATTGGAAGAAAGACGGCAATCTATACTGGAAACAGAATTAGCCACTTGGGGTGCCCTTTATTTTGGGATTTCAGGAACATTAGGAGTGCCACACAC
>CAZEPC010000345.1:0-5472 GCA_964513765.1 uncultured archaeon
AATATACAATTAAGACTTTCAGTAAATGGAAGTGATTTTAAAAAATATATATTTTCCAGAAATGGAGATGATTTTAGTTTTAAATCAAACACCTTTCCATATGGAACTGATTTAACCTATTATATTGTAATAAAAGACATTTCCGAGATGACTAAAATTATCCTCAATCCGACTACAGATACATATTTCAATATATTTATTGATGATGAAACAGAACCACAACAGACCGGTCTTGAAATAGGGGCACTTAACAATGGACAACAAGTAGAAGGTTCCTCCAATCAAATAAATTATGGTAAGCAAGGAGGAGGGTATTTTAAGATATATGCCTTAGAACCTGAAAACTCATCAGGCGTAGATCATGTATCTCTTTTATATAAACCATCAAGTAAGAGTAGTTTTGAAACAAAAGAATTTTCCTTGCAAGTTGTTGAGCTTGGCTTCGATTTTTGGTATTTGGAGATTGATAATTATCAAGGAGGTTATTTTAATGGTTCAGAATCACTCAACTATAAGATAGAAATATACGATAATGCTGGAAATGTCAACGATGATTTGAGTGATACCTTAATAATTTCAGACTATACTCCCCCAAGATTGATTTCTTATCTTGAAAGAAATACACTCGATACCCAAAAATCCGGGGATGAGATAGATATAAAGGTAAATGTAACAGATTATGAATACGAGGGTGGGTCAGGTGTTGAGAATGTTACAATATTTTATAGTCCAAACAGAAACTTACCGATAGAAGAATGGAAAAATGTATCTTGCAATAAAATTTCTGGAGATTTAAAGTCTAGCGTATATACAGGGAAAATACCAGGACAGGAAAGTGGTCAAACTATATATTACTTTATACGGGTATCAGATAGTTTTGAGAATATTAATTCAACTGGAGGTTATACCTTATCTGGACAATTATCCTCAACCACGAACCCTGATGAAATCCCAGAAGTCCTATTCAGTTATTATGTAGAGCAAGATTGGACTTTGGTCATAATTATTGTTGCCTCCGTGGTTGGTGCCTTAGTTCTCGGCTATGCAGTTTATAAATTCCGTGGATCATATTTGGATAGGATGAGGAGGAGTGCAGCAGACACTGCAAGAATAATATCAGTTCAAGAGGCAGCACTTAAGGCATATTATGCGGTTGCAGAGAGGTTGAATAAGATAGGTGATAGAATACGTCTTAAAGTCAAGGAGATCAAGCTGAAGCAAGCCATGGGCGAGTGGATGGAAGATAAGATCGAAAGCCCTGTTTATAGAGCACTCCAAGCGATATGGAGCTGGGTTTCTGTAATTTTGAAATATACCTTCTACGCGGGATTGGTAATTCTCGTAATAGTGGGAGGAGTGGAGCTTGCCGAAATATCACAAAAACCCGATATATATTTCCAAACAAATATTGGAATGATCATAGGGGCGGCAATATTAGCATTTCTTTTTGTCTTTCCTATTTCACTTAGACTATCCCTCCAATACAGAGAAGAAAAAGCCAGCTTTGCAGAAACTATTACTTCGACATTTTATATATTGCTTATTACAACACCTCTGGTTTTCGGATCTTTGGCTTTATTCATTTCAAATATTGGGCTTGGATGGAAAATTATTATCACAACTATCTTTGTGATAATTATCATAAGTTCTATGATTTTCATCATCAAGACAAACCATTCCTTAACTACAGCAGAAACGGTAATTACCTTAATAATTGCCTTGACTGGTCTATCAATTCCGCTCTATTTGACCGAAAATACATTGGGCAAATTAAAGACGAAAAAGGTGCTTTTGATTGCTGTAATTGGATTAGTATTAGTTGTCTCAACAGTAGTAAAATACTTTGATGCTGCATATTATCCGATAAGGGCAATATTTTTCATAGATTTCGGTTTCATCCTATTTATTGGATCCTTTGTTGCCATAATTGTGCATTTAGCATATAACTTGGTTGCAAAATAAGGTTTCAATACTTTTAATAGGACATAACCTTTTTTACTTTTCTTTTTCATTTCTGTGATATGATATTATCTTCATTCATAATTGAATAATAAGTAGTAAAAAGGAGTAATTAAAAAAATAATTATACTATTTTAGCTTACCTAAACAATGAGGGCAGCGCCGATAATCCGCATCAGGATTGGGGAAAGGTTTTCCGCAGTGGGGACAAGTCTTCACAGAAACCGTTGAATCATTATCTAAATAATGAAAACGATGACCCCGCATGTCTTTTTTCTTGGTCGCCATGGAATCAAACCGATTACTAAGACTTGATGATAGGCCCCCTCCACCCGAAGTGTCTTCCCGTAAAGTAAAGAGATTCTCGGCAATTTCATCCATAATATCGACGAACACCGTCCAAGGATCAACCTTTAGTGAAAGAAACGTATCTAAAATGATTTTGGTATTGGGAATTCCCTGTTTGATCTTTATAGGTACCAGTATCTCTTCCTTCACACCTGGCGCCGGGTTTTTTGTTTGTAATTTTTTCATAGATTTTTTAACCAAATCATTGTTATTGAGCATTACCATAAGTCTATCCCATTCCAATTGATTTTTAAAATTGACATTCTCAAGTTTTTCCATTATTTTTTTCGTGCTTTTGGGTATCTTTTCGGGAAATGAGGTCGTTACGTATTCCTTCTTAATCAATCCCGTTTTAACTTTTCCCATTGCCAAGTTATAAGGATATTTTGTACCAGAGTCTGCGGTACATCGAATCCGGATGATATTATGCTGTCCAAATTTTTTAACCCCGTATTTAAGTTCTATCTCCGAGATGATACCCTCGGTGTCCGGATCAAGCATTATTTTAATAGTTCTCTTGGGTAATCTTCGAACTCTTTCCACGACATACCAAAAATCTTCATCGCTTCTAAGCCATTGTTTGATTCGATCCAAAGGATTAAAGGTTGCGGAAGTTCTCTCACCTTCATCTTCAACCTCCGATTCTTCTTCTTCTTCTTCTTTTTGTGCCGTTCTTTTTTTTCGCTTTTCCATCCTTTGTTTCCTTAATCGTTCCCTCTGCCTCCTCAGTTTCTCCTCTTCGGAGATGGGTCGAGATTCTGAAGTGGAGGTGGTCTGAGATCCTGAATCTGAAGAGGATTGAGAATCTTTAGCCTCTTTTTCACCTAACTCTTTTTGTGTTTCCCCTTCTTTTTCCTCTCCGGGTAATACCGAACTTCCGAAAATTTTGGGCTTTTTGGACTCAGATGGTTCTGATTTACCACTTTCCTTTCTTTTAGTTTCTGGTTTTTTAGGCTTCCCTTTACTAAGAACAGACCCTTTTTCAGGTTTAGGTGATTTCCCGTCACCTTCTTCCTTCAATCTCTTCTTCCCAACGGATATTAACTTTTTCTTCACAGTACTAGCCATTTTTTTCTTCATTTTGGGAGAAATATCCATTTGATTAAAGACATATCGAAAGATTTCAAAGGCAAATTCCATTGTTTCTAATGCGTCCAGACCGCCTTTATTCTTCTGCCACCATAGGGCTTTATTGGAACATAAAACTAGTGTCTTTTTGAGCTGCTTGTTTAAAATTGCTTCTCTTAATTTATCTTGAAATAGTTGATCTTTATCAACAAAATCTTTTGCAAGTGTTTTAAAATTATCTGACATCTATCCTCATTTACTATTTTAGCTTATTTTCTATAAAATTTTACCTATAACATAATCCGATCTAAGCAATTTTTTCTATTCTCTTTTCTTAGTCTACTTAGGCATGCTTGAATCGGGAAAAGTTCCATATGGGATAATGAAAAATATTATCAAAAAAATAAATAAGAATAATAAAGATCCCAGAGTCGTAATTGGTCCCAAAATGGGGCAAGATGTAGCAGTTTTGGACATGGGAGATACCTATATCGTCACAAAAACGGATCCCATTACATTTACCACCAAGGACATTGGTTACTATGTGGTCAATATCAATGCAAATGATATTGCAACCGCGGGAGCCACCCCTAAATGGTTTCAAGCCACCGTACTTTTACCAGCAAAGGTTTCTAAAAAAGAAGATTGTGAGGAAATTCTTATGAAGATTTCCGAAGAGTGTAAAAGACTGGGAATCTCTTATGTCGGTGGCCATACCGAGATAACCCATGGGATTAACCGTCCACTAGTGATTGGATTTATGTTAGGAGAAGTAAAAAAAAAAGATTTAGTTACTACCATGGATGGGAAACCCGGCGATGCGATTATCCTTACAAAGGGTATAGTTCTGGAAGGAATTGCTATAATCGCGAGTGAAAAAGAGGAATTTCTAAAGACCCATGGGTTTTCCACAAAAGAAATATCAAAATTTAAGAAATATTTATACGATCCAGGAATAAGCGTACTAAGGGATGCAAAACTACTTTCAAATAATTTCAACATCCATGCCATGCATGATCCCACAGAAGGAGGACTAGCAAATGGGGTTGTTGAATTAGCTAGGAACAGTGAATGCGGGGTGTTATTAGAACAAGACAAAATTCCCCTTTTGGAGGGAACTAAGGAAATATGTAATTTATTTGATCTAAACCCTCTAGGAACAATAACCTCGGGTTGCTTGATTGCTGCTGTGGAACCAAAAGAGTTAGACCCAATCCTTGATTTTATGCATAAAAAAGGAATAGTGGCATCAAAGATAGGGAATTTAACCGATCAAGTAAAGAACTACGAGATTATAAACCAACAAGGAGAAAAAGCCCCCTTGGAACATTCTGATATCGATGAAATAACTAAAATTTTCTAATATGAAAAATATGAACTGTTCGTTCATTAGCATGAAAAATGAAGCACAAACGGAATTATTTGATCAACACCAGGTTTTCCCAACTTCAATTCAATCTTATCGCCATTTTTTAAGGGAATTTTTCCCAATCCTTTAATTTGTCTCCCATTAACCCAAGTCCCCCAACTACTTTGCTTATCTTCTATGTAAAATTGGTTATTCTCCTTGGTTATGAAAAAATGTTGGCGTACAAACTTATTATTTTTCCCTTTTTGTACTCTGCTTATTGAATTGAGCCATTCCAAATCGTACTCTTGACTGGGACCTATTAATCCCAATACATTGTTTCTTCCAAAATGAAACTCCTTGTTATGAGGAGGTATAAGTATTTTTTGTTTGATTTGTGGCATATCTAAAAATGCACCCCCCGCGGGTGGATTTATTTGGTCTTTTTGTCTTTTTCCCTTACTACGAGAATATTTTCTTCCAGGGGCCACCGTTTGCCCAGAATGATCCTTTACAAATTGAGATCTGGGAAAAGCATGTACATTTTCTTGAGGAAAGGGACTGTTTAAGGTGGGCTTGTTTTTTTTGGCGCTAAAATCTGGTTTTTTCGCCGGTTTTTGTGAGGAGGCTTTTTTTTGAAATGGGTAAAATTCAATTTAGTTATAGCCAATAACTTAAAAGACCGTTTGATAACTACTTATATAAATCTGTTATTTTATTCTTAGATGATGAAATGATTGTATACCCCT
>CAZEPC010000346.1:0-5440 GCA_964513765.1 uncultured archaeon
AGCAAATGAGGCAGTATCAAGAAAGAAAAGATTTATAAATTTTCGGGGAAAGCTCAATATAATGATAAATAGAAAAAATAAATAAACCCCCAATAAAGGAGAAAAACATTGATATATATAGAAATGTCAATGGAAGCATCCCAGAAACAAATGCGTTTAAACGAAGATGGTCGAAAGGATTATTTATAAGAGAAAATGAGATAAGAAATACTAGTATGGGAATGAGAAATGATCCTATACCAAATCCCCATTTTTGAATTGTGGTAGTTCCTTTCATAACAGCCCAATAGAAAATAAAAATCCCCAGCATCCCAATTCCCATTCCGACAATATAAAATAAGATTTGAGATCTCCAGATAGAGAAAAAATTAACCGCAAATGCCACCAGAAAGAAAATAGAAATTACTACATTCACGATAAAGAGAAAAAATATGAATTGAGGAATATGAGCCTTAAACTTTTTAAAAAATGCTTTATGTTGAAATTTCACACTTGATGTTCTCCCATTTTATAAATTCCTAGATTTTTAAAAACCTTGTTAATCATTTTGGAGATTAAGCAAAATCTTCTCTTAATAGAGAACAGAACAATCTCGTGTGTTTTTAAAGGAATGTTAATTAATTCTCCATATGGATTTTGAAAAAATAGTATATAAAAGAAGAACAATTAGGAGATTTAAGCAAAAAGAGGTATCGCTGGACATTCTTAAAAAATTGATTGATTTTGGGAGAGTGGCACCAGCGGGAATGAACCACCAAGCAGTCCACTACATGATAATTAAAAGCGAAACCGGGAGAAAGAAGATGTTCCTAAACCTCAAATGGGCGGGAGCTTTACCCGAGGATATGAGAACACCCGAAGAGGGTAGAAGACCGATGGCATACATCATAGTACTGGTGAATAAAAATGTTAAAAAGAATGCCAAACACGACGTAGGTGCCGCGGTGGAAAACATCCTGCTGGGGGCCGCAAATTATGATATCGGAACGTGTTGGATGGGGGCCATTAATCGGAAAAAAATCAGAAAGATTTTCGAGATTCCAAAAAAATACGAGGTTAGCCATGTGATAAGTTTGGGGTATCCGGATGAGGATTCCGAAATGGAAGAATATGACGGGAGCTTTAAATATTGGAAAGACGATGAAGGAAACATGCACGTGCCAAAGCTCTCTTTAGATGATTGTATCTATAAAATACAAAAATAGCATAAGAGAGGCAAAAAGGAGGAGTTTGGGTTGGATCTCAATGAAATCAACATAGTGGAAACAGAAAAAAACGCACTTAAGAGAATAATTAGGAAAATTCCCTTGAAACTGATCGAATCGACCCAGAATTTTAACTCGGATAAAGATCATGTTCTAGTGTTCAATGATCATGTAAAAAAAATTTCCATTAATTGGAAGAAGCGCGAGATTATTGAGCAAATCACCCCCATTTTTTCGTCCTTTCCCTCATTAGAAGAATTATACCTATATTTAAATCAATTAAACATAATTCCCCAGCTGGATTCTAATGGAAAGTTAAGGCACTTGGGTTTATCGGGAAATAAAATTTCAAAAATTGAACATTTAGAAGAACTAAAATCCCTCAAAACCCTAGAGCTGGGAAATAACCGGATCAAAAAAATAGAGAACCTTGCGCAGCTCGCACATTTACAAGAATTAAATCTAAGTAAAAATCAAATCAACGAAATTGAAAAATTAGATGAATTGGAAGGACTGCAAATTCTAAATCTGAGTGATAATAAAATAACCGAGATCTCCGGGTTAAAAAAGACAAGAAACCTCCAAGAGCTGTATTTGGATGGGAATATGATTAAGAAGATAAAAGGATTATTGGATTGTAAGGAACTTAAAATACTATCTCTGGAAGATAATAGGATTAAAAATATTTCCGGGCTCCATACCCTGAATAATCTTGAAGATCTCTATTTAAAAGGAAACCCACTCAAAAAGGAGTTCCAAGGGTATGATCAATACAATGCTGAATATTGGGTGTCCTATTGCAAGAGAAAGGAAAGGGGATATGTTAAGGACATTCCAATAATATCTTTTATTGGACATTCACAATCAGGAAAGACTACAGTCGTGGAAGAGCTAATATCTTATTTAACATCCCAAGGTGTTGAAGTATTTGCATTAAAGCATATCAATAAGCAAAATTTCACTATTGACAAAAAAGGAAAAAATACGTGGAGGTTCACCCAAGCAGGAGCTAAAGGAGTTGTAGCACAAAGCCCTAATGAATCGGCAATCATGTTTAACTGGGAATTAGATCCACTTTCTGTAATTAAGATAATCAGAGATACGGCACTTCAAGAAGGTAAAATATCAAGAAGAATTCCCTATGTGTTTCTTTTGGAAGGTTTTAGGGATATAGCGGTTACGAAGATACTTTGTGCCAAAGATTTTGAGGATATAAAGGGTCAAATAGATCCCTCGGTAATTACAATTGCCGGATCAATATTCTCAAATGATACTGAACTTGTAATGGCCAAAAGAAAATACAATTTAGAATTTATCAATCTTCTTGAACAGCCACAGGAAATCTTGAAAATATTGAATTCCTTGTTTCCAGATCATTTCAAAAATATGTGATCGGATAAAATTCGCAAAATAATATTTGATCAGATAAAATTCGCAATAAACATGGAAATATCTTCCATTTTATCTCTTACCACAGGATCGATAATATTTTTTGAAATCTCTTCAAAGACAATGGTGCCCAATTCGGTGGTGGTAAATTGATCTCCAAGCTGATCCCGAACCGTTTTCTGAAATTCATAAAATGGTGCCACCACATCATTAATGAGCCAATTTTCTAGATAGGGGGTTTTTTCAATGGCACCTCTTTCATAAATCATATTGATTTTTAACAGACGTTTTTCGGAGAAAAACCAATCATTCGGAATTTCAAAGAATGGTTTGAAGATCTCCTTGACATATTCTTTATTTCTGCTTAAGAAATAATATTGCCAATTATTATCGGACAAAGGAATATTCTTAAATATCTTAAGCTCAAGCAGTCTTAATGCTAATCGACTGGGCGTATATCTCGATAAACTATCGTGGAAGTTTTTGGTTGCCTCTTCGGGATTTTCCGCGATGAAAACGGAGTTTACGAATTCTAACAAGATTTCTGAGAGAAGATCAATGATTTCATTAAGTGAATAATTGAATTCAGAATATTGACTTCGATATTTTTTGATTTTTTGTTTGAATTTTTTATTAAAAGAATACAGAAATGTATCAAAAAACATCTCATTTAGAGCAAACACAGATTTTTGGAATAAGGAATTGAAGAATTGATCGAAGCCCTCTTTATCCAATAAAACCAAACCTTGGAATACAAATCCATGGAAGATTGAATAATAAAAATCATTTACATCATTTTTCACCAATGGTGTTTTTTTAATCGTGTCTTTCAATATCTCAGGGAAAAATACGGGGTTAGTACCTAAATCATTAAAGCCGCCCCGGCAGAAATATTGGGAATAAAAGAAAAAGAGTTGATATTGATTTTGCTTATTGGCACGATTATTTGATTGAAACGTGGAGAATAAGGATGCATTTTGATTTAGAAATCTGAAAAGTTTAGTAAGTGGGTCAATAATATTGGGATCTTGAGAAATATTTTGGGAGATTATGTTTTCCACTAATTCATCGGAATTAAAGACCGAATCCTCTACTCTTGAACAGATAAAATTTGTGATATCTAAAAGGGGAGTAAATTCTTCAATTATTTTCGATTTATAAGAAAGATTATAAAGAACCGTGGAGGTCATATCTAATCCATTTTTATAGTTTTCAAGTGCCATTGGATAAAGGGCATTTTTATTATTTCTTAACTGTTTAAGAAAATGCTCCGGTGTTTGTGGTATTTTCTCCGCAAAATGGAATATTTCCGATTTAAGATAGAGCTGATAAAAATCAAAATCAAGCAACCGAACGACAGTTAGAAAATGTAAGTATTGAAGATCTTCCAAATCTTCTTCCTTTAATTCCATTTCTTTGATAAGCGGTTGTTTTAATTTTTCTGACGTTTTTATTCTCCCTGCGAGCATCCTCACTTGAACTTTTTTATCAATAATATCTCCCAATAATTTCTTAAAAGTCATTATAATAATGTTGAAAAGATAAGTGAGGATTTTCTTATAGGTTTCTGGATGGTTAAATCGTTTTTTAAATTCCTTCACAATTTCTATTTCTTCTTTCGTAAAATAGTATTTATACTCAAAAAAAACTTCACTGGCGGGATAATTGGTCTTTTCGTCCTCGATAACCAATTTAAGCCTCTTTGAATCGAATGGAAACATCTTATCGAAAAAATAGCTAAATAATTCATGATATTTCTTCTTGAAGAATTCGGGAATGTAAAGCAAATATTGATCTTGGTTAGCTGGATCTGAACTGCTCGAACTTGAATTAGCCGAATCTTTTTTAGATTTTTTTTGATTTCCATCTTTTTTTTCTTCAGATTCTTTTCCTTTTCTTATATTATCTGAGTTATTATTATTTTCATCCTCTATGTTTAGATTTTTTTTAAAAACTGTCCAAGAAAATAAAACTTTTTTTCTCCATCTAGGAAAAGTCCTGAATTTACGGAAAACTTCCTCTAACATCCACTCTTGGACATCCCTTATCTTAAACCAGTGACGAGTGATTGATTCCCCGATCCTATCCAAGAAGGACTCTAATCTTTCTTCCATAAACATTCAAACTTCTTTAAATATATTTAAAAAATGATCGATTTTTCTTGCAAATTTATTTAAGAACATATCATCTGAATTTAATTGCTCTAAATATTATTTGCATTTGTAACTTAAAAATATAACACTTACCAATTCAAAGATATAATATTATGAATTTAAGATGAGATTGGATTTTTTAGATATTATCCAATTTTTGTCGGATTTATGGTTTTTCCCATATCATCCTTTATTTTTCCCCTAATAATAAAATCTTATTTTGAATTCCGAATTATACCATAATGAATGATAAATTCACCCACAGATCTCCAATCAATAGTTAAAGATGCAACGAAGAAACTTATTTTAAAATCAAGTACAAGTGTTCCTAGCGATATTCTACAAGAGTTATATAGAATTCGCCAAGAAGAAAAGAATTCAGAAATTAATCTTTCCCAAATTGATTTAATGGTGGAGAATATCGAATATGGTTGTGAAAATAAAATACCTATTTGCCAAGATACAGGGTTAGTGAATTTCTTTCTAAAAGTGGGTGATCAATTTCCTTTAAAAACACAACTCAATGAGATTTTTTTGGAATGCTTGGAAGAATTAACACAAGAGTCCAAGATCAGACCAAACACGGTGGATCCAATAACTCAAAAAAATCAAGGCCAAAATAAGGGGAAAGGAATGCCCCCGATATATCAAGAGTTAATCAAAGATTCCTCTGATTTATTAATAACTGTATTA
>CAZEPC010000347.1:0-5423 GCA_964513765.1 uncultured archaeon
CAAGAGAATATTAACCAGAAACATACAATTCAAGAAAAGGTTAAGGCACTGGATGATAAGAATAAGGAGCTAGAAAATATAAACCAAATAAAAGACAAGCTTATTTCAGTTATAGCACATGATCTTAAAAATCCCTTCAACAGCATAACTGGATACTCCGAATTGCTTCTTACAGAATTCGAATCATACTCAACCAGCGAACTAAAATCTTTCCTAAGCATAATACATGATAATGCTTTAAATAAAACAGATGAGGAACCTAAAAAATATGAGAAGGAAAAAAACAAGTTGAAAAATTCCAATAAAAAATCCGCCGTGTTTCTAGATCGAGATGGCGTGATTAATGTAGAGGTTCACTATCTACATAAACCGGAAGGTTTTGAGTTTGAAGATGGGGCTATTGAAGGGATGCAAAAACTACAAGATGCGGGCTATAAGCTGATCGTGGTGACCAATCAAGGCGGAATTGCAAAGGGATATTACAAGCTAGAGGATATGGAGAAAACTCACACTTATATGGAACAAGAATTAAAAAAACATCATATTTATTTGGAGGATATCTATTACTGTCCACATAGGAACGAAGATGGTTGCAAATCGCGCAAACCAAATCCTGGAATGATGATAAGGGGGGAGAAAGAATACGATATCGATATGAGTTCTTCGTGGTTGATAGGGGATAAGATCTCTGATATTGAAGCTGGTAACCGAGCGGGAGTTAAAACTATTTTGGTTCGGACTGGATACGGAAAAGAACATGAAAAGCGGCTAAAAAAAATGAAGAAAGATAACATTAAACATCCCAATAAAATTTGTAAAAACTTTTTGGAAGCCACGAAGCATATTCTAAGGCAGAAACACTCTAAAAGATAAAAAATAATAATTACTAAGGAAATCTAATTTGTGAGAAAAATGCTTACCAAAGAAGAAATTAAAAAATACCTTTCGGCATTTAGAAATAAGAGAGTTATGGTCATTGGGGATGCCTCTATAGATAGGATTGTGAGGGGGAAAGTCAAGAGAGTTTCCCCGGATGCACCCGTTCCTTTACTTAGGGTAGAACAGGACATTTCCCATGTAGGCGGAATTGGCAAAGTAATAAAGAACATATATGAATTAGGCGGTGAAGTCGATCTCCTCACCTGTATAGGAAATGATTATGAAGGGAAATTCTTCCTAAAGGAGATAAAAAAATATAATATTGGAACGAAAGGCGTTTTTCAATTTCCGATTCTCACACCCACCATTATTCGCTTTAAAACCAAACAGCAGCAGCTTCTACGGGTGGAGAAAGATTATAATATCCCCGATAATCTTTTAAAGGAGGTAAAAAATAAATTACTTACATTTATGAATGAAAGGCTCTCCCGATGCGATGCTGTCCTTATTTTAGATTACGGAATTGGCCTTCTCACCCCTTTCCTCATCACCCAAATAATCGAAATAGTTAAAGATCAAGGAAAAATGCTCATTGTTAGGCCGGAAGCGGGGAAAGAATACCTTTATAACAATGTAGATTTGGTTTCCATGAATCGAAATGAAGCGAGCCGTGCGACCAAAATAGAAAATGTCAATGAAACAAGCATGAGAATTATCGGCAAAAAAATACTCCACGAGCTTTCGAGCAAATCGGTATTTATTCCTTGGATTGAAGGGGATTCCTATTATTTCCAAGATGAAAAGGTGTCTAAAATTCCGTCCCTATTTAATCACCCTGCCAAACACACATCAAATATTGGAAGTGCTACTTTAGCCGCGATTTCTTTAATGCTTGCATCGGAATTTTCTCTTGAAAAATCTGCCTTAATGGGTCATTTTTCGGGTTCAATCGCCGCCTTACGAAACTGTGTAGATAAAAAAGATTTTCTGGAAGTGTTGGATAATGGTACATTTTGCTAGTACTGATCTTTACCCTGTTGATCTTTCAACTGAGGAACATCGCAAGTTAATTGAGTATTCATTTCAAGTAAGAAAAAAAATCCTTGAAATGATTACCCACGCTCAATCGGGACATCCCGGAGGATCTCTCTCTTGTACCGATATCTTGACGTGCCTTTATCAAAAAGTTTTAAACCATTTTCCGAGTTGTCCTGATCATCCGAACCGCGACTTTTTCGTGCTCAGTAAAGGCCATGCAGCTCCTGCCTTATATACGATTTTGGCAAAAGAAGGTTATTACCCCGAGAACGAACTTAAATACTTTAGAACATTTGGTTCAATGTTGCAAGGGCATCCCAAAGCGGATAAAGTCCCCGGAATCGAGGTGAGTACGGGATCCTTGGGGATGGGTGCATCAATCGGAATTGGGTTGGCTCTCGCGGCAAAATTAGATCAAAATGACCGCAAGGTGTATGTGTTGCTGGGAGATGGCGAGTGTAATGAGGGAATTGTGTGGGAATCGGCCATGTCGGCAAGTCAATATAAACTCGATAATTTGGTTTATATTATTGACCGAAACGCGGTGCAGTTAGATGGTGCAACCGAGGACATAATGTCAATAGAACCCTTGGCCTCTAAGTGGGAATCATTCGGATGGCATGTCATTGAGGTGGATGGAAACTCTTTTGAGGAATTATTAAAGGCATTTGAAACCGCGAGGGAGCTTCGGGGAAAACCCACTGTTATTATTGCATATATGATTAAGGGGCAAGGGGTAAAATTCATGCATTACGTAAAGGAATTTCATGGGAGACCCCCGACAGAAAAACAGTATCAAACAGCATTGAAGGAGTTAAAATCATATAAAAATAAGTTGATTAAAAAGATTGAGAATGAATAAAACTCATGTAAGAAATCTATCAAAGGAAGAATAAGAAATGGAAATAAACTGGAAACAACAACCGGCAAATATAAGCTTAAGAGATCAATTCGGAAAATCCTTAGTTGAATTAGGTGAGAAAAATGAAAATATTGTGGTATTAGATGCCGATCTCTCATCCTCCACCCGAACAAAATATTTTAGGGCTAAATTTCCAGAACGTTTCTTCAATATGGGTATATCCGAACAAAATATGGTAGGATCCTCTATTGGATTGGCTACGGCCGGAAAATTGCCGATAGTTAGCGGATTTACGTGTTTCACATTGGGGAGGGGCTGGGAGATAATTCGTTCTGCATGTATTGATAATTTATCAGTTAAGTTTTGCACCACGCATGCTGGATTGAGTGCAGCCATGGATGGCGGGAGCCATCAGGCAATTGAGGATTTGGCTCTCATGGGGACACTCTCTAATATGCACATTTATGCTCCCGCGGATCCTCAAGAAGTTCAGTCAATGTTCTCACAGATAATTCACACAAAGGGTCCGTGTTATTTGAGATTGACCCGGAATGCTCTCCCGTGGGTATGGAAAAACGACTCATCTTTTCCGACGGATTTTCAAGATTTTATATCCTTGCTCTATGAAAATACAGCACAAGCCGCCGATATCCTTATCTTCTCTACAGGTTCAATGACCTCGTTTTTACCCGAAATTCTTAAAATTTTGGAAGAATCGAAACACAATCTTAAAATTAGGGCGGTTCATGTGGGTAAAATCAAGCCCTTAAATTCGGAAAAAATTGTGAAATTAGCCGAACATAGTCAAAAGATTATTACGTTGGAAGAACATAATGTATTAAGCGGTTTTGGTTCCCGCATTTCCCAAGTGATTTCCGAAAGACTGGAAAAAAAAGTCCTCAATATCGGGATTACTGACACTTTTGGCCAAACCGGGACCTATTCCCAGCTTTTACAAGAATACGGCTTAGATCCCATTTCTGTGGCAGAAAAGATATTGAATTTTATTGAACATTAACTTAGTGTACGAATTGGGCAATCTAAGGTAGGATTATCAAATAAAGTTAAATTAATTATGATATAGCATCCAAACGCTCTACTATAAACTCTAATTTTTTGTGTTTGAAATCATCATCACAAATAAATAGATTTTTTATTCCATCATAACTTTCACGATATATACGGTGTAATTGAAAATGATTAAACCACACGGTGGCACCCTAACTCAAAGAGTTATGGATGAAACCCAAAAAGAAAAATATTTAGCTGAATACAAGGAAATGCCCCAGCTAAAAATCGATGCAGAAACAATTGAGGAAATTCAGAATATTGCCAAAGGCGTGTTAAGTCCTTTGGAGGGTTTTATGGTGGAAGAAGATGTTTCTTCCATAATTAAAAACGATAGATTGGCAAATGATTTACCTTGGACCATTCCGATTACTTTTGATATTTCTCCTGAAGATGCCGATAATTATTCCGAAGGAGATGAAATCGCACTCATCAATCAAAACTCCGATGAATTTGTAGGAGTGCTCAATTTAGAAGAAAAATATCCCTATGAGAAAAAGGCGGTTGCGGAAAGCGTATTTCAAACCTTGGATGAAGAGCATCCCGGGGTGAGACAGGTCATGAATTCGGAGGATATGCTTTTAGGCGGAAAAATTATGGCCGTACCTAGAGTGATCAAAAAATTCGGGGATTATAGTTTATATCCCAAAGAAACCCGCAAGATTTTCGGAGAGAGAGGGTGGAAAACCATAGTTGGATTTCAAACGAGAAACGCACCCCATTTAGGTCATGAATACGTGCAAAAAGCCGCATTAACTGTGGTGGATGGCCTTTTTATTAATCCAATTATCGGTAAAAAGAAAGCCGGAGATTTTCTAGATAATGTAATACTCGGCGCCTATGATACCCTATTTAAAAATTATTATCGACCCGAGAAAACACATTTATCTATTCTAAGGACCAGAATGCGATATGGGGGACCGAAAGAAGCGGTATTCCATGCGATTATGCGAAAGAATTTCGGATGTACTCACTTTATTGTAGGAAGGGATCATGCGGGAGTTGGTGATTATTACGGTCCCTTTGATGCCCATGATGTTTTTGATGAATTTCCCGATTTGGGCATTTCTCCTATTTGCTTCCAAAGTTTCTATATTTGCAAAAAATGTACCGGTGTAGTTAATAATAAAATCTGTCCCCATGAAGGAACTGAGCATATGAAGCTTATTTCGGGAAGCAAGATCCGGAAAATGCTTAACGAGAAAGAACAAGATGGCTTAACCGAATTCATCAGGCCGGAAGTTGCCAAGTACTTGCTAAATCAGAATGATTTATTTGTAAATTAAATTAAACATAATTTGAAATCTTTTTTATTTTTTTTTTTCAAGAGGTTGAAGAAAACTATTCCTCTAATCACTATTTCTATATGTTTCCTATATTATTCTAAGTTACGGAATTCAGCTCGTTCGTATACTGAGATTAATTAGTTACTGGGAGAAACTAGCAAAAAAATATGTATATTTAATATATTTGTTTTGATTTTAAACCAGATGTTTTTAACAGTTTTCTTTTTCTCTCAATTCTGTGGCAGAGATCTTTTCAATGTTATCCTCTAATTTATGTTGAAGGATTTCAT
>CAZEPC010000348.1:0-3207 GCA_964513765.1 uncultured archaeon
AAAGAAACCTTCCTTCTCTTATTTGCATCCTCTAATTTCCAGCCAAGCTTTGAAATATATCCGCTTACACTATTGATGGAAATGGTTCGCTTTTTCTTCTTATTACAGCCATCAACAGAACATTTTGAGGAACTTTGGTCAGAGACACCCATTTTACGGCGATTGTAATGCCTATTGGCATGTTTCTTATTCCATTTCGGATTTCTTTTTCCCATTATTATCAAGTATTATAAATAACACAAAAATTTTATAATTTTGCATGCTTTGGAAAATGTTGATCAATGAAACCCGACTATAATATCTCAATCAGAGAAATCTCATCAAAATTGGATAAAATGAATCCTTTAGAACTTTCTCATCCCGAATTTAAGAAATCAGCAGTCTTAATTCTCTTAATGGAAGAAAAGGGGGAATACAAACTTATTATGACTTCCCGATCTAAAAATTTAACCAAACACAGAGGGGAGATGAGTTTTCCCGGTGGAAGATTTGAGAAGGGAAAAGATAAATCATTAAAAGACACTGCATTACGAGAGAATGAGGAGGAGATAGGAATAAAAAGGGAATATATTCAATTAATAGGAAGGATCCATGATTTCCCGACAGTAACAGGATACATAATCCGACCTTTTGTGGGAATAATCAAACCAAAATTTATCGGGAGCATTGATTTCGATCTTAATCATGGGGAGGTGGCAGCCTTAGTCAAAATCCCTCTTTCTTATTTGTTTAAAGATAATATATTCATGGAAAGGGATTTTCCCCAAGATAACATAAATTTCAAAATCCTCAGTTTCCCTTTTTTTGATCCCAATCATGATAAAGAATTCATTATTTGGGGTGCATCGGCCCATATAATTACTGAATTTCTAAAGATCATATTTGGATTGGAGGTAAGAAGTAAAGGATATATTCGGCCGACAATCCCCCAAATTCTTAAGTATAAAAAAAGCACCTTATCTTCTAGCAAAAGAAGAACAAAGAAAAGAAAATCAACGAAAAAATAAAAAATCGAAATTCTTCGAATTAAATACTTTACTTTTTATGGTGCAAACGCAGTTCCAGGGTTTTTTTCCCTTCTTTTTCCTTAAACTCACCATCAATCACAAAGGGTTGTTTAACTTGCATTTTTACTCCATCGGTGGATATATTCATATTCGCAATCCCGGGTCTGGGTCTCGCGGGAAAAACAAAGATATAATCCACATCATGAGCATATACAATCTTTTCCTCACCAAAAAAGCTCTCGGCTTTAATCCCGAACATACCCCGATCTGGAACAAATTTAATCCATACGGATGAAATCATGTCTAAGTCTGGCATATAATCTAGTTGGTTTTTTAATAAGAAAAAACTTCATAATGATAAAAGTAGAAATTGATTAAAAATGACAACATTAAAAACGAAGTATATTAAACTTAATTTAAAAAAGGACATTAAACATGATAATATTGACCTGCTATGGGGGCATCTGTCTTATAGCCAAGATTTTCGATAATTCCCTTGAACTTGAGCAGGTTTTCTTCATCACCATGTACGCAAAAAACCCGTTTTTCCCCTTTGAATTTAATTTCTTCCAGCATGGAGAGCAATTCCTCTTTCCCCGAATGGGAACTGAAATCAAAATGGTTAACGTCAGCTTGGACTTCCTTGGCATCGTTAATATCCCCATCAACATACACGCCCTTCTCCAATAATACTCTCCCAGGAGTCCCTTCTACTTGATATGAAACCAAATTAATGGTGTTTTTCGGATCATCAATCACATTTTCTGAATAAAATCTTGCAGTCCCTCCTTTCAACATTCCGGAGGGTGCAATAATAACACCATGCATCTGGGCGGCTTTTCTTCTTTCATAATAACGCTTACGGTTATTAATGAGGTGGACATTGTCCAAAGCGTCCTTATATTCATGCCCGTTTTTCAGCATGTTCCTATTTCTATTAAATATTCGGGATATTTTTCTGGCCATACCATCCATGGTAATTGGATAATTAACCCGCCCATTTTTATTGAGAACCATCATGATTTCTTGGCTTCTTCCTACTCCGAATGCAGGAATAAGAGTAATCCCATTTTTTCGGTAGGTATTATTGACTTCTTCAATAAGCTGATTTTCAAGAATTTCCCTGGGGTTGTGGGTTTTCGTTCCATAAGTAGTCTCTGTGATGATAGCATCTAACGAGGGAATTCTTGATGGATTAAGGCCGTTAAGGAGCCTGGTTTCAATCGAATTGATATCTCCCGTGTATAAGATTGTTTTTTCATCCATTTCCACAATAACCATGGCGGACCCCGGAATATGACCTGCATTAATTAGAGTTACATGGGAATTTTGTCCAACGGGAATCCTTTCTCCGTAATTAAGAAAACGAGCATACCGACCCATTTTTTTGATTTCTTCTCTCTCAAAGGGTAAATATGAACTGGAGATCCTCAGCATATCTTTCAAAAGTACCTTAGTAATATCAAAAGTTAGTTTTGTGGTGAGTAAAGGGACCGATCCGGAAATATAAAATAATGGTATTGCCCCAGAATGATCCACGTGCGCATGAGTTAAGGCGATTGCACTTAAATCTCTTCCACTGACATGTTTCGGGAACTTCTGTTCCTTACCAAATTTCGTACCATAATCACATAAAACTGCATCATCGGTCTTTTCCGATTCAATCAATACACCAGAGCGACCGACTTCCCTACACGCGCCGAGAAATGTAATCTTTACCATAATTTAAACCACACAAAATTTTGTCTCTAAATAGCGTTTTCTATTTTTGGATTTTGTAATAAATAAAATCATTAATATAATATGAAACTTCGTTTTTTCCAAAAGGCCTTTATGAATGATAAAGAGGACATAAATCAAGAGGATTTATAAATCCCCCTGTTTAGATTTCATAATACAGCTTACCTCTTTCGCACAAGAAGAAAAAAAAGAAAATGGAATAGAAATATTTCGATACTTTGGATCTTAATCTATCTATTTTATTCTATTCATCTACTTCAATTTGGCATAAAGAGACTACATTATAATCTTTTAATTTTTCTATACCGTCTAAGCCTAGTAGTTCAATAACAAATCCCACACCAGCAACTTCTGCGCCTAATTTTTCAACTAGTTTAATGCATGCTTCAATTGTCCCACCCGTTGCCAATAAATCATCAACCAGGAGAACTTTTTCTCCTTCTTTCACCGCATCGGTATG
>CAZEPC010000348.1:3307-5415 GCA_964513765.1 uncultured archaeon
GCGCCTTTCATCATATCAGAGCAGTTACAACCTCTTTCCTCTGGTATTTTGGATACAACGGCCTCCAATAATTTCTTAAGGTTCTCCGTATTTTGCGCCATAGTTTCTAAAATTTCATCTACGGTTACTGCCAAAGGATGAATGGAAGACCCACACTTTGGACATTTCATCTGTCGATTCCACTCCACAAGACCACATTTTTCGCATTCTGCTGCCCAGCTATCAAGGTCTGTGACTGTTGCCACAGAGGAATAGCAAATCTGCTTTTCTGCAGCTAAGACAATTTCTGGAAAAACCGTCATTCCCACCACATCTCCCCCGATAAGCCTAAACATCTTGCTTTCGGCACGTGTTGCGAACCGCGGGCCTTCACTACATATATAGGTCCCTCCTTTATGGATGGGAATACCTAAATTTTTACCTGTTTCATAGAATAAGTCATTCATCTCGGGGCAAAAGGGATCCGCTTGCGAAATATGGCAAACTTTACCACCTTCGTAAAAGGTGCTTTCACGGTTCTTTGTCCGTTCAATATATTGGTCAATTACCACGAATGCGCCCTTATCGAAGTTTTCTCGCAATCCTCCGACAGCACAAGGAGAGAAAATTCTGGATACTCCTAAGGATGCAAGAGCCCAAATATTCGCCCTAAAAGGCAATTTGTGTGGTGCAATTGAATGCATTTCGCCATGTCGTTCTAAAAATGCAACTTTCTTCCCTTTAAATGTGCCCACCTCAATAGGGGCAGAAGGGGCACCATAAGGAGTATAGACTTTGATTTTTTCGGCGTTTTCCAGCTCTAAATCCGCACCGGTTCCACCGATAATTCCAATCTGAATATCGTTATGTTCGCTCATTATTTCATACTTGCGCAATTTTTTATAAGAATTTTTTGGTCCTCCTTGATACTTAAAAAGAGAATCACAATTAGAAATAAAATATACAGAAAATAAGGGAATGATATAAAAACGAGGTTTTCATACAGACTCCCATAGGGTTAAGGAGAAGGAGGATTTTTCAGATAGCCGATATAATGAAGATTTCGATATTTACCGTTATAATCCATTCCGTAACCCACGATAAATTTATTCGGAACCTTAAAGCCCAAATAATCAATAGGTATATCTACTTCCCGCCGTGCGGGTTTTGAAGTTAATGTGCATACCTTTACAGAGGCTGGAGAATGTTCCATGATTTTTTCTTTCAAAAATGAGATAGTATTTCCAGAATCAACAATATCCTCTACAACCAAGACATGTCGATCTTGATATACCGGTATTCCCTCCAAAACATCAGGGGTTTTTACGGTTATCGTCACCTCGCCTGAACTTTCGGTACATTCTCCATAGCTGGATAGACCGATAAACTCCATTTCTAGCTCAAAATTCAATACCCGGATAAGATCCGCCACAAACATAAAAGAGCCCTTTAGAACACCTAAAACTAAAGGATTTTTATCTTTGTAAAAATCAGTTATTTCATCACCGAGTCGTTTAATTGCATTTTGGATTTCCTTTTCGGAAAAAAGAACTTCAATATCCTTCTCGTAGTTGTTCATAATTTCTTCATCAACATTTATTTTTTAGGAAATAAAATCAATAAATATCGGTTTTCCTTTTACTCTTAAAATGATTTTTCGATTAAAATTTTTGGCCAGAGAGATGGGGATCTTTTTAAACTCGATCAACAACCCAAAAAAGTAGCTAATTTATAAATAAGGCTGATTTGTGCCAACATTGGGAAATATTGCTTTCATTAACTCTCGAAATTTTTTAAAAGGATCACTAATTATCAGAATTATAATTGATTTGTTTGGCATTTTACGACTTACGATTTTGTGAAGTCAGAGAAAATGGCAAAAATCAAACCCACTTTTCGGAGGGGTAGCTTAGCCTGGATGGATGGAAACTTACTTTCCGCCAAGGCAATTGAGCGCGACGCTGATAACGTCGAGGCCTGGGGATCGAAGCCCCACCTCTCCACCATTTTCTTTCCTCCTATAATTCACCTCTAATTATATTCGGATCTCTTCCCTACTCCATTCAACGAGGCTATATTGTTGTGTTTTTTCTCATGCACTACTTATTATTTTTTAAGATAAAGATAAA
>CAZEPC010000349.1:0-5399 GCA_964513765.1 uncultured archaeon
ATAATATGTGGTAGGTTTAAGAATATACCTTTGGATTTCGTACCAATCCTCAGATTGTTCAATGAGCAAATCATAGATTTCTTGAATATTATCCCCAGTAGGTAAAAGTATATCCGAGAGGATCAAGGTTAGTTCATATAAAAGGGAGTTCTTATGATTCCTGGTGTCTTCCACCACTAAATCTAGGAATATATTAAAAGCATCAATTGCTTCATCCAAAAAGTCCAAGATAAAATCCCTAATATCAATTGGCTCAAACTCATCTTTGACCTCTTCAATGTAATTCGAAATGTGCTTAAAGATTTCTGCTCTAAAGAAAGCGTTGAATTCTGCGATCACCTTTACCTTATTCACTTTCCTTTTAGTTTCTTTCTCGAGAATTCGTTCAATGGTGGTCGGATCCACCAAGTCTTCAGGAGGCATTTCAAGAATGAACACCCGGGCCTCCTTCAATAATGGTTCAATTATCCC
Organism: uncultured archaeon; assembly: GCA_964513765.1. Lineage (GTDB taxonomy): Archaea > Asgardarchaeota > Lokiarchaeia > Sigyniarchaeales > Promethearchaeaceae > CAZEPC01. The sequence goes on from CAZEPC010000349.1 coordinate 472, forward strand.
GATATACGTTTTATATAATGCTGCAATGTCTGTCCATTTTTCTCTGGCCATCTATTTCACCTTTTATCATACTTATTCTTAATTACAATAATTTTCATCTTATTGATTAAATTTGTAATATATATTAAATTATTCCTCTGCTTCACTTGAACCAGATACAGTGATCTCCTGGAATATATTACTTATCTCAACAAAGATTGGTACCTCAACCCTGCATAGATTTCCAAGAACCCATTTGTTCACATCTTTAATCAAAAATCGGGATTGTAAATGCAATTTTTTTTGGACATCAGTGGTTTTAATCTTATCCAACCATTTGGTTAAACCAAGCCGGTATGCGATTATCTTAATGGTGGGAGGCATAAGTTTCATAATGACATCTTTAGACATCCAACCCTTAGGGATCACACTCATTTTACTCGAATTAAATCCAGGATCCCTGAGAATCGGGTTATCTTCCGCCAGCTTCACCTTGGGCATAAACGACAAAATTAAAATAAGCGCAAAAATAGCACAAATTCCATTAATCTTATAATCATCCAAACTGAATCGATCGATGGCATATCTTGCCAAGAACAAGGAAATAAAGACATTTTTATCAAAATCGTCTTTTATGATTGTCTCGCCACTCTCTGTTTTCACAAAAAACCGGCCTTCTAAGAGTGTCATAATTTTGGGTGGGAATGTGTAAAATTTTACGATTCTTTCCTCACTTTTATAGAGATCACGCTCAATTCGATATTCTTTTTCAATTAAACCCAAAAAATCGGTTATTTTATTAAGTCTTTTCACCAATGAATCCCGAGGATCTCTGGTTGGGCTTACACCGAACATGGCATAAAATTTCTGATCTGAAATCCTTAACTTATTCGATTTTTTAAAACCTTCAATCAACCTATCAATTACGGATCCTTCATATTCTAAGCCAAATGATTTGGCTTGAGAGGCTACGAACCCATTGATGAGCTCATTAATGATAAAATCTTGTTCATGGGTCCGTGCATTTAATATCTTCTCAAAAGCCTCGGCTAAATCATCTGTACGAGGAAAGAATGAATTCGAGATGGATTTATCAATGGCTTTTTTCAACAATTCTCCATCATCTTTAGGCAAATACCGAACTAGTTCCTCGAATCTTTGAATGAGCCTTTCTTTTGCCCCTGGAATATTATCAATATTTTGGTCTTCGATAATTTCCAATACTTCTTTCATTGCTTTTTGGAATTTAGAAATCAATTCCGCCCATAACCCTGTTTCCATAGTGATAAACACTCCTTTTTTTGATTTTTAAACTATACTTCGGGAATCTTAATTTCCTCGGGTTCAAATCCAGACTTTTCTGCCCATGAATCCCTCATTTCATACAACGCTTCGATTATTCCTCTTATATGTCTCTTTTCGTAAATGTTGGGAGAAGAAAGACCTCTTTTTGTTTTCCATTTCAATCCTTCATCCGCCCCAAAAGTCATTTTACTTTTGATATAACTCTGTAAATTCCGCTGCCACCAATAAAATCTTAACCACCTTTTATTGGGGTTATCCTTTGAATGAATAATAACAATTGCTTTCCAGTTTGCAATGTGGAAATGAGTGGTTATTCCATAATCTGGGATATAATAATTCACATGAAAATTACTGGTGAATGATAAAGGTAAATTTTTATTAGGGACATTATAAATAGGTTTTCCATCCTGAAGAACAATTATCTCTCCACACCGAACACATTCATAATACTTTTTATTTCTGGCCTTTTTCATCTTCGTCTTTTTGCAACCTGGGCATATCCTCTTTTTTTCGTCAAATACTTTTTCAGATTCTATATCTTTACGGGAGGGAATGGGTTCAAAGGAGATTTTATCTTTGGGTTTAAATGTATCATCGAAATTTGCATCTATTCTCTCTAAAGCAATAATTACATTTTCGATTTCATCAAATTCTTGAATCTTAAACATACCACCATGTTTATTGATTGCTCCTTTAAACCATGAAATCCTAATATACTTGAAACTTTCCAAGGAAGCAGAATGGCAAAGAAGGACAGCAACCCATCTTTTCCCTTCATTACGGAACACAGTTTTGCCTTCCTCTGCAATTTCATATTTTCTGTTGATTCCAGTTTTATTCATCCAAAACTCTCCGTCTTTCATTCCTTTTTCTTCTTCTGGGCCTTCCTCTACTTTTTCTTCTTCATCTTTGAAAATCTTATTGCAATTAGGGCATTGTTTAATCCCTGGGACAAGTTCTTCTAATTCTGCTTCCTCACATGATGGGCAAATTTTTGGCATTTTATTTCTCACTTTTTATATATTTTTTTTAATTAATTGGTAATTAGTAATTAGTTATTATTATTTAATTGATGATTAATTGGTTGTATAATTGGTAGATTAATTGGTGATTTCATTAGTTCCTTAGTCATTATATATTATTGTATTAATTCTATTCTATAAATTCTTATGATATTGAATGATATTCTTATATATTTTATACTAGGTAAGCGAACAAAAGTTGAGAGGATTATTATTCTTCTTCCTCTTCATACCACCCTTCTTCTATGATTTTCCGCTCTAAATCCAAATTCAGCAACTTCAAGTCCTTTACATCGTAAAGATCGCATCCATCGCTAATCTTTTTTAGTTTATTTCTGGCCTCTAAAAGTAAATCTCTCACAGTATCAGCAATGTTATCCTCATTAAAAGTTGCTTTTTGGATGAAGGTCATATATGGCATAATTTGGTTTTTTCCGGAATAATACCTCCGTAAATTGTCCATATCTTTATCTATGATATCAAATTCTAATTTTAAGCGAACCAAATCATTTAGGGCTTTCTTCCACTTTTGATAAATAGGGGGTATCACTTCTTGGGATTCTCCATCATCAAGATCTCTTTCAAATTCTAAGTTGAATTTGGGCGGAAGGGTCCCCTTTTTCATTCGGTCTTTTAATTTCTCCGTAAAATCTATATGTTTCAATTTGACATTGATCGATTCGAATTTGTTTTTTCGTTTCTTCTTCCTAAGAATATCGCTTTTTGATAACACTTTGGAACGGTTATGTTCATCATCAGAAGAACTTACACTAGAACTACTATTACTTACACTTGAAGAATTTTCAATATTCTCATGCTTATTTTTGGAGTATTTATTTTTCTTTTTATTTGCATTTGTGGGGGAGACATTTGTATTCCCTTTTTTTGAGGAAAGTCCATTTAATGCAATTTCTTTCTTTTTCAGTTCAATGATTTTACGGAATTTGTTCAGAATTTTGGCTTTCGTTAAATCAGGATGGAATTGCTTCAATCTCTTATCTAAATCCCCCTCAATCTCACCGTATTTATCAGACATATCTCTAATCATTAACTCAATTCGGATCGCTTGATAGGGATTTCCTAAATCCTCAATGATATAGTAAAAATCATCGTTGAGTACATAATATTCATCATATTTATGGATAAGCTCATGAACCGCCGATGAGACCGGACACATCATTGCCCTCATCCTCTCCAAAGCCTTATGGATCTCTGTCCCGGTGATCTCGGGCATGTCTTTTCGGATTAACCGTTCAAGATATCTCTCTTTACAAAATATATGTACCTCAACCATCTCATCGGAGATATCCTCTTGGGCTAATTTGATCCCATCCTCAAGCCTGATTTTAAAGTCACTTGGCTTTATCTTATAAATTTCATAATCAGAAACATTTTTTATAATATTGAAATCTATTAAACGCCGGATGAATAACTGGGAGCAAATTCTTTGAAGATCACTTTTGGTTGGAACCCTAAGATCCATTATGATTTGAAATTCCTCTATGATTGCATCATTTAATAAATCCTCAAACAATCGTTTTCGGATTGAAAACATGTATAGGGCCACATAACGAAGATTGGGTGTATCCAGTACATCTTCTAACAATTTTTTATCCATATCAATATCTAATTCAGTATGTTCCTCAACCATTTTTGGCGAATCTCCACTATTTGATTATATAAAAGTATTGCTAAAAAACTACACAGAGAATAAAATAGCATTCGCAATAAATTTTTCGAATTAAATGAAAGAGAAAAAGATTTTTGGTGATTTAAATGGCAAAGTTTTTTGGAAATGCTTTCCTTTCCTAAGTTGGATATTTTTATCGCATAAAAATTCATGATTTTAAGAATGAAGATCGTGTTATTTTATCTAGTATAATCAAAAATATAATAATTAATCATAATTATAATTATCACAAAAAGTTGAGCAATATGGGAAGAAGAAAACGAAAACAAAATACCTATCGGCCAAAACGAACACCCCCAAAAATATTTGAATGTCCATCATGCGGGAAAAAGACAATGAAAGCACCAGTAAAAAGAAAAAATGAAATGGTAACTGTTCGGTGCGGACATTGTGGGATTGAAGAAACTGTTGATAAGAATGCACTCACCGAACCCGTAGATGCCTTCGGAGATTTCATTGATGTTTATTACAAGGACAGAGAATATGACAGGCTCCTTGAGCGAGTGGATATGCTATGGGATAAAGAACAATATACCGAGCTCACACTCGTCTATTCATTTTTAGCAGATATTGCCAGAATAAATGCCGAAAAAGCGCTTGAAGCTTTTGAGAAGAATAAAAATCCAGAAGATTTGGACAATGCTGAAATGTGGCAACAAGCTGCCGATGAATACAACAAAAACCGGGAACAATTAAAGGCAGAACTGGAAGCTGGGCTAATTCAAGATGCGGATCTTAAGGATGAAATCTACGATTCCAGCGAAAATGATCTGTTAGATGAGGGAGAACGGGACAAGGTCGTAGAAAAACCAAAGAAAAGAACAGATATCGAAGATATTCTCGGAGATACAGGATTTTTGGAGTTCTAATCTTAAATCTTAGGCTCTAATCTGATCTAGTGTTGATCTAGTTTATTTTTTGCCAGAATTTTT
>CAZEPC010000350.1:0-5372 GCA_964513765.1 uncultured archaeon
AAAAAATTATTAAATTTGAACTACAGTTCTTTTATGAGTCCTCGCAAAATTCTTCCCGATTCTGAACGACCAATTCCATCTTTTCGGGAATTCCGGCCTTTTCCAAAATAGCACCTACAGGACATTGCTCTTCGGTTTTTTCCAGTATTTGTTGAAGGATCCCTTCATCTGCCGGGGAGTCTACAACAACCTTTACTTTGGCACTTTCCAAGGTCAATTCCCCCTTTTCGGCAGTTACAATTACTTTCATATCATTGACCTTAACTTTCATTTTTTGGGCAATCATTTGGAAGACAATGACGGTGCATCCCGCTAAAGCTTCCGTCACAAAGTCCAAAGGAGAGCCGCCAGTGTCATGTCCTCCCATATCTTTGGGTAAATCCATTACGCTGGAATGGCCTCGGGTGTCGTGAATTAATACTTGGTATTTGTGATTCACCAATTTTCCTTTCGCACGATACTTCATAATATTGAATTTAGGCTTATCTAAGATATTCTTTAAGATATTTAATTATAAAGAAAAAGGAGAAAATACTTATAAAAAAAAAGCGATTCCTATATTGTTTCCCAAGATTAATATCTTAAAGATTGAGTTTTTTTCGGATCTTTGAAGTGATGAGGGTAATCTTTCCTTGGAGTTGGTCTTTCATCTCTTTCCCTTTCTTCATGATAAGGCTCTCAATTGTGTTTCTTAGCTCATCAAATTCGGATTTCCTTTGATTGAGGTATTCTTCAATTTGATCAGTAGTCTTATCAATATATTTCAAGGAAATTGCCGATTGCTCCATTATCATTTCCAAATCCTTCCCAAAATCTTGAAAGAGTTCCACGTTGCCCGAGAAGTTTTCTAATATTTTTCCGTATTTTTCTTCGAATTGCTGGGATGCCTTTTCCAATTTCCTTCCCAAAACCACTTGGCTATAATCTCTGTCCACGCATGCGGCAATTAGATATTTTTCTGAGGTGTAATATTGGATGGCAATGCTCTCCAGCTGGATTCTTTCTACGCTTTCATTAGCAATTTCCATTGAAAATGACCGCATTGCATTCAAAAATCCGCTCACAAGATCGGAGTCAATCTCTTGCGGGAGTTCCTTGAAGGTTTGTTCCAATATGCACATTCCGATTTCGCTATGGATTATCCATAGTTTATACACTTCGTTCATTTTCTCTAATCATAATGTATGGAACTTTGTTCTTATTCTTTTGGGATAAATAAAAAAAGTTTTCATAGGAATTATGGATTTTTCTTTCTCCTCAAAACAGTTCATACGAGTGGCTGAATATTCAAGAGACTGTCTTTAGGGAAATAAAAATTCTCTAATTTTTACAGAACTAACTTAAATTGATTTTTAAGGTCTAGTGAGAAATCTTTCTGAATCCTTTCCAAAAAGTTTCTCTTTGCTTCATTTTCGAACTTAGAGATCTTCCTCAAGATATATCCCAAATTCGGTCCCAATTTAGGATTGTAGGTATCCACATAATCTATCTCCTCATTGCTTTTTATTTTTTGAATTAGTCTATTGGGATTCCATTTTTTCAGTTTCTTGCAAAACTCCTTTAACTCTGTGGTATGGGAAGATATCGGCTTTAATGTGTTTGGAATAAGCCTTAAGGGATTATTTGCCATAAATAGTGCTTCTAAAGAGCCCAAATCGGAAAAATCCTCTGGGATTGCATCGATTTTATTTTGATTTAAGTAAAATACTTGAAGATTTTTCATCCGTTTAATGCCTCTGGGTAGAAAGTAAAGGTCATTGTTATTCATTTCCAAATGGCGAAGGTTCTTTAACTTGGTTAGATATTTTGGGAAACTTGTGAGCCCATTATTGTTTAAATTTAATTCCTTTAAATTATCTAATTCTGAGAACCAAGGGGGGATTTTTTCTATTTTACACATGTCTAAATTCAATATCTCAATATTTTGAAGTCCTGTGAGAGTTTGTGGGGCTCTTTTCAGAGGATTTCCCTTGAGGGAGAGATATTGCAAGGACTTCAATTCTTGAATCCAAGAAGGAATTCTTTCGATTTTATTATATCCCAAGCTAATTCTCTTTACATTTGGACAACTTTTTAGAAATTGGGGAAATTTAGTGAGTTTATTATGATCTAGATGAATCTCCTGTATATGTTCCCAAACTCCTTTTTCCGCTTGTTTCTCTTCCTTTGGCAGCTTTACCTCTTTTGATTGATTTCCTTCACTTATCTGGATCTCCACTCTTGTTAGGTTCTCAATCCGATTATGCGAGAGATTTAAACTCTTAAGCAATGGCAGGTCTCTCAGAATATTGGGGATTTTTCTCAAATTATTTTGAGATAAATCAAGAGAAGTTAAGTTTTTCAAGTTAGCCATGCATGATGGTAATTCCTTGAGATTATTATTTCTCATGTGCAATTCTCTCAGATATTTTAGATGTTGAATAGAATCTGGTATATGATTAATGTGGGATCCCTCAATATAAATTGTTTCCACATGCCCATCTTGCCTTTTTACCCAAGGATTATCCATAATTACGTTTTTGTCAATCTCCTTAATAACTTTTCCGATTGATGATTGAAAATGCATCAAGACTTTTTCTTCAAGCAATCTTTGGGAGTACTCATTTTCTACTGCTCGGACTTCTATGTGTTCATCTTCTTCTAATTCAAGCTCTTTTTTCTGCGTTAATTCTTCTGCTTTGTCTGGTTTTTCATTCTTGTGTGATCTTTTCTTCATTTTTAATCACACGTATAAAAAAAGATATTTATTAATAAAGCCCGAAGAACGATGTTTTATTCTTTTACGATACCTTCAGCCCCTTCCTAATTATCTAAGTCTACATACAAATATCTGAGACATAAATAAACCAAAAGAATAATATTTATTGGAAAGAAAAGAAAGCACCTCAAACTTAATAGGGTCTATTTGCTTGTTGTTCGAAAAATGGAATTGAGCAATGCCAAAAGAATAGATAGAAAAAGCGTTTAGGCTTGATTTATCTAACCATTTTCAATTTTTGTTATTTATCAATCAATTATTTTTGATTGTATATATTTTTCTCATTTTTTGTCTCGGTCCACCAAACTCGGAATGTGTGCTTCATAAGGCGGATTAATTTTTGATCGGCAGAACGTAATCGTTTCATGAAATCCTCAAACTCTTCTGGCGTTAAGGTTCCGAACTCTTTCGTGGCGATGGATTTGTTCCATATTTTTTCTGAAAATGCTGCGATTCTCCGCTTTAAGGAACGAATCTGTTTTCTCCTTTTTTGGGCCCAAGAACACATTTGGGCGCCGATGACTTGGCCGGTGGGCTTGAATTGGAAGGGATTTTTGGTAGCGGGTGAATGATCCGCGTGATTGTCCCACCGATACAGATTCCACTTATAAATCTCCTTTAACGGCCAATGTTTGCGTCTCGTCACGTAAATCGGTTTCCACGAAGTATTTACTACGTGATATCCTTGTTTGAGGATATTATCTGGGGGGTTATATGTGCATTCAAATTCATAAATGAGAATGTCTTTTGGGATATTTATTTCTCCTCCCGGGCGGAAACCTTCCCAGATTGCCATTTTTCTCCCGTGTTTCTTGACCATTTCATTCATCCGAATTATAAAATATTTATAGAGCTCTTCAGGGTTGGGAATGTCTTTGTCTTCCATAAATTTTTTCACCCTGGGATCCTCCCAGAGTCCTTCTTTCTTGACTTCATCGGCACCCATATGGATGATTGGGCTGTCGGGAAATAAATTGCATATTTCCTCAATGAGCTGCGCAACGGCTTGGTAGGTCTCTTCGTTGCCGATATTGATGGTATTTGTGCCAATCTTTTTACTTTTAACTTTAAAAACTTCCGGATACGCATCGATTATAGATTTTGAATGGCCCGGAAGGTCAATCTCGGGAACGAGGGTTATATGGTGTTTTTTGGCAAGCTTGTTTAACATCTTAATATCTTCGGCAGTAAAATGGTGCCATCTTGTGGGCAAATCAGGGAAGGCTTTGGAAGGAAGAGTATAGGATTGTTTATCGCTAAAATGAATATGGAGATAATTAATCTTGTACCAGACACAAAGCATTATAAGCTTTTCCAGATCCACCAGTTTGTGCTTTTTTCTCGCTACATCCACCATAAGCCCGCGGTATTTTGCAAAAGGATAATCTTGAATCCTCCCTAACGGAACACAATATCCATGTTCATTCTCTCTTATCAATTGTAACAGAGTGATTAGGGCATTTTGAAGGCATTTGAGGTTCTCTTTTGGAATGTTAATCTTAACCTCTTCTTTATTTAGTAAAACCTCGTATTGGCCCGTTTGCTTTTTTTCCTCCTTTATTATAAGCCTAATTGCCCTGTTACTACGTTTCTGCTTATATGAGTCGGATTTTCGTATATTGTTTGTGTAATTGGACTGTTCGACTCGCGTAAACGATAAAGATTCAAATATCTTCTTTCCCCAGTCCTTGAATTTATCCAATTCTTTCCTTATTTCATCTTCATGCTCAAAATCAACGTGAGAAATAATTTTGATTTCTTCAAAATGGGTATAAAAAATTTCCCTATTTTTTTCCCTCTTTAATTCAATATCTTGAGGGAGCGGGACAACGGGAATTCCATCTCTCATATATATAAGTTTTTTTTTATCTATTTATTTCTTTTTTTCCATAAAAATGCCCGATTTCATGCCCAAACATTTTTATTCCTTTGGATAAATTCTCTCAGAGTTGTTGGTTTTCGCCCTAATATCCGTTCTGTGGTGCGATTTACTCTCTTGGCAGTCCCTAACTTTGTCACTTTGTAGAGGATTGACATGATCTTGACGTATTTTTTCTCAAACCCATAGTCTCCCATCACTTCCTTAAATTTTGAGGAGGAGGGATTGGAATATGTGAATTTTTCCCCAAGTTCCTCCGTCATAATCTTAGATACCTCAAAGTTATCAAGTGCTTTAGGTCCGGTTAATACAAGCTTCTCTTTAAACCTCTTATCTATTTTTCTTTCCTCCCTTCCCTCCCATTGCATCAATCTTTTAGCCGCCACCTCTCCAATATCCCATGTATCTATGAAACTAATTTTTGCATTTCCGGTTGGTATGAGGATGTCATGTGTGTCCTTAATAGCCTCGGCATGAGTGGTACTGAGATTCTGCATGAAAAAAGAGGGACGCAGAAATGTATAAGAAAACTTTAACCGTTTTACGTACCATTCCATTTTGAAATGGGGTACGAAAGGATTCACCCCCATAAGAGAAAGAACTACAATATATTCAACTCCCATCATTTTGGCTATCTTCAAAAATGGCTTCATTTTATGTTTAATATTCGTGATTGGCGGAGGCCTCATTAAAAATATGGTTTTGATATCTTGTAAAGCGGATTTATAGGTATTT
>CAZEPC010000351.1:0-1730 GCA_964513765.1 uncultured archaeon
CAACGCTTAGCGGACTCGTAGGAATCCCCGTCCTTTAGGACGGGGAGGCTTCAACTAGCCAAGCTATATTCCGTGAATTGTTTTTGAAGTTTTATTTCATATCACTTGGATATTTAGGATTATTGCTCATGTTTTACATGGGGAGAGTTTTCATAAATCGACCTAAAGGGTTGTATGGACCCACATTGAGCGTATTTATTGGGAGTATTACAATTGGACTCATTAATCCTTTTATAATAGGTTTTAGAATCTGTAAAATCTTGCCAGGTAGTAATTGGGTAATAAATGCCGCCGGAACAATTTTTATTGCATATCCTTATTTGAAGTATCCTCAAATAGCCTATATTCTACCTTTTAAGGTTCTAAATCTTTCAGTAATTCACTTGAAATCCGGAAATATGCTCTATAATTATTATTGGGATAAAGACAGTAAAAAATTAACTTCCCATGTATTCTCGAACATTATGTACGGCATAACGAAGGTAATGGACCAATATATACACCGGGGATTAATAAGAGAGATAAATATGGAAAATGCGGTTTTGATGGTTAGTAATCATGAAGAAAAGCCAGTAATGGTAATCTTAATTACCTCTCGCAAATCTCAAATCGTAAGGAATGCATTAGATAAATTTTGCAGTGCTTTTTGTGATACTTATCCAATAAATTCCCACACTATTTGTAGGCTTGATACATTTAAAGATGCCGATAAATTGATACGAGAATACTTCTCATTTATTCCAGTCTATAATTCTTCGAGTAAGATCAACCCTCTTTGAAGGGGGAATCCTTTCTACGCAGGTGGGACGGGTTTTCTACGACACACAACTCTAAGATATGCACACCAGATATAGCTTAGCGGAATCGTAGGAATCAACGTCGTTTAGGGCGGAGAGGCTTCAATAATTTTTCACTGCAAAATGCGTACCAACTGTAATTTCGGGCTTTTCTTTGGTTTCGCAAGATCTTAAATTCTCCAATATCTTTTCAAATGCCTCTTTTACATTTTTTTCCGGTATATTTTGAATACCCAGGACCACAATAAGAATATTTTGGGTTTTTTTCGTAATTTTCGAATGCGATGCATCCCGAAAAGGAAATTGGGTGAGTATCTTACCCTTCGCATCGCATAGGACCAGCTCATTTCCATCCATCTGGTGGTTTTTGCCCGTAATGCCTTTAAAGGACTCATTCTTATCTGCAAATCTTAAGAGTAAGGGCTTTTCGACATGATCCAAATCATAAGCACTAATGGGAATTCTTGAATAGGCGGACGCCCAATTATAGCCATCCACAAAATAATTGATTTTATAGAGCCCCTTTTTATGTAATATCCGCCGCGTGAGTGCCTCACCTGCCGGGCGTTCCTTGGTGGGATCTATGCCCAAATGATCCCAATAAAAAGATCGATAAGCCGACACAATTTCTTGGTCCTTCAAGGTCTTGAGGGAAAAATTTTGCGTGATATATTCCTTTACTTCGTGAATTACATTATCTTTAAAATTGTACTTTCCAGGATTATTGTTGAAATCCTTGAGTATTCCGCCTAATAAATGGACACCAATACCCCTTTTTTCTAATTCAGGAGATATATGAATTATTGATCGCGACATCTTATATGAGAAAGAGAATCCAAAGACGAAAAAAAAGTTTGCGAATATTTATATTTTTTGGCTTTCAACGATTAAATTTGCCGCCTCTAATCTATCTTGTGTGTCCCGGACAGTAAT
>CAZEPC010000351.1:1830-5319 GCA_964513765.1 uncultured archaeon
TTTCAACGATTAAATTTGCCGCCTCTAATCTATCTTGTGTGTCCCGGACAGTAATTTTTATTTCTCCAGGGGATTTTGTAGTTTGAATTATACCAACGGCCCTACCCCAGTATGCATCACAGATTTCAGACTGGTATGCCCCTTCCTCCGTGAAGTCAGAAAGGTCGCCAGAATCAATACCGAGCAGCCTCCCCGCACCATCCACATCAAATTTAATTTCATTGTCAGCAAACGGATCCAACTCCCCATCCTCATCAACAAGATTTACTTCCAAATGAACGCAGTCTTTTCCATCCGCCTTGGCATTCTTCTTATGGGGACGGAGAACAATTTTTTTGGCACCCTTTGAAGTGTTCAGAATAGATTCGGATACTTCTTCGCCCCCGATCTTTCCGATGGCTTTGAGTGTTCCGGGCTGAAAATCAACATCCCAAGTCATTCGATTATAGGGGTAATCTTTGGCATTCTTTTCGCCTAAAGATTCTCCATTAAGAATTAATTCCACACTGTCACAGTTGGAAAATGTCCAAACCTCACAAGAGGTTGCTTTCTCTTTCAAGTGGGAGGAGTTCCAATGGCAAACTATTTTAGGAAAATCAAACTGAGGCTTTCCCCTGGGGATATCGGCAGTCTCATCCTTTACGGCCAGTTGCACAAAGGGTTTATCGAGCCATACACTTGAATGGAAGGCCGCTTGTGGTTTTTTCAAACCGTTTATTCGGATCGGAGCATTAGTTCTCCCATGATAGGGGTAAGGATCCCTAACCTCTCCTAAGTATTCTATCCCAACCCAAAGATATTGTCCCACACAGAATTCATTTTCCTCCACATCATACCACGGGTTACGGTCGGTACAATCCGGATGAAGCCTGCTGGTGGGAAGATCTGTTTCCGATTCTAATTTATTTCGGTACCAGTGATGGGCTTCCGCAATAATGATTGCCTTATCGGGAATCAGTTTATGAATATCGGGCAATCGTTTTTCCATATAATTGGTGCAAAAAACATCAACCATATCGTGGATGTAGGGGGCTTTCCCCTTTTCTACATTTTTAAGTTCATGCTTTGTATTGTTGGGCGATAACGTCGTGGTGATCGGTCTGGTGGGATCCAACCCCTTCACGAAGTTATACAGCGGCATTTGATATTTCTTCACCGATTTTTTGTGGATCATATTGACCTCATTACCCAAAGACCACAGAATGACAGAAGGATGATTTCTATCTCGCCGCACAAAATGAAAGAGCTCTTGTTTCCAATCCCGTTTAAATTGTCTCCCTCCCCATGCCCCCAGCCTGGGTCGCAATGTCCATTTATCGAAGGCTTCATCGATTAAAAGAATGCCCATCTCATCGCATAGTTCAACGAAGTTTGCGGCCGGCACATTATGAGAGGTTCGGATCGAATTACAGCCCATCGATTTTAGTTGTTGAAACCTTTGCCTCCAAACCTCTTTAGGGACTGCGGCACCTACACAACCGCCATCATGGTGCAAGCAAACACCTTTTAAGGTCAGCTTTTTCCCATTCAAATAGAACCCAGTTCCATTAAATTCATAGGACCGGACCCCAAACCGTTCCGAATAATTGTCCAGCACATTACCCTCTTGATCCATTAATTTAGCATGTAAAGTATATAATTTGGGCGATTTCACACCCCATTTTGAGGGAGAGGTGAGTTTGAATGATTTTCTGAGCATGTTCGGGTTCTTCTTCTGTATATCAGAATCTAAGTCGCCCGACATGGTTTTCCTAAGCGCCACATTTTGGCTGATCCTATGGACTATATTTCCGCTGGGATCTTCGATTTCGAATTCGGCCACAATTCCCACATCTTTACCACTCTCATTATTAATTTCAACGGTAAATTCCACGTTAGCCTCGTTTTCCCGTACATTCGGAGTATACACAAATAATCCTCCCCAAGGGATATAAACCTTATCCGTGCTAACCAAAGTAACCTCCCTATAGATTCCGCTCCCCGAATACCAACGACATGAAGGTTGAATAGAATTATTCACCAGCACATATAGAGTATTTTTTCCGCCATATTGTACATTATCGGTAATATCTACCTCGAAGGGCCCATAGCCGTAGTAATGGTATTTGATCTTCTCCCCATTCAGATATAAAGTAGCCCTTTTGTAAATTCCGTCAAATCGGAGGAATATTTTCTTTCCTTTCATTGTTTCCGAAATTTCCAAGTTCTTTTTATACCAACCCACCCCACAAGGAGCAAACCCGCCGCTTGTACCGCTGGCATGGGATTTCAGAAAGGGGCCACGTATATCCCAATCATGGGGAATTCTTACATTCTGCCACTTGTACTGTGAATCTTCTTTTAATTTCTTGGGCAATGATTTTCTGAAATAGGTAAGATATCTCCCCACAAGCGAGAGAATCTTTCCCTTGTGGAACAACCAATCATCGGCCAAATCTTTAGTTTTTCTCATTGTAATACAAAAAGATAAGAAATAAAAACAAAAAAATCATTTGAAAAATAAAGGAAAAAAATAAATCACGGCTCAGGCTAAAAAAATGCAATATCCCGATGACAGATTTCATAACCCCCGAATTACTTCCATAAGACCCTCTCCGAGAGCCAAGGAATTTGATTGCGGTTTTTTCACGGATCGGAAGGGAAAGAGATTATTTTATAGGGAATGGGGAAAGAAGGATGTTCCGGATGCCATGGAATCGGCACAAACGTGTATAATCCATTGCCACGGAATTACCAGCCATTCGGAAATGTGCATACAAGTGGCAGATGGTTTAGTGAGAGAGAGAAGGGTTGTTTTTGGGCTTGACTTTCATGGCCACGGACATTCGGATGGAAAGCGGGGTGATTATACCCGATTTATGGATTTTATCGAGAACCTCATTGATTTTAAGCGGTTTCTCGAACAGAAATATCCTAAAAAAGACTATGTCTTGTCGGGAGAATCAATGGGGGCGTTAGTAGTGGCACTCACCGTGGTTATGGGACAAATGAATAAGATTAAGCCGACCTAGGAAATGTGAAAAAGTTGATATTCTGGGCACCTGCGTTTGCACCCAATTTTGAATTCGGCTGGGGAAAGGAAGTTGGGTTTGGTCTTAAGTTTGCATTTAATCTATTTTTGAAGGAGGAATCTATTAATGTACCCGTGGATCACTCAAAAACATTTAAAAATTCACAAGCTCTCGAACTTCACAATACAGAACCCCGAGTTTTAAAAAAATATTCGGCCCGATATTTGTGGAAGGTCTTTCAAGCCATGAATAAGTTGAAAGAATACGGATTTTCTCAAAATATTCCCATTCCATTCATAATTATTCACGGAACTTCCGATAAATTGGTGTCCCAACCCGCCAGCAGAGACTTTTTCGAAGCCAGCCCCATTAGAACCAAGTGCAAATACATCAAGCTCCACGATGTATGGCATCATCTCTATAGTGATTCTTTGTTTAAACAAAATGTTTGGGAGAAAGTTGATACATTTCTCCGAAA
>CAZEPC010000352.1:0-5317 GCA_964513765.1 uncultured archaeon
GGAGAGACCCCGTCCGGATCCCGATCGGAGGTATAAAACCACTTTCAGGCAGATTCTGAGCTATTTATGGAGCCCATATAAGGGTTTGTTTGTGGTAACATTGGTGTTGTCGCTTATCCAAGCACTTTTATTCCTCGGTTTACCATTAATGTTGCAAAAGGCGATAAATGACCTTTTGACCTACAGAGATTTAGACTTGGTGTATAAAGATATCGGAATTACCGTCATTTTAATGATTGCATTGGCATTTGTCATGTATATTAGAATTTACGGAAATCGATGGATTGGCAACAATATTATCAAAGATCTGCGGGATGCAATGTATCGGAAATTTCAAAAGGCAAGCTTTGAATTTTATGATAAACATTCCACGGGCGATTTGATCTCCAGAACCACAACCGATATAACCCTACTTAAAAACTTATTATCGGCCGAGCTCGCGATGTTTATCAGGCAGACTCTGATGGTCATCTTTTCTATTGGGGGGATGTTTTATATAAATTCCCAAGTGGCGATATATGGAATCTTACCCATGCCAATAGCTTTTATTATTATGCTATTTTACCGGAAAAAAATCCGACCCCGATTTAGAAAGGAACGGGACAAATATGGAGAAATAACCACCCGTGTGCAGGAGAATATCACGGGAATGCGGGTAGTAAGGGCGTTTGCACAAGAAAGGAACGAGATAAAGAAGTTTGCTAAACTCAATAAACAATACTACGATCAAAACCAAGAAGTGATTACCTATCAGTCATCCTTTGAACCGATTGTAAGATTATTATCCAATACCAGCATAATCATAGTTTTGTTTGTGGGAACTCAGTTGGTGATGGACGATTATACCTCATTAAAAGTTGGTGATTTATTCGCATTCGTAATGTTAATCAACTTTTCAATTAATCCGATGTTCTTTATCAGCAAATTTTTAGGCAATATGTCAAAGGTTGATGCCACTTGTGATCGAGTAACGGAAGTGCTTAATAACGATATGGAGGAAAGGACCTCTGATTTACCTGATCTTCCCCCCATTGAGGGAAAGATATATTTTGATCATGTTTGGGTATCTTATGAACATGATGAACATTATGAGCTAAGAGATATAGATTTTAATGTAAAAGCAGGGGAGCAAATCGCAATACTGGGTGCTACGGGTTCCGGAAAGAGTACGCTTATTCGATTAATACCACAATTTTATAAAATCTCAAAGGGCACCATCTTTATTGATGGAAATGACATTCAGAAATTTAACCTCCATTCATTAAGAAAACAAATAGGAATCGTTCCCCAGGAAACATTTTTATTTGGAAGAAGCATTTTGGACAACCTCACATTAGGAAGACCCAATGCACCCATGGAGGAAGTTATTCGGGCAACGAAACTTGCGGATATACATGATCACATCGCTTCCCTTCCCGAACAATATGAAACAATCCTGGGTGAGAGGGGAGTCACGGTCTCGGGAGGACAAAAACAAAGGATGGCAATTGCAAGGGCATTAATTGTGAAACCCAAGATTCTTATTTTGGATGATGCTACAAGCTCGGTGGATGTGGATACGGAATATGAGATCCAGCAATCATTCGAAGAGATGTTCGAGAATGCCACTATTTTTATAATTACTCAGCGTTTATCCACAGTGAGAAACGCAGATCGGATTATAGTTTTGGAACACGGTCAGATCGAGGAAATGGGGACCCATCAAGAGTTGGTAAAGAAAGAGGACGGAATATATTCGCGGCTTTATAGAACACTTAAAGTGGAGGAGAGGGCATAAGATGGCAAAATTTGATAATTTGGATGATGAAAATTTTGATGAACTGGGAAGACCGAAGAAAATAAAACGACATATGTCCGATTGGACGGTCATTAAACGAATCTTTAAATTTGTAAGCAAAGGGCATTATCGGAGAATTCTCGCGGTAATGTTGGTCTCTTCCATCATGAGGGCAGTATTCGGATTTTTCTTCCCCATTGTGTTAAGAAATATTATTAATCAAGGATTGGGCGGTGGAATTATTATTAACGGCCAACAGCCCCAAATCCAGCCGAAATATATATATCTAAATCTAAAATATCTCTCGATTATCATGTCGGTGGGGATGATATTTTGGTTCGGTCAATCATATGCAATTCAGACCCTAGGAAATCGGAGCATGTACCGAATGCGACAAGAACTGTTTGAAAAACTCCAAAAGCTCTCTTTTGACTATTATAACGCACCCAATAGGAGCACAGGAAAAATCATTTCCTATCTTACCAACGATGTGGAAACCATCCAAGAGTTAATTCAGAGTGGGATCCTAAGCGTAATAGGCAATCTTATTTCTCTGTTTAGCAGCTTGATAATGATGTTCGTCATATCCTGGAAGTTGTCCCTGGTTTCCTTTGGAATCATACCCTTTGTGCTGATAATCGCGATTGTGATTTTCAAGAACGCCAGAAGGTATTTTATTCTCATGAGAAGGAAAATTGGAGCAGTAACCGGTCATTTGAATGAATCGGTTTCCGGTATGAGGATCATAAAAGCGTTTTCGGTAGAGAAAAGAGATTATCATAAATTTGATGTCTTGACCGATGCAGAGCTGGCAGTAAATCTCAAAGCCCAAAAACTCTTTTCCCTTATCCCCGCACTTATTATAAGCGTGGTCGGAGTTGGATTGTCCATAGTCATTGCCTTTGGGGCAAGACTCCATTTGGAACAAGGTTTAGAAACAGGTGATATACTCGCGTTTGTACTTTATTTAGTTGGATTTATGGAACCCATGATAGCAGTAATGCAGCTCTTCTCTTTGGTACAGAATTCAATGTCTGCAGGTGAAAGAATCTTACGGGTCATTGATACGGATCCATCGGTTCAAAACAAGGAAGATGCCTATATATTACCACCAATCGAAAAAGGAAGAATTGAATTCTCCAATGTCGATTTTAGCTATGAAGAAGGGCAAAAGATTATCAATTATCTTAACCTAAAAATCAAGCCAAAGGAGCGGATAGCGATAATCGGTTATACAGGTGCCGGAAAAACGACCATTATCAATCTCATCAATAGGTTTTACGATGTTGATTCGGGAAAAATAGAGATTGATGGGCATGATATTCGAGATGTAACCATAGAAAGTTTGCGGAGTCAAATTGGACTGGTACTTCAAGATAACTTACTCTTTTCGGGAACGGTTATGAACAACATTAGATACGGAAAGCCCGAAGCAACAGACGAGGATGTGATCGAGGCGGCTAAAAAAGTAGGAGCTCACGAATACATTTTGGATCTGCCCCAAGGCTATCAAAGCGAGGTTCGGGAATTTGGGAACCTGCTTAGCGTTGGCCAAAAACAATTAGTCGCATTCGCAAGGGCGCTATTAATCGATCCACCCATATTAATCTTAGATGAGGCAACAAGTGCGGTGGATCCCTATTCAGAACTGATAATTCAACAAGCCTTGGAGACCTTATTAAGTGATAGAACCAGTATATCAATTGCACATAGACTTTCAACCATCATTAATTCCGATCGGATTGTAGTCCTCAAGAAAGGAAAGATTATCGAGGAAGGAAACCATGAAAATTTGATGGAAAGGGAAGATGGGGTCTATAAGCATTTGTTTAATATGCAGTTCAAGGATCCTTTCAAAAAATAATATTGGGTGGGATTATGGGCATTTCTATATTCCATATAAGTCCCATCGGCAATTTTTTCTAATCTTTTAATTGTTTAATTGTTTAATCGTTTAATTTTTTTTGTTTTTGTTTTTGTTTTTGTTTTTTCTGATTTAAATTAATTTTCTGAGAGTCTTTTAGAAAAATTTTCAGGAGATAGGAGCCCATTAGGAAATCTTTTTTGTTGAAAAAATATTTAGATACGGTTAAAGCCAGTAAACATAAGGGAAAACTTAAGGCTGGCCGGTTAATGATGGTTCCGATCGTCCACCAAATATTTCTAACCATATGGGCGGGTGGATTTTGGAGGGCTTCAAGATAGAGTAATATCACATTCTTACAGGTAAAAGTAAAAGGAAAATTAAGACATCCTATGAATAAAGCAGCTATAATAGCAATGGTGACCTTTTCTTTCGTTTTCTGGGCAATTAGAATGGGAAAAACTAAGAAGATAAGGGAATAGATTTTGAAACCAAAAAAGCATAAAAAGAAAATCACCAAAAAGCACCAAATATTCAGTTTCCTGTTTTTTTCATATTCTCTGGCGAATACATGGACGAAGTAAACATTTAAGCCAAAAACTAACCCCTCTAAATTAGAATAAAGCGACTTCGTGAAGGTGGTAAGGATAAGAAATGTACAAATAAGGAGAATATAGGTTCGGTTCCGAAAAAACTTCATCGTAAAATACCAGCCGTATAAGCTAGCCAATCCAAAAATGATGAATGAAATATTCTGAGGGAGGAATGTGAAGATAGAAAATACTATGAAAAAATGAGGAAGATAAACAACAGCTTTCGATAAGGAACTGTCGTAGAAACAAGGATATCTCTCCACGAACGCATAATAAAAGATCATATCCTTCCTATCTACCCCTTTGAACTGCCATATTGCCCCAAGAATAAAACAAATAATATGCACAAGGAGGACAAGGATTGAAAAGAGTTTTACCCGGTGTTCCTTCCAGTTATATTTTTTTATGAATATGATAATTAATTGGATAAGATAAAATTAGATAAGCATATAATGATTATGGAGAAAAGAATGGTTAAGAAAAAAAACGACTTGAAAATATCTATGCTCTGGCTTCTGCTTTTTCTTTAATGCTGGTCTTTCTGGATTCCTTGCCGCCGACCTGGAGCCAATATTCCTCTTCCATAATATCAAGTGCCTTAAGCAAAATATTATCCCCTTGTTGTTTGTTTTTGTATTGTTTCACAATAGTATTTACATTATATGCGGGGTAAAATGTGTTGAGGTAAAAATCGGAAACCAGTCCATAGTATTCTGTACCAGCCTCATCTTGGAGTACGGTAATCATTTGATTTTCCCACAATTTCTTGAGAACAAAATCCACATCTTCTACTCCTTTTTTCTTCAGCTTTTCTAAATCATCCCGGGTGACAATTGCCCCGCGAATAAGCTTGATCACCTCATACACTTGTTGGTCCAAGAGGATATCGTTCATAATTTGCATATTGTCATCAAAATCAACCTTATATTCTGAGAAAAAGTCTTGTACTTGCTCTATATATGCTTTCTTCAGAGATCTCGGAAGGTGATGGCTTGTGGGATCCTTTACCAATTCTTCTGGAGGGTGTCTTAACATCATGATATCTTGTACAAAGAAGATCATATCAGAGGCGCTGCCCTTTAC
>CAZEPC010000353.1:0-5294 GCA_964513765.1 uncultured archaeon
TGTAATTATTGACAATTATTTTCTGATATTGGAGGGACTAGGGGATGAGATTGATGATTTAGAGAAACAGTTAATTGATAATCCCTCCCCCAAAGTCCTCCAAAAGATTCACGAACTGAAGAGGGAGATGCTTTATTTTAGAAAAGTGATTTGGCCTATGAGAGAAATCATCAATAAATTGGACAGATATGAGAAGAAAATAATCCAAGAGGAAACAAAAATATATATCCGCGATCTATATGACCATATCATTCAGATTATTGACACAATAGAGAGCTTAAGAGAAATTCTTTCGGGAATGCTTGATACATATCTTTCAAGCGTGAGCAATAAGATGAACGATATTATGATGCTCCTTACGGTAATTTCCATAATTTTCATTCCCTTGTCCTTATTGGCAGGCATCTATGGAATGAATTTTGAAATTATGCCGGAACTTTCTTGGAGGTTTGGCTATTTATTCTTTTGGATCCTGGTGGTCATAATTAGTATTTCCATGATCTGGTATTTTAAAAAAAGAAATTGGATCGTCCGTTTGGAGGCAAAACACTAATGTTTGGCAAAAGAGAATTATGGAATTCTTTTCCTCAAGAGTAGCAGATTTTTATTCCAATATCGTTTTCAAAACATATGGCAACACTAGATTCAGATGGATCTCAAAGTACACAAGTGTCCAAAATCATTGGCGGTCTGTCTATGCTGGCCTCTGTTGCTTTTTTGGGATTATTTATTTTTGTGCTATACTTTCTCAGCAACATTGTAACAGGTGGAATACTGGGCCTCATCACCGGTATGGTTTTGGCATCTATTTCGATCTATATTATGTGGAAATTAGATACATTCAAAAAGCTTAAAGAAAAAATGCAAGTTGGAAAGATAAATTTCCAATGGGTTTTAATCCCGATTGTCGTTTTGGGACTACTGTTTTCCGGATTTCTAGTTTTTCTTTACTCCGGAGGACTAGATTTTTCATCTATTGATTTGGATTACATGGATCCAAACATAAGGCAAATGTTTTCCTACCTATTAGGCGGAGGATTTATCGGAATTGCTGGTTGGTTTATGTACTTGGGAGTTAAGAATTGGAAGCAAATTGATGTTCCCAATAATACCAAACGGGCAATCTTAGCTGTATTTTCTATAATCTTCATAGTGGCGGCACCTATAGGCGGATATTTCTTCATGGAATACGGATATTTTGGGTATGTGGCCGACAAATATCCTTGGAATGATGGAACGTGGCTCACATGGAACGAAAACCCAGAAGATACAGTTGTGGTAAATTATTTTACGGATACACCTAAAAGATCGATTGTTAGCTATGGGACGGACCCCACGCTCAGTTCCGACGATACCAAAACGATAGAGATGGAGGAAAAGAACTATATCCATCACATTTCCATAGATGGATTAGACCCGGACACCACCTATTATTATCGAGTCGGATACAGCGATCTAAGTTTCTCAACCTTTGAAAATCAAAAGATATTTAACTTCACCACCGCACCTACGGGAACCCAGAATGATTTCAGCTTTTGTGTGGTGGGTGATATGCAACCAACCGATGAGAGAACAATGACTGGCGGGGAAATGGTGGCAAAAGGAATAGCCGGCGAAAATCCAGACTTTGTGGTTCAATTGGGTGATGTATGCTCAAGTGGAGGTTCGGTTTCTCTCTGGCATAATGTTCTCCAAAATTTACCATATTTTGCTTCCGGGCGTCCCATACAATCAGCTGTAGGAAACCACGATTACGGCGGAGATCATAGCAGAAATTACCATGAAATATTTCCGTACAATTACGAAACCGAGACTGCGAATTATTATTCTTTCAACTATTCAAACGCCCACTTCGTTATGATTGATAATTTTGTGGGGGACTCTAGCACCCTCACACAAGCCCAAAAAGATTGGATTATCAAAGATTTGGAAAATGCCCAAAGCGGAGGAATGAAATGGACATTCATGGCATTTCATCATACGATTTTGACCACAGGGACCTCAGGACATAATTGGAATCTTCAAAAATGGTTAGTCCCGGTTGCAGACCAGTATGATGTGGATGGAGTATTCTTCGGACATGACCACCACTATGAACATTGGAATTATACCTATGGGGATTCGGGACTATTATACAATGAAACCGATGTGCCCACCGGTGATGAAACACACTATTGGTGTTCAGGAGGTGGGGGTGCCCATTTAGAAGTCGATTATGGATTATTAACCCACGAAGATTATAACCATGTCAGAGAGTTCTATAATACCACTACAGGTGAATACGAAAATATCACTATTGTCCGGGAACATTGGAATGCAAGCAGATATGTCGAAAGCGAGGAGAATCGAATATATGCTGACAGTGAGGACGATTATCTCTATTATCATGCTCCAGAAAAACAATCCTACTCTACCGGAAATGAAATCTACGGCTATCAATACGGAGAACAAGCACTGCATTATATGAAAGTGGAAATATCAAATAGCGGAAATACTTGCACAATCTCCGCTAGATATCCTAACGGAGAGATTTTAATGGGTCCAAATGAAGAATTTCCGCAAGAGTGGACATTTAATAAATAAATCCATAATTACAAATCATTTTTTTTAGTTTTTTATCCTTGTATCCGTGTATCCATTTATCCGTGTAACCGTTCATCCATTACCTATTGGTGCTCGCCGATTTTTGGAAGTAGTGTATCTTTGAGGTCCTTTCCCTTAGCCTCCGTGAAATAACCTTCGCTCTTCCACAGAATATCGCCTTCCCTATTTATCAAATACACTTTTATCTTTTTTTGTGATTCAATCTCTAAATCCGAGAGCATTGATCTCTTGTAGAGATAAATGGTAATTGTTCTCTCTCGGGTGTTTTTATTCGGTATCCCTGCCCGCATACCTCCGTCTATTATGGGTTTCATCCACATAAAGCCAAAACTGATAGTCGGTAGTTCATAAAATTTGAAATTATTGTATTTTTCCTCCAAATCTGAAAGAAATGGTGCCCAGGTATCAACCATTTTCTGCTGGGACCTCCAAAAAGCCATTAATATGATATTATATTCTTTGTCAAGCGTTTTGGGAATAATATATTCTTTTCCCTCTAAATTCGACCCTTCTAATGTTGGAAATCTCATTTTTAGTTTCTCCAATTCGTTCTCTGTATAATAAGGATCAGAACAGCAATAAAATAATATGGCTTATTGATTAGAAGAAGAGGGCTTTCATTCATGAAAAGTATTTTTCAAGGACTGTTAGGATAAATTTCTCAAATTCCGGATTCTTTAACACTTCCAGACTGTTGACCTCGATCTGGCCATCTTCTATTAAGGAATAAAGTTTATCCGCGCAAGAATCCAAAAAAGGGGCAGCTAAATCTTGGCTGTGAGCATATGAATTTCCCAAATTCGTTAAGCAAAGGTAAAAATCATTGGTGTTTAACACATAATATGTTCTATCCTTAAAGGAAAAGTAATCTAAACGCCGTTCACAACTAATTTTCAAATCCTCTTCCTCTTCTTGCTCACAATAAATGACCTCATTAAATGCCATGAGCGCAGACAAAAATCCAGAGAAAAGCTGCTCATCAGGAGGTTTCCTTTGAGAAGTTCTATTTTTATTTAAGCATAGGTGGAATATACACTCCCCCGAATGCTTAATAAGATAGAGATCACTAAGCATAATAGTTTCCCTTGCAATTTTGTTTGTTTTGTTTGTATTTTTGGAGTCCCTGGCCGAGAGCATTAATATATCAAAGAATGTTAGTGATATGTGGCGGAGTTCCTCTAGTATATAAATACAAATTAAACAAATATATAACTTCCCTTTTCAAGCTTTTTGTAGATGAAATAAAGAAAAGAGGCAGATATTTCTATTTTTATAATAGGAACCAATAGTTATTCAAATAGGTAGGAGTGGGAATATTATCCCATAATCCGACAAAAAGTATGAAGATTTTGCTTAATATTAAATGCTTTTTAAAAGGGATGAAAAGGTTTTTTTTGAAAAGAAAATATTCACATAATGAAAATACCATAATTTACGATATTTTCAACAATTCAGTAAGCAACAGTTTTTATTACTTTTAGTAGAGGCAATAGAGCGCAATTTTATATATAAATATCGTAGATAAAAGGTGAAAAAAAATGGAAATGAATGAACGCGATAAAGAAATTGTAAATAAAGCGAAGAAGATTTTTGAAAAATGGCCCCGCACCGAAATAGTGTTTGGAAATGGAACCCTTAAACAAGCGGGAGAATATGCAAAGGAATTCGGAGATTCTGCCCTTATAGTTATCGGTCAAGGTTCCGTGAAAAAGTATGGATATTTGGATACGCTCATTACCAGTTTAGACAATTCGGGAGTAAAAAGCCAAGTATATGAAGGAGTCGAACCGAATCCTTCAAAGCAAACGATTGAGGACATTGCAAGTGTGAAAAAAGAAGGAGATTTCGATGTGACTATAGCCTTGGGCGGAGGGAGTGCAATGGATGCCGCCAAAGCGGCCTTAATCCTTTCAAAATTAGGTGAAGATAATATAACCCCATATTTCGGAGTGGGAAAAGCCAGCGAAAAATTGGACCGAATTTCACCATGTATCTGCATTCCAACCACTTCCGGAACCTCCTCGGAGATAACCAGGTACTCCAATGTTACTCTTCCAGAAAAGGGACTTAAAAAGTTAATTTCCGATGTGGCAATGCATCCGCATTATGCGATTGTAGATCCTACATTGACTAAATCCTGTCCAAAGAATTTAACCGTTACTGTGGGATTGGATACCATGACCCATTCAATGGAAGGTTATCTGAATAGCGTACAAGATGAGGGAAATGAGGACATAAATGAGCGGGCACTATTGAGCCTTGAGTTGGTGTTCAGATGGTTAGAAGAAGCGGCCAAAAACCCCGAAGATAAAACCGCCCGAAAAATGATGTCATATGCATCCGTCTTGGGCGGAACCGTGATTGGAGGAGAAAGATTTAAAGGAACTGCTGGACCACACATGAACTCATTCTCTTGGGCAGAAACAATACCCCACGGACAATCTACGGGAATCATGATGCCCTACTATATTGCATACTACGGGGAAAATGAAAAGGTCAAGAAAAAATTAGAACCAATTGCCGACTTTCTCGGCTGCGAAAAGGGTGAAAAAATTGGCCTTAAAGTAGCCAAAGCCATGTTAGATTGGTATAAAGATATGGAATTCCCAACTAAAATTAGTGAAATCGAGGGCTGGAAAGAAGAATACAAAGAAAAGCGAAAAGAACAGGTTTTAAATCATGAACTTGGT
>CAZEPC010000354.1:0-5278 GCA_964513765.1 uncultured archaeon
TTAAGAAAAGCAACCGTCATCAAAAAGAAAGGAGATCTTCAAGGAAAAAACATAATGGGATAAAAATAAAAAAAGATGGAAAAAATTAAAGTTCAAAGCATTATTCGAAGATTAAGCCCCTTCAAATACGCTACCGGGTTCCCATTCTTTCACAAATTGGGGGGCAGCCTTTTTTATATCTTCGGCAGTTACCCTTTTTCTATCATCATCTAATACCAACTTTACAGCGGTTTTGGTGATAGACTTACCCATTTCTTCGATTCGGTCGATTAAATAATCTAAAGCATCCTGTGCTACCAAATCAGCACCTTCTCGTTTCATAAGCCTTCTGATCGGAGCCTTCGCAACATAACTTTTTCGAGCCATAATAACATCACTACTATGAGTGCCCCCTTGAAAAAGATCATAAAAATTTAGCACTGAATAGAAAGAAAATCTATGAGGAAAGCACTTATATACTAATTAAGAGGCCAGATATTTAAATATTTATACTAAGTTATAAAATTTTAACCAATGAATGGAGATAAAACAAGTGAAAACGCAAAAAAAGACAGATTCCGACAGAAAGCCAAACAAGACTTCTAAAATCCCACTTTTTTGATTTGAAATGTTCATTAATGGCTAAAAACCAAAGAATTTATAATAGTACGGATGTAAATAATAATAATACGTTAAAAATTGAGTTTGATGAATATGGCAAATGAAAAATCAATGCATGACTTGTTTATCGAAGATTCTAAAATGGTTGAAAAGGCATTTAGAAATATGAAATCTGCGCTAACCTTTTTTATGAAAGGGAAGGTTAAGGAAGCAAATGAATGGATAGAAAAGACCATCGCAGTTGAAAAAGAACAAGATAGACTGAGAGAGACTGTTCTTGAACGACTTTTTGGCAAAGAGACCATGGTTTTTTCGCGACCGGATAGAATTAATATTATTGAGGAACTTGATGACATTGTCGATAATGTGGAGATGGTGGTCCGATATCTGAGGCAATATGAGCAGATTACCGTACCAGAAGATCTTAAGGCGGGATTTCTTAAAATAAACGATATTCTCATTGAGATTGGGATTAAAGTCAATTTATTGATCCAAAATATCCTTAGAGACTTTGAAAAGGCTAAACCCATCTGTTCTGAGATTGAAGACCTCCGGAGAAAAGTGCGGGAGCATTTATGGAAATTATCCGATGAAATGTACGAAATTGACCTGGATTATAAACAATTCAACTATTTCCAAAACCTCATTAATTCAATACGAAAAACGGCTGACGAATCGGAAGACTTTGCAGACAAAATGTACGGGCTGTTATGTAAATACGCTATGTAGTTGGGAGATATTGCCTAACAATATCAATTTATATATGATACTCATCAGGATGATATAAAAAATGGAACCAATTATTAATTTACTAATCGTGTTAATGTTTGCCTTGGCCTTTGGAATCGGCTGTAATGACGAGACAATGGCCACTTTAGTGGGTAGCCGTGCCATTAAGTTCAAAACTGCTATAATCATGGCCGGATCCTTGGCTTTTGTGGGAGTTCTCTTTCTTTCATCCAGTGTCGGTAAAACAATCGGAGGAAATCTTTTAGGAGAACAAGTAGATTACACGCGATATATGATGCTTGCGGTAATTATCAGCACCACCATATGGTTAATTGTAGCATCAAAAACAGGTGCCCCGATCTCTACCACCCATTCAGTAGTGGGTTCGGTTTTCGGGATAGCAATCGTATGGAGTTTTCAAGCAGCGGGTGGATTTGGAGAGTCTCTGAATTGGAGCGCATTAGGAAACGTGGTGCTCGGATGGTTTATCTCTCCCGTACTTGGATTTATGGGCGCGTATTTATTTCAATTAGGAGTAACTCAATATGTCAAAAAACAAAGTACCGGCCTTGAACAGTTGGAAAAAACCGAAAAGAACTTCATTTACTTGCTTATCTTGGCAGTGAGCTGGACCCAAATAAGTAGGGGAGGAAATGACTCCGCCAATGCCATCGGGATCCTATACGGGCTAATAGAGGTAGGTGATATCTCGGGCGCAAACACCACGTGGTATATTATCGGAACCGGAATTATGCTCTCGGCGGGGATTATAATTGTAGGAAAAAATGTGATCAAGAATGTGGGAGACAATCTCATAGAGATGAAGCCCAGTGATGCATTTAGCATTCAGATTTCCACCAGCATAGTAATATTCTTGGCGACCGTACTAGGATTACCCGTATCAGGCAGCCATATCCTCATATTCGCGGTAATCGGTGCGGGAAGGGTGAAAGGGGAAAAACCAGATAAAAAATCGTTCAGGAAGATGGTAATTTCATGGGTTGTCACGTTCCCTGCGGCGGCCTTCTTGTCGGCGATTTGTTACGGAATCACGCTAGCCATAGTTTGAATATGAAAAATACAATAGAAAAAAATCGGTTATCTTTTAATTTTTTACCCTTTTTCTTCATCCTCTTAATAATTTTTTTGGCCAACTATCATTCTGGAGCCATATTAAGCCATATTACGGGATACTTCCAACAATAGAGGGGAAGATTGGGTTTTACATAAAATTTTAACTTGAAATCTTTTCCTATCTGTACTTTCTCCACCTAAGCCTTGTTTAATGGACACATCAACCGAGGGAAGATTGCTTGCCTGCCCCACGTGAATATTCTGTCCATTAAGCTGAAATTCGAGATGAAGAGCATCGTCATTCTTAACCACAAAGAAAATCAACATCTCTTCCCCTTCCACTATGTCAATTTCGATTTGGGCCTTTCTTTCACCATATTCCACGAGATTAAAGCGGACATCGGAGAAGGTGGTAAATTTGGATGGCTCTCCAATAATAGATAACCAATCGGACAAATAGGGAACATACACGCGGTATTTGTACTGCTCAAATTTAAGATTTTGGGAGATTAAAGAATTTCCTGACACCAATCGGGTTTTATTTTCATGCCAATCATATTCAATATATTGTATTCCCTCGGGTAATCCGAATTCTTTGGCCTTATACGCCCGTTCCTTTACCCTTTTTGGAAACAGATTCATCGTGAGAACATAAAACCATTTAAGGGACTCATCGCCGCATTGAACATGGCTCTCGGCGGAACTTATATAATAAGTTTGGTTCTGAATATACATTAAATCGATAGCGGTAAGCGGAAAATTCGGCATAAGCAATTCGCCATCCTTTCGGCATGATTTCATAATTAGATCCGCATCCATGTTTCCAATCTGATCACCCGGCGCAACGGGACCAGTGCTTAATGAGGCAAGTAGGCACTCTATCTCGGGCATTCTTTCCCCTCTGTACTTAAAATATGGAACTTTGGTTGTTTTAAATACATCCTTGAAGGGTCGGAGGCCGAGGACATGGGCCAAAAGAGATGCTTGGGTAAATCCGGGCACATCATAGGTCTTAAAGGTATAGCCGTGATAATCATCAGAAGTACGGCAATGAGTCACGGCCGGATAGAAAATGGATTGCATTACCATGGCCGGAGTTTCCATACAATATTGAACCGTTATCCCGTATTTTTCGGCATTTTCAGCCATCTGCGTAAGCCATTCCTCTGCTTTTGTGAGGGTATTTTGAAAATGGCTAAATCTACGGATCTGATTGCTCATCCAATCTTGTTCATAAACAGTGATATTATGTTCCTTGCAATACCGCATGATATGATCCCAAAAGTCATTATCATCGGGCATTATCCCCCCTTTTTCCTCGATGAAGTTAAACCGCTCCCGATAGGGAGAACCCGGTTCAAACCAACGATTATGAGCGGTAAAGGGGGCATTTAATCTTTTTGAAAGTGCTGAAAGCGGCATATCGATATAATTAGGATCCGGTTCCCATAATAAGGCCCCACCGTATAAGGCCCCTCCGAGAATACTTCCCAGCCAGCCAAGCCATTTTTGTTTGGTCTCCGATGTGGTTTTCTGATACCACCATGAGTCCAAATGGTAAAAACTATAGGGGATATCCAACTCATCCGCGTGTTTCTTAACCTCAATAAGCGTTTCATCGGCCTTCATCCCTTTTTCGGTATTGTAGTAGTAAGCGGCACCATTATCCGTGAAATATCCCAAATTTGAAGTGGGAAGATCTGGTCGTAATGGTTTTTGTGGGAGGTTGTGGTATTCTCGCAAACAATCTGCCCAAAGCTGAAATGTTTTTCTAATTCCCGAACCCAAGACCATAATTGATTGGTGCGAAAAGTCATCATCGGGTATTTGCTTGATGGAAGAATGAATACCAAATTGAATTTGCTGTGTGCCGTGGGCGTCTTTTTTTGACCAAGGAGAGACCAAGAATTGATCTAAAGCAGAAACAAGTAAAACATCCCGATTATCGTTGAAAAAGGCCACAGGACCATGGGTATATTTGAAGTCCCTTTGAGCCGGACAGAACACAGTATCCTTATATGAGAGTGTTCTTTGAAGGGCTTTGTAATTTTCAAATGCGGGAAAGACAAAATTTAATCGATCATGATGGTTTTCAGAAGAGAGAGTAATTTCTTCAGGAAACTCTTTTAGCCTGATCTTAAAGATGATGCATGGTTTTTCGGAGGATTCTATCACAATAATATGGGTAGTAAACGACAAATCTAAGGAGGGAATGTTCCAATATCCTCTATAATCGATTGCCTCACCCAAAGGGGTATCAATTTCCTTTTTTTCCGTTTTTTGTAAAGGGATTTTTTCCCCTCCCCATATGTAGGGAGAAGTCGAATATTTTTGATCATTTAGAATTAAAGATGCCCCGATATTGTCAAGCACACCGATTGAATCATGTTCAATTCGCCATACCTGTTCTTTTGTATCGAATTTTAAAACCCCCGGCCCCTCATCAGAAAGAGGTTTTAATGCTTTAATCTCTCCCAACACCTCCCCATCTACATTTTTCTTCACATTCATAGACAATGCTTTTTTCTTAAGCGGATCCAAATCTGGATCGTAGGATCCATCATAGCGTTTTGCATATTTTTTGAAAAAGTAAGGAAGTAAAAGATAAGCCAGTATAAGGACAACGGCAACAAGTCCAAAAATTACACCAAAAACAATCCCAATAATTGTGCCAATGCTCATAATTATCATAATAGAATATGAAAACTGGGATAAAAAAATATTTTTTACCCCAGAATTTGAAAAAAAATAACGAATATCAAAAACCCAAATAAAGAAAGATAAATGATCAGAAACCTAAATAAAGAAAGATGAATAATCAAAAACCCAAATAAACATTAGCACATAGGCAATCGTTGTTATGAAATATAACCAA
>CAZEPC010000355.1:0-5272 GCA_964513765.1 uncultured archaeon
TTTGGACATAATTCTTTCATATCTTTCGCGATTTTATCAACCACATAACAGCATCTCAGTGCCCGGAAAAAGCCGCCTGGCCCACAAGTATCCCCCGTATTTTGAATTATGCCGAATTTAGCAGGAATATAATTATCAAACCATTCTGCTTTTTGGGCACCTACCGATATACTTTTATATACAAATTGTGCATTTTCAAATGCCAACCTTCTGTCGGTGGTACCAAAAACCTTTACGTCAACATTGGCTTTATTGGCCATATTCTGGAGGAGTGTAGAGGTCCATTTTACGATCTTAGGATCAATATCCACTAAATAAACATCCATCGGATGAAGATTTTTGGCATCTATAATGTTCTTGAATAATCCAATACTAAAGCGATGTGATCCAGCACCAATATATGTTAATTTTAGCCTTTCTGTCATTTCTACCACTCTCCATCTAAGATATCATCAATTCCATCCTTAAAATCATTTTTTTCCATATTCTCAGCCCATTCGGGATATTTTCCAGCAAAAAAATCACTTATAATCTTTTTTACTTCTTTATAATTAATTCCCTTCCGTTCCGCATCACCAGCCACTACTCCATAATTATTATCCCCCAATTTCACAATATTAAGGATAACATGATCTTCATTTTCAAGACCCACAAAGGCTTGGCCATCCTCAAGCTCACCAGCTTCGGGATATTCTTCCAGTTCTTCGATAATATCATCCATTTCACACTCAACCGCACCGAAGGGATATCCACCTAAAAACATTTTCATAATTCTAATTCACCATATATATTTTAGTATTAGAAACTATTTTCCTAAAAAAACCTTTTTTATTGGAATATTTATCAAATTTATTCAATTATAAAATCTTAGAATAGATATCTAAGTTCGAATTTATAACACTACAAAGCCCAGTATGTAGTGAAAAAGAGGGGAATAAGATGATTAAGCTCGATCAAAACAGATTTTACACAATTGGACACCGGGGAATGGAAAAAGGAGAGGTAGAAAATAGTTTAAAGGCATTCTCTAAAGCAATTGAATTAGGGCTTGATTTTGTCGAAATGGACCTTCAAATCACTAAAGATGATAAAATAATAGTTTTCCATGACAGAAATCTTAAAAAGAAAACAAGTTTACGGGGAAAACCAAAAGATTTCACATTAGAAAAAATCAAAGATACTCACATAGAAACTGAAGCAGGGAAAGACAAGATTCCGACATTAGAACAAGTGTTCAAACTTGTTAAAAACCAATCTGACAACTTAAAGATGATTTTAGAACTAAAATCAGACTTTAAACTCAATATATTGAATAACTTAATTCAAAAATATAAATTCCAAGATCGAATTATAATAAGTTCTTTCAGCTATGAATATCTGGAGAATTTTAAATTAATTAACCCGAATATCTTTCTAACCTGGTTAATTAAACCGAAATCCCCCATATTTTTAAAAAGAAAAATAGATAAGATTCTTAAAACTCAAAAAGAACATCAAATGCAAGGAATTTCACTTCATATCTCGAATTTATCAAAAAAAACAGCGCAACTTTGCAAACAAAAGCAAATATTCATCTTTGTGTGGGGGATTAGAAATAAAGAGGATTATAAATATTGTTTATCATTATCTATTAATGGTTTTACCGCACCAGATCCCGAATATCTACTGAAAATATTGAACTAATACTACTGCTTACTATTAAATAGTAAAAACCGAAATAAGGAATAAGTACTACAAGCAAGCCAAAAGACACGATTCTTATGAAAATAGTGAAAGATCTATCTCAAATAACCTCAGATCTTGAAAATATCGATTATACTAACCCGGTTTTTTGTAATATTGATAAAATTGTGGAATTCAACGAAGAAAATCAATTTTATACTGTTATCTTGGCCGATAACTATGGAAACAGATCTATTGGTTTTATTTACGGGTTTTTTGCCAAACTTTTTAAAAAGGCCATAGGGGAGGGAAACCTAACTATCCCGTGTGACATCAGCATTATCAAAGGCAAAATCAAGTCTCTTAGCCAAAACAAAATGATCATAGAAATGTATCATGTAATCTTTCAAAATACTTTTTTCATCAATTCAAGTCTTTTGGGAGGGCATGAATTCTGTCCTATGCAAACATATATGAATGCATATATCAATACGGACAGTCAATCAAATGAACATCAATTATGGGGTAATCTTATCCACGATTATCTCTCCTATCTATATAGTAGAAGATATCTATACCAGACCGACCTTTGGAAAAATCAGACAAAATTAAAAGAATTCATTTTAGATGATTTCAAGAAAGCGTGTTATGATAACCATGCTTATTTCTTGATCTTGGAGGAGAATATGGATGAAGTAATAGAAACTTTTAAAGACAACTTTTTGGACTCCGAACTTGAATTTTATAAAAGTGAAATTAGGAAATACGGTAAAGAATTTGGAGATTTTTCTTTTATCTGTGAGAAAATGATATATTCAAAACTTCTGGGACTCCAAGGAAGGATTGATCGGTTAGTCCAAAATAATAAAAGCGGAGAGTATTATCTTTATGAAACAAAAACTGGCATGTCCAGCGCGGAGGCACAAACCAAAGCATTTTATCAAACAATGGCATATGCAACGGTATTAAGGGAATATTATAATACTAAAATAAATACTCTTTATTTAGAATTTCCCCGAAAAGAGCTTGATGAGAGAATTGTAGAAAAACAATATGATCCGGAGGGATTAAAACGTATTATCAAGAACCGGAACGAGATATGGAATATAATGAAGGGACACCAACCAGATTTTGGACCCTATTTGTTATGTTCCCGTTGTTATTCAAAGGATGCATGTGAATTCTATTGCTATCGAAAAAATCAAAAAAATCAGTGTAAGAAACACGAAGAAAAATGCCATTTCTATAACTATTTTGAACAGTCAAAAAAAAGAAAACTTCTATTTGAGAGAATAAATGCATATTTCTCCTGGTTCTTTCATCTTCTTGATTTAGAACTTCAGAAGAATATCGAATTGATGAATGAGGCCTTTCTCCCCTCTAATGAAAGGGAAAGGAAAGGCAACTGTATAGGAAACCTCCAAATAAGAATCTCCAATAAGGCAAACAACAATAAGAAGAATAGAAATAAGAATGATAATGCGGGTTTGGAGGGGGCACCGAAAGGGAAGGATATGATGAAAGATGTCAAATCAGAAAACAAAGGAGAGAATCAGATTACCTCAGAAAAGACAAATGTTCATGAAGTCAAGCTTTTCAAGCAAGGAACGCAAAAAATAAAAAATACCCGGATGCGAACCGGGGATTATGTCCTAATTACCCCTGAAAGCTATTCTCCCTTGAGTTCGGAAAGCCAGAGGGGAATTATAACTAAAGTTGGAGAAAATTTTGTAAATATTACCCTCTCCAAGGAATTAAAAATTGATAAAAAGAAGCAAAAAGACATGAATTTCAGGGTGGATCTTACTACCAGTAATTACATGATAAAGTTGGAGAAAAGATCCATCGATAAGTTAATTCGCCAATCCACATATACTCAACAGCTTAGTCAACAAAAATTAAGGGATTTATTGTTATTTCGAAAAAAACCCCAACAGTATAAGAAGATCCCAAATCTTTTAAAATCCTCTAAAATAAAACTGGATCCTTCACAGAGAAAAGCATTAAGGAGCTCCTTGCGTGCAAAAGATATCTTTTTAATCCAAGGGCCACCTGGAACCGGAAAAACAACTTTAATTGCAGAATTAATTGAGAATTTTCTTTCAAAAATTAAACCTAAAAAAAATAAACAAGGTCGAACCCTTCTCCAATATTTAAATACTAATGACCAAAAACCAACCCGGAAAATACCAATTATGATAAGTGCCTTTACCAATAAAGGCTTAGACAACCTTATTATTAAAATAATGGATAACAACCCTTCAACAAAAATTACACGGTTGGGAAAGCTTAGCTCGATGGATGAGAGGGTAGAAAAGTTATCTCTGATTAAAAAAGGCCAAAAAAGGGTAAAATATACAAATGGCGAACAAGAATTGGTCCTCCCACCTAAAAGAATTAGTAAAGTATTGGATCAAACAGATATTTTAGCATCGACTACTACTATGGCCGGAAATCTCATTATAAAGAATACCGAATTTGACACAATTATATTGGATGAGGCTGGACAGATTTCCGAACCCACGGCCCTCAACTCGTTATTGAAGGGGAAAAAATATATCTTAGTAGGGGACCATATGCAATTGCCACCAATATCTAATATTGAATTGGACAATGTACCCGAAGAAAGTCAAAAATACTTTGATT
The DNA here is from genome assembly GCA_964513765.1 of uncultured archaeon. Taxonomy (GTDB): domain Archaea; phylum Asgardarchaeota; class Lokiarchaeia; order Sigyniarchaeales; family Promethearchaeaceae; genus CAZEPC01. The sequence continues at coordinate 4,309 of CAZEPC010000355.1, forward strand.
TGCTTCATTTTTCCAAAGAAAAGCATCTATCCCAATCAATTTTTGAACGGTTAGTTCATCATTATAGAGAAAAAGATCACTGCTTTTCGTTACTTTCATATCAATATAGAATGAACAAAACAATCTCAAAATTCATTTCAGAGCATTTTTACGAAGGAAAACTAAGATCGGGGGAAATAAAGGGAAAATCCATAGGAGAGCAAAAATTTTCACAATTTCTCGCCACACTTAACCTGAAAATATCGATATTTCAGCAAAACGAGGGAGAAAAACATGAGAAGAAAGGAAAATTCGGCCAATTGGTATTTGGGTCGGATTTACCTATGATTTTTCTTGATACAATGGAAATCCAAATGTTTGATTCCACAATTGATGAAGAATCAAAAGATTTGGAATCCAAATTTAATAGGGGAGAGGGAAAAATAATCGCACACCTTATGCTGTGGTTTGTTTCGAAAATTCTCAAGAACACGAGATATATTGAGATCGAAGAATGGGAAAATATTTTTTCTAATATTGGTATTATAAGCCCATATCGGGCACAGAATCAAAAGATAAGGGAAATGATAAAGCAAGGTATCAATAATAAACTAGCTTATGTAAAGAAAGAAAAAGATACCATAATCAATAAAGAAGACATAATTGAATCCATTATGAATAATTTAACTGTAGATACCGTGGATAGATTTCAAGGAGGGGAAAAAGAAATAATTATCTATTCATTTGTTGATTCTAATAGGGATAGAACACTCTCTTCTTTACATTTAGAAATTAGAAGATTAAATGTATCTATTTCACGGGCAAAGAAAAAGATAATTTTTGTGGGAAATTCCCAAACACTTTGCACAAACAAGAATGAGAAGAATGAGGAAATTTCAGAGAAAAAAGGAGACAATGGAAGTAAACTTGAAAGACATAGTCGGCCACATAGAAAAATAAAGGTTAAGAATCTTTATCGGGACCT
>CAZEPC010000356.1:0-1076 GCA_964513765.1 uncultured archaeon
ATCTATCATGTCCGTTCTCCCGACCAACATGAGATCAATGGATATGATGCCCTCGGGATTTATCCTCGAATTTGGGACCACCGATCCTTCTTTAAGTCTTTGAAAGGGACAGAATTTGGACACTTGGCGTATTGGGGCTGGCTCTTTCAGTTCTTGACCTTGAACGGCTTTGGTTTAGGTCTTATCGTGAATACTATGCGATTGGTCGAATTCCGTGGCAAGGGGAAGGACTTTGCGGAGGCAACGGAGCCTATTCGTCGGTTTGGATTTGTTGCATTTACAATTTATACCATCCAATTCATCTATCATTTCTGGCAGTATGTGGTCACGGTCATTCTCCAACAATTTAATGTGGTCATATTCGGACAAGCAATCGGTCCCTATACGGATGTCAACTGGCTATTCAGCTTGCTTATTTTAGCACTGGCCCTTAGTTCTCTTCATCTGCTCCTCAAACAATGGGAGAAGGTCGGCTACGTAGGATCGCTGGAATGGATGGTTGGAACCATCGCGAGAGCGATTATTCCAGGCAAAAAGCGCCCAAAGCAAGAAAAGAAGGTCTGGTGGAAGAGAGGGAAATTAAACGTTGATGGTGCATTTTATAATGCCGAATGGATGAACTTCCGCGACAAATCGGCCCTTAACCATGATGCGTTGGAAGAATCCAAACGGGCTAAACATCTCGCACGTTACGGATTTATTTTCTTCCCCATTCCCCTTATGGTGTTGGGGATTGTGAACGAGGCGGTTGAAAAGGAAGGAGTAAATCAATACAATAAGAAAGCAAAAACTATGGCCTATATTCAAATTGGCATCTGGATTGGATTGGTGATCATCCTCAGTCTTATTCCCAACAGCGTATTGGGGCTTTAATTTGATTAATCTGGATAATGCTTTGAGCGGACGATACTCTCCTAATTCATTTAGGGGTGAAAAAGGAAACAAAAAAATTCCGATAATTGTTTTTTTTTATTTCTAATGTTTAGATTCTTTTTGCAATTGCTTTAGATTCTTTTTGCATTTGCTTTAGATTCTTTTTGCATTTGCTTTAGATTCTTTTTGCATTTGCTTTAGAT
>CAZEPC010000356.1:1176-5264 GCA_964513765.1 uncultured archaeon
TTTTTCTTATTTTTCGCGGATTTGACTTGTTCGTTTTACCCGAAATCGACCAAAACTGGTGGTTCTTCCCTTTCCGGTATTAGTTAGTACTCCCAACCTCAATAAGACGTCCAACCACCTGGCATATTCAATATCCTTTTTCGAGCTATGATCCACCTTCACCTTCATTTTAATTCCTCCCAGAAAGCCCACGAAATCTACCGGTTTCCCTTGATCCCAAGCATCTGTGCGGAGTTTATATTCCAATGTCAACACATGATCTTCGACCCATGGGAAGAAATCTTTTGGGATGCTTCTCGAATTCTTCGATTGTGACGAATTCCCCTTCTCTTGCTCCGAATGGGAATCCCCTGACCCGCCTTGCAAATTGTTCCATATACGGGAGAGATTGCCGAAAAAATATTGAGGAAGCGGGAATCGCATCTCCTTGGAGGATCCCATCATGTTATAACTGGTGGGAGTTAAGAAGTAAAGATCCATGAATTCTATGGGAACTGCTTTCCGGTAAAGTCGATCAAGCGAAATCTCGTTAAAATGGATCCTGTGGATGATCGCTTTTTCGTGTCCGTAACGGAGAGTTTGGTTTTTCTGGGTCATGATGTAGTCCTTCAATGCCTCCGAAATTTCGCCATCCAGAGAAGTGATTGTGTATTTAAGCCCGATTTCCGTGTTTTTTCGATTTCTTCTCCCCCTCCTCCTATTATTATTACGGGTGGATTTATGGCCTTTTGTATGATTCATATACAAAATGTCCTGTTGGAGGGCGTACCTTCGGATAAATAGCGGGGTATCCTTTGGCTGATTGTCATGCAGTTTTTTTGCCATTTTTTCCTTAAAGTTTTTCATCCAAGAAAGAAAGACACCCCGAAAATAATGGGCTCGCTTCTTTCTGAAACCTTGATTCCTTGCATTTCCGGATGTTCTTCTTTTTTTCCCTCTTAATTGGGATCCGTATCCTGTTTTCTCAGGGAGGAGTTCAAATTGAATTTGCGTGATAAAAGTATTGTCCATGATGATCAACAACTATTAGAATTTTCTTCTTATAAGTACATGGATAAAAAAATAGCACTCCATAAAAATAGATCTATATACTTAAGTGATTTTTTCCTATGCAAGGAATTGTTTCCTATTGATTATGGCCATGTGCTCTGGGGGTGATTTTTGGTCAATTGTCAATTGTCCTCTTTAAAGAAAATCATTGCATCTTGGGTTTGAAATGTTTGAAGCTCCTCTAACATGTACCTTAATGTAGGGATGTCATCGATTTCTTCAAGTGTTATCCCCCCCGTATCGGTAAATGGTTTCAAGATCTGGTATGTGGTGTGATTGATGCATTGTAAAGTGCCCGGTATTTGGACCCTCTGTGAGATTAAATTTCCCAAATCCGTATACATCTTTTTTATGGGGTCCTTCTGGGTGAGAATTCCTACACTCAGAATTATATCCGTTTCTGGATCAAGACAGAAATAAGAAAATGGGTTAAATGGCCTTTCATTCTCTTGTTGTATAAAACTATTATGAATACAAAGTTCAAAAGCCCAAGTTTTCGAATTATTAGGTTTGAAATCCGAAAGATTATACGCTTTCTTTACCGATTCAGCTGTTTTTCTCCAATTTGGCCTTTCTATTAATTGCTTTAATTTCTTTTTGTACAACGGACGGAAGATATGATCGGAAAAATCTCCCTCATAAGACACGGTGGTATCTTTCCATGTTAAATCTTTACCCTTTAAATGCTTTTCATTCTTCATACTATGCTTGATTGAATGTTGGAGATAGGTACGTGCGAATACCTCTTCTTTCCCATAAATCCCATTGATTCTTGGGATTTTTAATCCTTGATTGACAACTCTCTTTAAAACATGTAATGTTTGCTGGAGGATGTAGATAAATTCCTTTACCTGATCCTGTGTGGGAAACCAAGGAAAATATAAGGGATCATATACTTGAAAAACGGGATAGATTTCCCCAAACATAATTTCATCTTCTTTAGAATAATTTTTTACATCTGCCCATATATCCAACACATCGTAGAGTTCAGTTTCATGCGGGCGGAGGTTTTTCTTATCTTCAAAGGAGAGCATAAGCCCTTTCTGAAGTAGAAAAAATGTAAGCATGTTGTCTGGGGGCATAAAGCCCGGGACATCTTGCCTATCATGTTCTAAAGCTAACATCCCGTTTAATGCTTTTTCATTCTCATAATAGAATAAAGCAAAATGCTCACCTAAATTTCCCATAATGCTTGAAAATCCCATTTCTCCCGATATTGGATTAAGGATCCCGATTACCTGGTTATCAAAAAGATAGGTCCAAGGACTTAATTCCCGAAATTCTAAGGCCAAAGAAAAGAGGGTCTTCCATGACTTTTTCTCCTCGGAGGTTAGAGATCTGATTTGCTCTTGTGGTTTTGTATAGTTATAAGATTTTTGTTCTTCTCCGTCTTGGGGAGTAAGATAACGGTCGGGGTCCCTCAATAGAACGGTGGGATCTTCGAGGATTTCTCTTTTCTTGTTATCAGGTAACTTTTCTAGAACTTCAATTAATGCATCTGCTTGGGGGGCATTTTTGAGCAAATCTCTCATGGTCCCAGGTGCAATGGGTGAATCAAATTCATTGGTGCTAATCTCTCTCTTTTCTGCACCTAAAATATTTTGTTCCGGCATATCTTTTGCTTGAGTGGATTTTGGTGCTGAATTGTTGGTGCTTGCTTGGGATACATGGCTTCCTTGCTCAACTGCTTTTTTCTTAGATCTTAGCAACTTAATCTGCTTCTTAAGATTTTTAATTTGGTCTCCGGATAGATGTTCCTCTCTTTTAAGGAATTTAATATATTCTCTGAAGACCGTGGTCATCTTCCAAATCTCCTTCAAAGGGTCTTCATAAAGCGAATGCAAGTCCGACCAAGGCGTCACTTGATCTGGGTTAAGGAACTCTAAAAGGAGCAAGTACAAGAAATTCTGATTGATTGCAGATAGGGGGTTGTCCTTGTTATTTCCTTTCTTGAGATGAATTCCATATTCATTTGCAATTGCTTTTCCGTATTTTTTAATAAAAGTGCCCCAGGTCTTTATCCTCTTTTTGTATTTATTCAGAGATTTTTGCGTTTTTAACCTTTCACTTTGTTCTTGGATAAACAAATCATTTAGTTTAAACAGATCAAGAACTTCATATTCTGATTTTCTTTTCTTTTTTTGGCTTTGTGAGTCCTTTTTATTTATTTTTTCATTCAAGAGAGTCTCTTTTATTTCGACAAAGGATCCTATATACTCTTCCGGCCATAATTTGGTATTTTCTTTTATTGTTGATGGTTTCTTTCTTCTCATAATATTATCCCTTTCATTTGTTTCAGTTAGTTATTCATTTTTATTCAAATAAATCTCAAATGATAACATTATAGACCCCATTTTTTTGCATTTTCTAAACGGGCATCGGATCCTTCTTGCCAACTGTCGTAAAATTCATCATCATAATACCCCTCTTTCAAATCTTGGTTATATTCCTCGATCTTATCGAGAGAGAATGTTCCGATGTTATTTGCTTCACAAAACTTTGAAAAATGGTATATTACTTTTGGGAGTGCCTTGAAAAACTCATTTTTGAACATACATTTACGTTGGATATTATACACTTGTCCCAAGAACCTATCAATGTTCCAATCTTCTGGAAATACGAGATCATACATATAAGAAAACTCTCCCAGATATGCTACGATTGATTGTGCTTGTCTTTGACAATATTTATACATGTTTTCAAAAAAATCAGACTCTTTAAATCTTTCATAAATTTTGGAAGTCTTTTGTCGAACGAGTTGAGCATCTTCATCGGAATATTCATTACTCATATAGATTTGAATTATTTCCCATTATATTTAAATTTCTTTAATAAAATTGGGCAAAATCAATGCATATACAGATAAAACAAAGAATCTAAATAAGGAAAACCGTGCGGATTTTTCTAAATCTCTTTTCTATTTTTCATAGAGGATGATAATTTTATCCCCGTCTAATGCATGGGGAACATCGAATTGAAACCTTTTGAACTGTTTAAGGAAAGGAAATTTGCCGCATTCTCGATAGATGCAGTCTACC
>CAZEPC010000357.1:0-5261 GCA_964513765.1 uncultured archaeon
TCTATTTGTACGGTTCTCAATTAAAATATATCCGCCCGTATCTTAAAGGTGAATGTAGTATGAACGATTTGATCGGCGGTATTGACGGTGAAGGAGGACATTTGGATAAGGCAATCTATATATTTAGGATTCTCATGGAGACCTCCTACTTATTTACCGTGTTTGTCAACAAGCCCGGTGATATAAGAAATAAAAAGGTAGATGCCACCATCAAAAAACAGATCCTCCCACTTCTAAATTGCGGGGTGGATGTAGCCGAGATTGTCGCCGGATCGAAGGGGGTAGATGATTCGGACGAGGAAAGTCCAGCCGCAGGTGGCGCGGATTCGGGGGAGGGGTCGGATGGTGATGAAGAGGGACAAGAGGATTCATCTGAAGGAAGACCTATCTTGAAGTATCACTCGCTCATCAAGGAGCAGATGGAGGGGGTCCGCTTTACTAAAATATTAAATGATCTCCCCGGAACATTGGATAAAATACTTCGGGAAAAAGCAAAGGAGGAGGATGCAAACAAGGAGGAGCAGCTCACATGTGCCCGCAATCTGGCCCATCAATTATTCTGTACTCGTCACTTTTACAAGACTCACGGGTATTTTACCCGTAAATTTGCAGTATGCCCTAAATGGATGGTAGAGGGAGACCAAGATCAGCATAAAGATATTGCAGAGGACCGCATGTCCCAAATTCCCTATGCTGCAGAATCCGAAAAGGAAATTGATACCGGCGGGCGGGTTGCCCTAAAGGGAATTATTCCGAGAGAGTTCATTTCCGAGGGTGAAACCAACGGCAAACAGATTGCAAGGGTGCCCGACTATAAACAAAAGACTGATAAATTTAAGGTACTTGATCATTCTTATCATATTTTACACAGGTTAATGAACCGTTCATTGGTGAATTTCATCTACAATAGAACCATTTTGAACGGGATTTTAAAATTGAAGAAGCAAGAAAATCTGGATTCTCTCATGGCGAGGTACCCCCATTTGTTCAATAGTGATAATGGTATTAAGGAATTTTTAGAGATCTTATCTCAGACCGAAGAAAGCGCGGAGAAAGTATTTGGGGGAGGAACTCTTAAGGATATGGAGGAGGAATTTGAAAATATTCTATACAATCCGATGAGTAATCATTTGAGCGACCGCAAAATAATTATTGAAGAATTTAAGGATAAGATTACCGAGAATAATGCATCCTCGACCGAAGATGCCCGTATGATAGTCGACCAAGCCAAGTTTATTACCTCCAGCAAGGCAGTCTCCTTTGAATTATGTAATCAAATCAAAAAAAAAAAGAAAAGCAAAAATGGAGCACATATAGGGTATTTCGGGAGATAAAAAGCCTCCGAAATAAGGTTTCCCGGGCAATGTTCAATAAGCAGCGGGATCAATCGGGCGTTATGAAAAGAATTGAGGTGGAGCCCAATGACGAGAAGATTCTTTTGTGCTTTCGAACCGTTGATCATATATTCAAGGTGTTAATTTTAGAAATCAAGAATAAGTTAAACCTAACGGAGAAGCAGAGGGGCATAATGAACTTTGCCCGCGATAATCATATCCTTCACCTCTTTTTTACGGTACCCGCCGAACAAAGGGATTCATCCGATCCGTCCATCGACCAAAATGGATCTTCCGGAGAAGGGGTGGATGAGGGGGGCGATGCGAAATTGCGTGCGTTCTCCCGCCTCTTCCCGAATTACTTATTTGAAAAGGGCGAGAAGGACGGAGGATCCAAAAAAGTATCTATCCTCGGAGAATTATGCCGTAATATTCGGAAAGAGGTTGGATCTAAATCCCAAGTTGCCCAAACGATCCGTTCATTTAAGAAGGTATCCGATTGCTGGGAAGGGGAAAACTCGCTTCCAAAAATCTTTAAAAGATTGGCTTTGGGGGCTTTAGATACGGGAGATACCGACGGAACCAACTTATTCAAGACCACCGACCGAAAGAGGCTCTATAACATGGGAATTCTCTTTTCAAAGGGTGAGATCTTGGATAAAAGCGAGTTTCTCGACAAAGAAGCCCTCTGCCCACCCCTTCGGAAAGATATTGAGAGAGAAGACAGCCAAATTAAACAATTTCTTTCCGAAGAGATATATCCAAATATGATCGATGATTTCAAGAAGCTTTTGCCCTATCCGATTATCCCTACCTGGACTTTTTTTAAAGGGATTGAGCGCGCCTTTGCAGGTATATTCAACAAATACCTCAATAAAGCCCGGGAGAAAGTGCGGGATATATCCGAAAAACCCACTGACGAGAGTGCTGAAGAGAGACAGGCCACAATATTCTGGGGTGGGGGTACCAGAACCGCCTTTCGGAGGATCCTAAGGGATGGGGCAGGATTCGCATGGCTTAAGCGTACGGACTTGGGCTTGGGTCAGATAATCGAAGATATTAGGGAAGGACTTCGCCTTAGCACAAAATTTCGTCCTTATCGGTTCCAATGGTCTCCTTCCAACAATAAAAACCCATTTCGGGATTTCTTTTCGATTGGGATCTACTATCCCGAGAAAGAAAAAGACCAATTCGAGATGATCAGTAAGCTATCTTCTATAAGTAATACTATCAAGTGGGCGGAAGAGAAAAAGAAAGAAAAAGGGGATTACAAGCTGGCCCTCCGTGTGAATGTCCCCAAGCTGGATTTCGAGGGCAATGAAGCGATACAAGATTATGCCCCATTTCGCCAGGAGAGGATCAGTGAGAAAGAACTTGTGGAAGAGGGGGACAAATTTAACCACATTCAACCCTCCTTGAAAATCCATAAGTACAAGCCCACCGAAAAAAAAGACCGCACGTCCGATATTAATAAAATAAAAATCGAGAAAAATAAAGGTTTTGCAACCGAAACCATAGAGGGAAAGATAAAAACAAAATTCTATGACAAAGATAACCAAGATAATATGGATGCCAAAACCTATTTGGATAAAGCCATTAAAAATTGTAAAGACAAGTTGGATAAAATCAGTAATCAGTTAAAAGAGGAAAAATTCGATGCGATAAATTCCGAATACGAAAGATATCTTTCAGGAGTTACGGGAGTTCAAAAGCGCGATTTTGAGGAATTTGAGAAGTCACTAAAAAAGATTAAAAAAATCAAAAAGGAATATGAATATTTCAGGGAGAAAAAGGGAGAAACTCTCGGCAAGCTCCGGTTTCTGGAGCGGGAAAAAAACCGATATGAATTCATATCCGAAGTGGATTCGTGGTATTTGGAAAATAAAAAAGATCAAAATGATGATCCCAAAGACTCAAAACAAAATAAACTGAAAGATCTCGGAGAGAGGAAGAATATTCTTGCAAAAGGCTGGGAAAATTTCCTCAATTACCTGAACGGAGAGGGCGGGGTGAGTAAGTCCCCAACCGGCCCGTATTATGAAATAAGGATGTCCAATACGATGAAGCGAAGGCTTAAAGCCGGCGCTGAGATTCAAGCTATCTCCATATTACCTCCGATCCCGGGAAAGCTCAGCTGTACCTTAAGTATCCACCTCAAGGCGAAAGAAAGTATTTTTAAGCAAAGGAAAAACCTTATCCCCTCCTTTAATACCATTTCATTTGAGGGAGAACATGCAAAGAAAGATGTTTATCATGGATTGGATATTAACGCAATGACCTCCAAGACAGTATTGGATAATGCGTTTATCGATGTTTCAAATGTTCGCCCATATCTTAACGCCTCGGATTCCGAAGAAAAAAAGAAAGAGAAAGCTTCTATACCCCTTCCCAATGAAACCCACCAAACATCCCCAATTGAGATTGATTTTGAAATTGAGGATTTAAAAAAGGATATTGCGAAAATGTGGGGGATAAAATACGAAAGCACGGATGGTGATAATGGTCCCTTCTCCAATTGGTGGGAAAAGATTGAAACCAATTTTTTGGGGTTGAATTCGGAATCCGAACCAGAGTCCGAAAATTTGAATCCATACAAGACCGAAGATCGCAGAAAAAAGAGTTTGTCAGAGCTCACCTTCAACGAGATCTTGATGGCCCCGGTTGCCTATACTCATCGGGGACGCCAGCATAACATGGATCATATATTAAATTTAAAGAAGGCGATCGGGAGGGAGCGAAGAAAAATAAAAAGTAACCCCGATAGACCTCTCACCAGATTAAACCGCCTTCAAACCGAGCATTATTTTAGAAACAGGAGTTACGAGTCAAAAAGAGACCACATGATTTTGTATATGGCAAAGGTGATTGCCTATTTACTTAGTCACGGCTTATCCTCATCCTTCGCCTACGAGGATCTAAAATCACTCAGTACGAAGGGCAGAACGGGATTTGGTGCCGGTATCGTAAACGGCATGATCAAGGGTTATGGCAAATTAGAAGAGGTAGTAAAATGGATTATGACCACATGGGGGACGCGGGAAAAGTTAGAGGATGTCCAAATGAGTGCCGTCAATCCCGGATATACCTCCCGGTATCATTTTACTTGCACCCATCTCTTGCGGCTCTATCGAAAAAAATTAAGCAATGCGCTGGGTAAAAGGGGTAGTTCTATTCATTTCACCAATAAGATGAAGCAGAAGCTGATGGCCAAGGGTATACCCCACAAACTCTCTCTTAGCTCGGTGGATAGGAGTGCGGGTGCGGATTATGGGGTCTGTTATTTCTGTTCCTATCTGGATAAAAGAAGGAACAGTCCCAGGGAAGAGAGAGGAGAAGAGAAAAAGGAAGATGTGAAGGGGAGAGACAAAGTTTCGCTTCCCCGATCTGAGGCAATCTTTAATGCCCAAAATCAAGCTGCCGCGAACATCGCATTCCGCCTATTTCTCAAGGATGCCACCATCACATAAAACTTTTCTAAATCGGCGGGAAGAAATGACCGATTTTCGGTCATAAAAATAAGGAAAGAATCTTAATGGAATAAACCGAGGATTCATCCGATACATAGCATTATTTCGTTTTAGGGGTTTCTCTATCTATTTTGGGCTTTTAGATATTCATTAATGGCCCAAAGATTTAAATATATGGAAGTAAAATAGTTACTTGGCGTCTTAATCTTAATACCTTTCGGAGAGGAGCAATAATCGATTGGTATGGGGTAAGATTTTGGCGATGGTTTACTTGGAACCTATAGCGGTTAGAGTGTCCGGGCCGTCCAAGATTGCTCGTTCGTGACTCGCGTACTTGGGGCGAAAATCGGACCTGATGTGCGTTCCTTGCCGCAATTGTCCAAGATTATATAGAATTATAGTAAGGGTAGGTCTATCCAATTTTTTTTACTTATTAAAAGAGAGAGATTTTGGATCAAAC
>CAZEPC010000358.1:0-5241 GCA_964513765.1 uncultured archaeon
TTCCCGTCTGGAGTTCAAATAATCCCTCATAATATGGCATCAATGCGTATTGGTCCTTTTCATCACGAGTCCTATATCCGACAGATCGCGTTCTTCTCATTTCTTGCAATATTTTGGCAGTTTGCTCTTTACTGGGGGAAAACCCGTATTTTTGCGTCTTTTTGTTATTTTGAATAGATTTATAGATATCATCAACAAATTGGTATTTGTAATTGAGATTTAATGCGATATAAATGTGCTCTTCTTCTTTAAAGATGTATTCTAAGAGATCCAAATCAACGGAGGAAAGAGTTCTGGGGTATCCAATTGCTTGTTTGTTAAGGTGCTTTTGCAATTTCCGGTAAATTTTAGATTTTTTACTCATTGTTTTTACTTTGTGATTTATGTTATTTATGCTTTCATGTAATAATAATCGGACCAGTTCTAATTTTTTGGAATCCTACTGCTTAATTATTCAGATGCTTTTGGTGTTTTCTGTATAATTTTTATCGGATATAATTGGTTGTTTATGGGGTCCCTATGTCATTCCTTAATCTATTTTAAGATTTTGTTTGGTCATTTTTCACTTTTATGAAAAAATGAGATCAAATGATCATAATCAAAAATAAAGTATAGTATTTCACAACTTTATCTCTTTTCTATGATCGAAAAAGAAGATTATAAATCAGATTATGCATTTTTCCATACAAAATACAAAACATTCTCAAAGCAACCTTTCAGAAGACAATGAAAGTTTTTTAGGAAATTAGAAATCCCTAAATTAATGGTAGATCTATAAAAAAGCCATAACTTTTTATTGTCCTTTGTGAGGTCCGACTAAATGATTTATGAGGTATTTTAAGTTATTTTATGGGATAAAACTATGTTTTGGGACTCGTTTCTAATATAGAAAGAAAGAAAAAATTAAGTGAAAGAATTATGTGAGAGATGATAAATATGAAAACATTAGTTATAAACGCCGAAACGAAGCAGAAAATTATAGAGGACGAAGATGGATTCAGTATTCTTAGTCGAGCCATTCTGAAACATTTACATAAAAACACATGGAAGTATTCTCCGTTGGATCCCAGGAATTTTTTGTCTCTTAGCAGCGGTCCATTAACAGGCTACGGGATTCCTGGTGCCCATCGGGTGATCATAAGTGCCCGGAGTCCGATGACTCAAGGCTTCTTTTTTAGTACGGTTGGCGGCTTGGGCGAGGAACTATTTCGAACGGGCTTAAATAATATTGATATTACCGGGAGGGCAAAAGTCCCCTCAATTATTTTAATTAGATATAGGTCCAAAGAAGATGAATTAAGTGTAAAAATTGAACCCTTCCCCCATTTATATGAAACATATCAAAAGAAAGGAGTATATTCCGTCCAAGATTATATTGTAAAGAAATACAGTGAATATTATGGAAATCTAAGGTATAGATCTATAGTGGCCGGACCCTCCGGGTTTAACAGCGTAATCGGCGGATTAAATAGCATCCTTGTACGAAACCATGAGTTGATCTCCGATAGTCAAGGCTTCGCGGGGAGGGGCGGATTTGGCAGCGTGTTGGCACAAGCCCATAATATCGTAGCTGTTGTGATCGGTGGAAATTTCCAGCGTTCGAAGACCTCGAAAACTGGGAAAAATTTGGCCAAAATTGTGTCCAAATATTACGAGGAGTCCAACATTAATAAAATAGCCATGCAGTACACCAAAAAATATCGGGCCAAGGGGACGTTTTTAAGTAATTACGAATCCTCCGAGAATGATACTTTGATGTTTAATTGGAACAGCATCTATTGGGATAAGAAAAAACGTTCCCAAATTTATCATAAATTTATCAAAGACTCCTACATCTCGGGAAACCTCGATGAAAAGATGTCCTCTAAAACTTGCGGGGAAGCGTGCCCTGCTTTATGTAAAAAATCAATTGACGGACATGTCATGGATTACGAACCCTATAGCAGTTGCGGCCCAAATATAGGGATATTCAGGACCGAATATGCTATGAAAATTGTAGAGTATGTGGATAATCTGGGTTTCGACGCAATCAGTTTCGGAAATTTAATTGGGGCGGTTTTTAATGCCATTGAAGAGGGTAAAATAAGCGCGGATTCCTTAGGCTTACCCAGAGATCCCTTGTTTAATGCCGATGATTTGGATATTGAAGAGGCTTCCAAGGTGAATTCTAATCTTGCAATTCATTTGGCCAAAAAGCTGGCATTTGAGAAGACTATCTTGGACAAAGGTATTCGAGCTTTCTCCAAAGAATTCAATTTAGATTGTTCGGTGTATCTTTGCTTCGGTTCCGATGGATTTATATCCCCCAATCAATATTTGCGCCCGGGCTTCATCGCACCCCTTCCTATCTTGGGCAAATTTACCACATACTATAAAAGAGAATTTTTGGAACCGAAGGAATTGGGTAAGAGGAGCGCCCAGAGGTTAATAAAAGAGCTTTACAATGAAGATACCGGATTTTGCCGATTTCATCGGGGATGGGCAGAAAAGATTATTCCGAAGTTGGTTCAAGCGATTGCCGGCTTTGATATTGACTATGAGTGGCATATAAGGAAAGTTTTGGGAAATCTTATCGAATACAACCGAAAGGCCAATTCCCTTCCCACTAAATGGTGCAACACAAAAATAAAGGAAATTGCTTACTTTCATTTAGCAATCAGTTCCGATAAATTCGGAGAGGATTACTCCGTAAAGAAATGGCGAAAAAGATTCAAGCAAGATTTTGAGCAAGCAGCCGATGCCTATTGGGAACAAATGTTGGAGGGAATAAAGGGGGTTTTGGGTAATGAATACGGAAAGTTATTGGAGAGTGTGTCCTGTCCAGAGGCAGAAAAAACCGCCGTAAAAAAAGGTACATATACAGAAGAATCTATTTCCTTTTAGATTTTACTGGGGTTTTAGGTGAGATTTTGGCTAAATAGGATTTTTAGTGAAATCTTGGTCGGAATCTATAATTCTATTATTTTATGCCCCTCATTATTGGGTTTGGTTTTATAAATCATGTAGGAGGGGAAATCCGGATCCTTATCCGCCGTTTGTGATACATAATCGAAAATTCCCTCTGTTTGCGCCTCATTTTCCGTGATTGCATAAATAATGGGTCCAAAAGAGGACATTCCGCATGGGATATGGAATTTCTTGTAAATATTTTGGATTAAATCCTGTATATGGTTATCCTGCAATTCAATCTCTTTTTTCTTAAATCCCTTATTGTTGATTTCATGAATCGCATCCCCAAAACCAGCCAAATTACCGGTTAAAATTCCCGGGATGAGTTTCATTAGTATTAAATGGGATATCTTTTCCACATCGCCTAAATCCACGGGGCATTTATCTTGAAAAATATTGATTTCTTCGGTGTTGTTGGCGCCTTGTTTTACATCCAACCTTATAAGTAACACTTTCCATTCTGCGGGCGTTTCTAACTGGATAAACGGGAGGGCTGGCTCGGTCTTGCTGGCGGAGGATGGTAAAAATGTCTTTTTTTGCCCATTAGGGCCGAAGGAGTGCCCTAAATCTATAATGAATTTTCCTCTGTCGAAAGCCATATATCCGATACCCGAGGTTCCGCCACGTTCAATTAACTTGGTTAATTCAAATATGTCGTAATCCACTTCTGATCGTTTTAGATGACACAGTCCACGGGCAATGGCCAGAAGAAACTGAGTTTTGGATCCCAAACCCACATGGGCGGGTATGCTTTTTATTACCTCTATGGAAAGGAAGGGAAAGGAGACATCAAAATATTCCGAAAACTTACTTATGACATCTTTCACCAAGGGTTTGAACATCTTTTTTCCCTTAATTTCCAAAATCGTCCCATTATCTCCATTGTCTGAGGATTTGGTGCTGGAACTTCTGGAATTATTATGATTGTTAGTATCTTCATCGGAAAACTCGACGATAACATTTGGTTCTTGGATGGAAAGTCCAAAACCCCCATCAATCCTTCCCAAACTGCCGTTCATATCCAAGAGGGACATATGCAACCGGCCCGGTGAAATAACTCTAAACTTCAACTTTCTGCCTCATTCTTTAGTACATTGTAATTAAGACTAATTGAGAACATCCTTTTATTGGAATAGTCTGTGTAATAATCAATTATTTCTTGTCTCTTATATGAATGAATAAGATAAATGTAAAAAATTATTGATGAATGATTAATTTTATCCCACAAGATCATGACAAACCTTGAAGGAATCGCAAAGCAATTACTGAATAATAACATTTCGGATCGGAAAATCGTCAATCAGTTGATGGCCGAGTACCGGGTATTCAAAAAGGACTATCCGAAAGCCCGTCTCCTGAAGATGGCGGAGGGGGTTCTTCAAGAATCCAAAAAAAGTCTTTCTGCGCATTCAAATCCCTTGATAAAAAATGATAAACTTCTTTCTACCCTCTTAAATATCCCAAAATCGGGGGTTAGTATGGGTGAGGGGGGAGTCGGTTGCCGGGGAAAGGGTGACTTTTTCGTACATGAGCTACTCACCAAGATCTCGAAAACCTCGGTGGATCCACTGATATCTCCCGAGTCACTGGATGATACGGGGGCGGTGGAGGTTCCATTTGGGTCTAATGCGGCTCAGCTCGAGAAAACAGGCACCCGGGATATGAAAGGTGAAAAGGCCATCATTCTTACCAAGATGGAAGGGATGCATAGTAGATTAAGCGATTTTCCGTTTTTGGCAGGGTTTCACGTGACCCGCGCGGCCTTACGGGATGTATATGTCAAGGGCGGAGTCCCCACCTCCATTATGGTCGATGTACATTTGGCGGATGACGGTGATATCGGGAAGCTATTCGATTTTCAGGCAGGTATTTCTGCGGTTGCTGAACTGGCTGGGGTGCCCATAACCGCCGGATCCACCTTACGGATAGGGGGAGATATGGTTATCGGGGATCGACTTACGGGCGGAATTGCCGCCATAGGTACGATGAAATACTCCTTTTTCCGAAAAAACGTTCAGAAAGGGGATGTAATACTAATGACGGGCGGTGCGGGTGGAGGCACTATCTCGACCACTGCCCTCTATGCGGATATGCCCGAGGTTGTCAAAAAAACCCTCAATATTGATTTTCTCCGGGCATGCGAAAATATACTTGCCGATGAACAAGCTTGTAATGGAATTCGGGCGATGGCGGACGTGACAAACGGAGGGTTACGCGGAGACCTTTACGAAATAAACAAGGAAACGGGATATGGGGTCCAGATCAGACCGGATATAGTAAAAGGTTTGGTTG
>CAZEPC010000359.1:0-5174 GCA_964513765.1 uncultured archaeon
TTCATGAGAGATTGAAAAAGAATTCCTTGCTAAGTCTAACCGAAGCAATGAAATCTAAATCTCAAATTTACCAGTTATATTATAGTGGCTTGAAAATCTCTTCAATGATTTCATCTGCGGGATAAAACACATCTAGATGGCCATCCCAATCGTTTAAATAATTATGAAATAATTTCATAAATTTCTGGGCAAATTGCTCCAACCGGATTCTAAGGGCCTCCATACTTTCATCCGCAATAAGCACAAACGTGAGATTTTTTTTCTCCTTGAAAAGAAAGATGTTGTTCCCCATTTTGACCTTTTTTAATTGTTTCCCCTTGGTTGCTTCTTTAAGAATGGCTTCTACAGATTTTAAACCACCTGAAATTACTGCTTGTGAACTATTTTCTGCGATATTAGCTTTAAATGCGCGGGAAAAAATACATATCCCGGTTTTATCGATTATTAAAAGTGATTTTAATTTTTTCAACCAATCTAATTCCGTATAATCCGGCACTTCTTGAAGATTTTTCACCCCTAATAGCATTCCAGTTATTATCAATATATCTGCAATAATTCGAGATGAAAATCCTAAGGTTTTTTGGCTCTCATCTGTAAAAAACCCAAATCCGAGACCGATTAAAATGAAACCCAGTAGTAAAAAATCTATTTTTCGGCGAATTTTTGGGCTATTGTTTGTGGTATTAATCAATAGTCTTCGATATTGGAGCAAATACAATGAGGTCAGAGCTGTTCCTTATATACCGACGATCAATATTAAGTCTGTGAAATTGATTGTGATTCCAATGATGATATTTATCAACAAAATCATGGCTATAAGAGAAAAAGGATATTTTCCTTCCTTTTTTATCCTCTCGGAAATAATTAAAAAGATGAGCCCTCCTAATGACAGAGAAAAATATCCCCATAAGTTAAGATATTCACGGCGCTCTGGGGAAACAATATAATCTGCCATAATATAAATAAAAAAGGTTATTCCGAGGCTAAGAAAAATGAAAGCCCAAGCTAAATTTCTTTTATGGGTGTTTTTATTCATTTTTTTCCGATAGAGAAGGAACTTTCCCAGAAATGAAAGAAACCATTGAATAGAGATGAAAACGATGATTGATTCCAAACCCAATGTAAATTCTGCCCAATCATTCCTTAAAGGATAATTCACTCCGATATACCCAATCATACTTATCTTCTCTGTTTTGTCTCAGATGTCTCTTATTTCATTAATTATTTGTGTATAATAATCTCTCCAAAGAATTGTGAATTATCTGTTTCGCCTTCTCATTCTTTAAGTCCGCTATTTTTTTTAAAGAATAATTGTTCCATTTTTCTTTTATTCTTTTTAGTAAGTATTTGTAGGAAAGGAGAGATTTTTCCGATATCAAGCATATTAACACATTTTCATCGTGCTCTAAAAAGAGTGTTTTATTTCCGAGTTCAATCTTGGATAAATTTTTATCATTTTGAAGGATGGAATTTTGAATCTCCCTGAGTAATGAATTTATTCCAATTATTCCTTTATGAAGAATATCTTCTTCATGAGCTTCTAATTGTATTTCATTATTATCTACTTGGTCCATTTGAGCCATTAATCGATAATCCCTTTTCTCATCTTTCCTTATCTCTTCCTTTTCCTCTCCCTCCCTCATCCCCTCCTTTCCAGGTTCGAAATAAAAGAGAAGTTCAAATGGATCTTTTCTCACAATGAAGATCTCATCAATAAAATTTAGCCAATCAGCCTCTAGAAATACATTGATGTCTTTAAATGAATAATAGATTCCTAAAAAACCTATAATAATAAAGATATAGCTGTTATGGGAGATCTCTCCTGGGAGGAAGTCTTTTAAAATCTGTAAATTAAAAATAATGCCCAAAATGGCTATGATTGTGGAGAAAGCCAGACTGTAGGATGTGCGTGTATGAACTTCCTTAATATTTTGGATGATTTTTCTTATTAAAAGCATAATTACCAGAATATAGACAGAAGATCCAATACCTGGGATAATAATGTAATAAGAATCGGGAGGAATAAAGATAAATAAAATTAAAACAATCGAACCGATGATTGTAAAATTTCTTGCTGGGTGAATAATCGGTTCTATAAATAGTACCGCAAGAGTGGCCCCAAAGGCGGCAATAATGAATAAGATTTTTTCAAAAATGAATGGATTGATATTATAATGGATATTTAATGCTTTTAGTATAAGATTGACCGAGAATGAAAATAAAGCTATTGAAAGACCTATATTTACCCTCCCCATTAACTTAAACTTATTTTCTAATCCTCCTTTCAAAAAGAGATAAAAGAGAAGAAAACAACAATATATCATTATGTAAATGTAGGGAATTTGGGCCCATTTATCTTCAAGCATTACCAAGAATAATGTGGATTTTTGGAATATAAATTTATTTGAAAGAGAGAAAAATAAATCATTAATTAAAGATGGGAAAAAAATATCAGAAGAAAAAAGATTTTTGAGTGAATTATTCTTTGGATGAATTCTACATTCTATTAAGGATTAATCAATATCTTATTTTCTACCTCTTTAACTCCCCATGCAGAAGACGCAGCGATAAACGCAGAATTCTTTGCGCTCCAAGAGGGTACTTCACCGGTTAAAGTTACCTTTCCATCTTCAACTTTTACCGTTACATTATCTGCTAATACATTTACATTTCGCTCAATTGCCTTTATAATATCCTCGGCAATTGCTTCATCGGTGACTTTCTCAGTAGGAACAACTACGATTTCATTTGTGACTCCCACTACTCCCCGAACATTCAAGGTCTTATTCTCGGCAAGATATTTTTTCCAATAGGAATCAACATCACCTGTAAGAGTGACCCATTGATTTTCTACTTCTACATTAATATTTTGGGAGTTGATTTCAGTATTCCAAAGGAGAGTGTTGTTGATTCTGGTCTCTATTTCATCATCTGTAGGAATAGCTGGTGGTACTTCAAATTCCACTTCCAAATTGTTCTCTACATCAAATACGCCGCTAATAAGATAGGCGTCATCTTCGGCGGATGTTTTTCCACTAAATGAGGAAACTGATCCTTCAAGAGTGACTTTATTATTATCTACTTCAACTTTTATATCTGATGCATCAACCTTTGCATCAAATCGTAATTGATCTACTACTTTACTTTTAATAACTTCATCGGTACTCAATTTAAACACCTATTTCCTAGAACTAACTCCTCCCTTAAAAAGCTGAAATTTTGAAAATTAAGATAAAAAATTATCCTTAGTTATTCCTTATAAAAAGTTTTAAAATCTTATTAATATGTAATATCAGAATGAAAACTTTCATTTACAAGATTTTGGGGGAATATTTCAACGAAAAAGGAAAACCGAATTACGAAAAAAATATTAAAAAAAATCCACGTTGAAACTCGTGAATGATGAAAACTTTTGAATGTTCAATTGAAATCCTTAAATTTAACATTGGTAATTTCTTGTAGTTTAATTTTTCGGATTTCTTTTAAAGCAATGTGGGAGAGGCTTTTTTAATATCTTCAGCAGTTATTTTCTTTCTTTTATCATCCTTGACAAGAGAAATTGCTGATTTGGTAACCTCCTTAGCCTCTTCTTCAATCTTTGAGATGAGGAAGAGTAATGCATCTTCTGCGACTAAATCTGCCCCTTCGGTTTTCATTAATCGCCTAACAGGTGCCTTCGCAATGTAACTTTTTTTTGCCATAATAATCACTTTTTTTTTTGTAATCCTCCGCTAAGAGACAAAAAGTTATAATATGTGATTGTCCCTTTTAAGTTCAGATTACTGATTGATTAGTAGTGTTTTATCTTTATAAATGTTTTGCAATGTTTAACAGACAATATCGACAAAAACCTATTTTAGATTTCTTCTCCTTTGTAGAAATCATTTTATGTGGGAAGAAGAGAAAAACTTATCCTTAAAGATACTCTAATATTTCCGATTCTCAATAGTTTAGACCCAGATGACTTATTGAATATTTTCCCACACAATAATGATTAGATTTATTTTGTCGTAATTCCATTAGAAATCCGTAATTATTATTTTCGATTAGGTCGAATATTCTTATTATAAACCCCTCTGAAAGAGATAAAATTATCTTTCATCTGTACTTAGAGTAATTGTTGATTAGTATAGACTTTAAAAGCTGGGAAAAAACATGGTTGAGGGCATAATAATATCAGCAAATTTAGGCAATTTTCTACCTACCAAATTCGATTATACTTGTAGTTTGAGCGACAAAAAGCTTGCTCACATAATTCATCAAAAAATTGAAAAAATAAATCCCGATATTTGTGTTTTTCAAGAAGTGTGGAATTTTACCGATATCTTAGTTTCAGATAATTATGAATTCATTGGATTGAATGATTCAATTGCCGTGAAAAAAAGTTTTGCGGAATTTATACCAGATAGTTTTAAAAGTCATTCTATCCATTTTAAAAAAAGTTCAGATTCTGAGGTTTATCCGGATGATGAAAAGGAAAGAGAATTCCAGGCACATCTCGAAAAACTCGAGCATAATCCCTATAATGGAAATCCAGATAATCAATATGGGATCCCCACAGACTTTGATGTAAGTTACGTATGCATCAAGATAAAGGAATCAAATCAGAAAATGCTGCTGGTTAATGTACATGTGAAAAGCGGTCCTTGGAATGACGATGAACGGGCGAAACAAATCAAGGATTGGATTATCGAGGAGGCTATCCCTCTGGCCCAAGAGGAATGCAATGGAAACATCATTATTGCTGGTGATTTTAATCACGATGAAGAACGCCAGGGAGATACTGAATCAAGCCGGTTGATGAAAATATTAACCGAAAAATTTGGTTTGGATGATTCGGCACACGAAAATCATGAGGTCACCACGAATTATCCGTTTTTTTTAAAAGATTACCGATATGACCATATTTTCGGCATCTGCGAGTTTTCAAATTATAACGTGGAACAATCACTCCTCAAAGCTGATTTTAAAAAATTAAAGCGGAGAAGATTTCTTATTTGGTGGATGTATTTGGATCATAAAATGGTTATGGCTAATTTCAAGCTCTAAAAGTATTAGAAAAAAAGAGAAAAAGCAATTATAAATTAAAAAAAATGATTTTGTTATGAAGTTATGAAAAGAATTACATCATACTTTTGAGCTTTTCCATGAGCTCTTCTTCATTAATATCAGGA
>CAZEPC010000360.1:0-5165 GCA_964513765.1 uncultured archaeon
TTTTTTTTATTTTCCATCTCTTCTAGGTGTGGATCTTCCTCTGGAATTTCTGAAAGTAATTCCCCAGCAATTTTTGCTGCAGGCTTTTTCAAATCCAGCTTTTCTAGAAGATCCAAAAACCGCAAAGCACCATCTGTATCCAACTCCAAGTATTGAACAGTCTCCATATTCTTAATATCTCTTCCCACTCCACCTTCAAAACCTTGTTCAGGATTCTCTTTCGCTAATTGTTTTTGTTCTTCAACGGTGAGACCGGTTTCTAATACTATTTCATTCCCGAAAATAAAATTCTTCATTTCATCTAAAATCATATTTTTAATATCTTCTGGGATGTCCAACTTAAATGAAAATCCCGTTATTGAATTAACTAAGTTTTTATATCCTTGAATAACCTCATAAATCTCAGTATATTCCCTCATTCTGTCTAGAATTTCAATGAGTATTTGTTCGGCATAGTCTAAATTATTTAACATTACTGCCGCAGCAAAGGTTTTAATTTGGCCACTCTCTAAAAGAAAATTGGATGTTATTTTATTAATAACATTCTCATCAATAAATGAAAGTAATTGATTGTATTCTTCCTTTTGAACTTTAACAATAGTATCAAAAATTAGATTTATAATGGAAATCATTAAGCGGCTGTCATTTGTGCTATCCCCCGTAGTGAATTTTGCCATTATATATTTCATTCGTTCAATAGCCTCTTGCACATTTGGATTATCTTCGATTAATTTATAGAACGTAGTTTCAAAAACTTGGGCAATCTTTCCCTGATTTTCTACTTTATAGGGAAAATATTTGGTTAATTCAGGTTCGATCTTTTTTGTTTTATTAACTCCAGATTTCTGACCGGAAGCGGCATTTACACTTTCAGACAGAGATTTCTGACCCTTAGATGTAGAAGAGGATTCCTCGCCCTCAATATTTAATTTATCAAGCTCCGATTCTGGAACATAATGAAAGAAAAATCTGTCCCCTTCCCTCCAAAATGCAAAACTCGGCTTTTCTTCTGGAAATTCATCACGAATTTCCTTGGGTATCCTAATAGTCCCACTTTTTGTTTGTTGTATTATTTCCACCGGATGTTTTGGAAATCCATGTTCAAATTCACCTATTTCATCATCACTTTTTTTTTCGCTCATTAATTAAATATTGATATTAGATTTAAAAAAAAGTTTTATCAAATTAGAGAAACTATAAGTATATAGGTCGAAAACACTCATGGCTGAAAAAAAATTTGATAAGGATACACTTAGGAAATATTTGTTTGAAAAAAACAGCTATATTCCTAAAGAAGCCATGGGACTTCTCGCGCAGCTTTTATACAATGAATTAAATAAATACTGTGAAGAATGCGAAGATGATAGAATGACTTGTGTATTGGCCCCCATGTGCCCTGAACGTGTATTACTAAAAGTGAGACTTAATTCTGGAGGGCAATTAGGAGATTTACCCCAGTTTTGTTACCAACAATATAAAAATAATGTTAAACGCCATCTTGAGAAACGGACTACCCTTTACAAACCAATTGATAATATTTTGTTTATCGAAGATTTCTTTGAAATATTTTTCCATAAAATTTCCAATAAACTTAAAAAAGCATATCTGAAAAAAGACATCGCTCTCATTGATCTTACAATCGAAGAAAGCGATCTCCCCGAAGTAAAAATAAACTTTCCCTTAGAGGACAGTCTTATTTTCAGAAAGATAATCCAAAGAGATAAATTAATCAAAAAGGGAACTTTTGTATATTATATTGATGATTCACGTAGATATATGGTTATTTGGTACGATTCAGAATTATTTGTAGTAGATTTCAAGATGGGAAAAGCAGTATGTAACGCAAAATATGACCCTATTACTGATTTAAAATTAGCGAGTATTGTTTTCAACATGTATTGTGCGGAAAAAAATGTAATGGGGAGTACAGAAACCAACCCAGAGAGAGAAGATGAATTATCTTTAACAATTAAAATTCCATTCTCTCAGATTTATCCCGATAAAATTTCGGAGGACTCTAATGATTTTCATGAGTTAATTGAATTTTTACAATCATATTTCTTTAAAATTAAAGTTGAACATCAAGAAAAACCAGACAATAATTTCGTGGTTTCCCTCCAGTATAGTAACTCACCCCTTGTACAAGAGAGAAAGGGTTTATTAAGATTAAATTATGATTCCCTCCATCAATTAATTAATCAAATAGATAAACTAAAAAAATATGAAGAAGAATAAATAGGTAAGAAAATTATGACTAAAGAAATGGAAGATATCTTTGAAAAATTGGACAATGAGAAATCAGAGGAAGCAATTAAGCTTATTAAGGAAGGGCTGGGTAAGAGGAAACAAGATTTTATAGAAGATTTTATTCAGAGCCTCTCCATTATTGCCGAGATGGACCCTTCTGTAGTAAAGGAAATCATGCCCAAATTATTGGGTATTTTGGATATTGATGATGATGTTATCCGTTACTCAATGATTGCTTCTTTGAAGGATTTTGTACCTAAATATAAGGATTTTATCTTTCCCTATGTTAAAGATTACCTGAAATATGGATCACCCAAAAAAAGAGAAGGAATGCTAATACTCTTAAAATATGTGGCAGAATCCGATGTGGAGGATTTAGAGCCTTATTATGATTCAATCGTTAATTTACTTAACGATCAACACGAGTTTATAAGAAAAAATTGTATTGAGCTGCTCCAAAAGGTGGGAAAACAAGATAAGGAACAGATCGAAGCCAAAATCCTCAAATTATTAAAGGAACAAACAGAAATAGATAAAGACATCTTGGAAGAAAATCAAGAATTGGTAGACATTGCCAAAAAGATAAAAAATCAAAAGAGTAAGGATGATTATACTGTTGCAGATAATGTGCTTATGAAAGTGGCAGATGTTGCGATCACCAAAGGGACTAAGGAAAATGTCGATGAAAAAACACTTAAGGAAGCTGCTAATAGTGTATTAAAGGAAATCGTGGAAGTCTCAT
The DNA here is from genome assembly GCA_964513765.1 of uncultured archaeon. Classification (GTDB taxonomy): domain Archaea; phylum Asgardarchaeota; class Lokiarchaeia; order Sigyniarchaeales; family Promethearchaeaceae; genus CAZEPC01. The sequence goes on from CAZEPC010000360.1 coordinate 2,990, forward strand.
CTCTAGGAATAGAGGAACTTGAAAAAAGAGAACTTGAGGCAAAATCTAAAGCGCTTGAAAAAGAACTTCAAGATGAGGAAGAAGAAATCAAAATCAAAAAATTGCAATTAGAAAAAGAACAAAAAGAATTAGAACAAAAGAAATTAGAACAAGAATTAGAAAAAATTGAAAGAGAAAAAGAAATCCTAAATAAACAAAAAGAATTAGAAAAAGTTAAACGAGAACTGGCCTTAAAAAGATTAGAAGAAGAAAAAGATGAAATCAAGAACGAGGAACAAGAATTATTGGAGAAAAAGCTAAAAAAGTTGGAAAAAGAGATAAAAGATGACGATTATGATGAAATTGAACTCTGATATGCTTTAATGAACGAAAAGAACATTTTAACATTTTACACTTAACAATTGGTTGAAAGCGATGGATTTTGCGGTAATTATTAATGATAATATAGAATTCTGTTCTAATAAGAAGCACTATGCAAAATTTGAAATTGCTATCTTTGCGGATATGTTAATAAAAGAACTGGGTGAGGAAGGAAATTGGAAACTTCATAAAATTCTTTTTCACGATATTGAAGAGGATAAAGATTTAAAACTACTTACTTTTGTTGAGCGACCTGTCATTATCTGTTTATTGGGAGAACTAAAATTCGGTAGTGCCCATGGCTATGAATTACTTGGGAAAATAATTAACCAAATAAAAGAAAAGTTCTCGATTGAAGAATTGGGCGAGCTTCACGGAGAAGAGAAAGAAAAATTCAATGCGATCTGCAAACTTATTAAACTCACCATTTTTGGAAACCTATACAAGAAAAAATTTGAAGAATCCTCCAGCCATGAAATATTTAATGATGAGAGCAAATTAATATATTCAGGAATTTCATCCAGCGGTTTGCCAATTACCTCCAAGCTATACGATCATCAAAATTATCTAACTTATAAGGATGAAAATAAAAAAGAATTATTGACCACCATCTTGAGTGGACAATTAGCCACCATTGCTATAAATTCCTACATAAGGGCCCATTGCTTTATGGATTCTATTCAAATTAAGATATCGAATGATAATGGGGATAAGGAAAAGTACTTGTTCTTTAAATTCCGCGAATTTGGAAAGGAGAACAATTTTATTTTCGAGACATTATATTCAGGTAATCCAAAGTTAAATGATCCCAAAATAAATAAATTCAAAGAAAAAATAATTGAAACAAACTTATTCGAAGAAACATTTTCAGGTAAATTAAAGAAATATAAGGAGATAAAAGATTATTTAAACTCCTTAAAATTATAGAATTGAACGAATTGATTGATTGTTTATTAATTTTCAGAAAGATTTACAACAGAATAAACATAAAATTATTCAGATAAAACACAAAAAGGAAAAAAGATAAAGATGAAAGCATGTATTTTAGCTGCCGGTCGAGGAAAAAGATTAAATCCGCTGACCGAAACGAAACCCAAGCCCATAATTCCTGTAGGTGGTAAGGCACTTCTTCAGCATACTATTGAAATGTTGGAAGAAAATGGAGTAAAAGAAATTCTTCTCATTGTGGGATATAAAAAAGAGATGATAAAAGAAAAATTCAAAGATGGAAAAGATTTTGGAGTAGCTTTAACCTATAAGGAGCAAAAGGAATTCCTCGGAACTGGGCATGCCACCAACATCGCTAAAGATTTTGTTGGTGATGATAGTTTCTTACTTATTTATGGCGATTTATTAATGGATGAGCATGTATTCAAGAGGGCAATTAAAGCCTACAATGAAAACAAATACCAAGGAGTTATTACTGCAATGCCCGTAAAAGATCCCACGAAATTCGGAATCCTTTCTACCAATAGCGAAGGGAATTTAGTAAAGTTGGTAGAAAAGCCCCCAGATGATAGATATGGAAATCTGGCAAATGCAGGAGTCTATATATTTTCACCCAACATATTTAAGGCCATCGAAAAAACTGAAAAATCACCTAGGGGAGAATATGAACTCACAGATGCTATTGAGATCAGTCTTGAAGAAAGGGATCTTTTTCACGTAGTTGATATTGAGGATTTATTTTGGAGCGATGTGGGACACCCATGGCAACTTTTGGACGCAAATAAACATTTTATTGAAAGTCTACAAAAAGGAGATAAACAGATATCGGAATACGCCATAATAGAAAAACCGACTACCCTCAAAGGAA
>CAZEPC010000361.1:0-5156 GCA_964513765.1 uncultured archaeon
CGATAGAATGGTTGCTAAGGCTACTTTTTGTTGCTCCCCAATTGAGAGATATCGGGGATAACTATATCTATATTTTTCTAAATCGAATATGGCTAAAATTTCGTTCGTTCTTGATTCAATTTTGTTTTTCGAGTAATTATGATTTTTAAGTATGTATTGGATTTCCTCCTCCACCGTATCTAAATAGAATTGTTTTGCCGGATTTTGAAAAATATATCCGATGGTGTTAGAAAGCTTAGCTACACTCATTTTTTTTGAATTTTTGCCATCAATATATACATTTCCTTTCTTGGGACGAAGGAGCCCATTACATATTTTAAGCAGAGTGCTTTTTCCTGACCCATTTCTTCCAATTATTCCTACAAACTCATTTTCTTTTATCTGTAATGAAATTCCTTTAAATACCGAGGTACCATTCTCATAAGTGAAATCTATATTTTCTAAGTGAATTAATTCTTTATTATCCTTAAGGGAGTTAAGGTAGTTTTCCATATTACTTCTTTCAGCAGATAGGGAATCTTCAATAACAGATGCAATGTCATCTGTATTCTTCATTTTTTTTTTCAGCTCATGGCTTATTTTTTCAATTGAATAGCCAGATTGAAGCGAAAAATTTTGAGAAATTTTAACCATAGGGGGTATTTCAATACCAAATTCGGATAGAGTCTGTATACTATCGGTTGAGGAGAAAATAGTTTTTGGATCCCCATCAAGGATAACTTTTCCTTTATTTAATAGCACAACTCTGTCAGTAAATTCTAAAACCCTGCTGATCCGATGCTCTATAAGGAGGACAGTAATGCAATACTTTTTGTTTAATTTTCGCACCAAAGTTAAAATCTCTCTTGCAGAAATCGGATCCAGTTCCGCTGTTGGTTCATCAAGAATTAATAATTCTGGTTTTGATGCAATTGCGGATGCAATGGCTACTTTTTGCTTTTGACCCGCTGAAAGATCATTGTTTGATTTTTCCTTAAATTCTCCTATGCCAATATCTTCTAATGCAATTTTCACCCGGTTTTTTATCTTATCTAAGGGAAATTGAAGGTTTTGCATGGGGAAAGCAACTTCTGACTCCACTTTATTCATAACAAGCTGATTCTCAGGATTTTGAAACACATAGCCGATATCCGATGCAAGATTGTTAGGTTTATTTTCCAAAGTCGATTTATTTTTTACTAATACCTCACCTGATATTTTACCTCCGTAAAAATGAGGGATAAGTCCATTTATACAGCGTACTAGCGTTGATTTTCCACTACCCGATGGACCAATGATTAAAACAAATTCTCCTTTTTGAATATCCAAATTTATATCTTTGAGGGTGAATTTCTTTGGAGCATTTTGATACCGGAAATAAAGATCTCTAAAATCAATGATATTCATTTTGATTCATCTCCTCCGTAAATTTGATACAGAATATGAATGATAATGAAATTTAGAATTAAGGTAAGCAATAAAACAACTATATCGACATTAGTGAGTGCGGGGAAGGATATTTCGGGATAGATTACATATATACCTGCATCAAAAAGATAAAAATATACAAAAAATATGATTATGAGGACTATATTGACAAACACAGCAAGAACTTCTTCTATTTTCATCTTATCTTGAAATACTAAAGTTCTTTTTTTCGAGAGTCCGAACCCTTTTGTTTCCAGAGCCTCTGAAAACTGGATTGATCTTTCCAATGAAGTGCTTAGTAGGGGAAGAATAATTTTCACCCTGTTTTTTATTCTTTTATAGAGATTTCCCTTATCAAATTCAACTCCCCTCGTTTTTTGAATATCTTCAATTTCGTTCATATCTTGCATTAGAAGGGGAAAAAATCTAATTGAGAGCAATAAGAGCATTAAGATTGATTGGGGAATTTTCTTTAACTTCATAAAAGATTCCATAAGTTTATCGGGGTTAATCAGTGAATTGATTAAAGAAAAAACTAAAATAACGAGTATTAATTGAAATACATAGATAAGGGATTGAATCACTGTTTCTAAGGATAAAATGAAGAAACCCCAATTTATAAGGATAGTTTCCCCTTCATTTATGATAATTGAATTGATGAGAATGATAAATACCCCCAAAAATACCGTGAATTTAACCGAATGAAAAACTTTTTTTCCTTCCTCCGCCATAAGAGCAAAGGTGCTTAAGTTTATAAAGATAACGGTCAAATAATAAGGATGAGAGAATAAGAATATAATTGGGATATATAGGATGAAAATGAGGAACTTAACCATTTGATGGGAATTATAGATAAAGTTTTCCTTATAGCGAAATGCATAATTCAATTTCTTCCCATAGGATAAGTTTCCCAAAAAATTAAACTTTTAGTTTTTCAGATGGAGGAAGATGTCCTCTAGTTTTTTAAAATCATAGGGCTTCTTTAAGACCATATCAAAACCATGATCTTTATAGTCTGACATTATGCCTCCTTCCGAGTAGCCACTGGAAACAATTGCAAAAACATCATTGTGGGATTTTTTAATATTTTTTATCACCTCATTACCCCCTATACCCCCTTTAATTGTAAGATCTAAAACCACAATATGAATCGGTTTTCCGATCTGTTGATGAATTTTAATTAAAGCCATTGCATCCTCTCCTTTCGTAGCGGGAATGGGATCAAAACCTAATTTTTTCAGAAATTTCATAAGATTGATTAAAATACTAATATCATCATCCATAATTAGCACTCTAGTTCTATTTTTCTTATTGGGTATGTTTTCAATTTTATTCGTAATTTTGATCCTATCCATATCTGGGCTTTCTAACTCACGAGAATCCTCCAAATTCCTTTCTGGAATTGGTAGAAAAATTGTGAAAGTAGTGCCTTTTTCTTTTTTTGAAGAGACTTCTATATGGCCATTATGTTTCTGAATAATCGAGAATGCCACGCTTAAGCCAAGTCCAAATCCTTTTTCTTTTGTGGTGTAATAGGGGTCAAAAACTTTCTCAAGATCCTCTTCCGCAATTCCTTTCCCCTCATCTTGAATGATAATTTTCACATACTTCTCCCCTTGAAGAATCAAAGGGCTTCTTTCATTTTTTGGAAGAGAGTGCTCATTTTTAACATAAATATCTATAGCCCCGCCATTTTCCATTGCTTGCACTGCATTTATGATGAGATTATTAAGAACTTGAGCGATCTGGTCTTTATCAGCATAAATAGGCCATAGTTTTTCTTCAATATGATAATTACATATAATTTCGGACCCAGAAGTGGCGAGACTGCCAATCTCCTTTACCAATGGAACCACATTAAGCGTTTTTCTTACTGGTTCCCCACCTTTTGAAAAAGTTAAAAGTTGATAGGATAAGGATTTAGCCCTTTCTACAGCGCCTTTAGTTTCCTCAATAATTTGAATGAGCTGTTTAGGATCCGAATTATCCTCAATTTCAAATTTCGCAATTTCCAGATTGCCCATTATTTCCGCCAGAAAATTATTGAAATCATGGGCAATTCCACCGGCCAAATATCCGATTGATTCAATCCTATCTTGTTTTTGAATTAGCTGTTTTTTCTCTTCCAACTCCACGGTTGCTTTTTCAATTTTCTTTTTCAAAGACCTATTCCAAAAAGCTATAGCAGAGATCAAAGAGATTGCAACCACAATCGTGGGGATGATATAAGTGATAAATATTTCCCGGATTTCTTCTGGTTCCAAATCGATATAATGCTCGCCAAACCATTTATTGTAGTTTTCCTGAAATTTTCCCGAGTCTTTCAATTCCAAAAGAGTCTGATTTATCAAGCCTAACAGTTCAGAATCCCCCTTTTTGACCGCATAACAATATTTCCCGAGATCATAATTAACGCCAATTTTCATAATACTTTCTTCGTAATCTAATTCATGGATGTAATAATGGAGTGTATAACTATTTCCAAAAACCGCATCAACATCCCCGCTGAATAATTGTTTCAGGCAATCTTTTTGATCAGGATAGGGGATAATTTCTAGATTCAGATGTTCTTGATTAAGAAGAAATTCATGACCAATATCTCCTTGTTGAACTCCAATTTTCGAACCGTTAAGGTCATCTAAGGATGTAATTCCAAATGATTCATTCCTAACAAAAATGTTTTGACTTAGGTTTAAAATTGGCTCGCTAAAATCAAAAAAGTTTCGTCGATCCTGACTGTTAACCGCTGAGATTACATCGATTTCTCCATTCTTAAGAGCATTTAGAATATCATCCCACTCCATAGGATACCATTCAACCTCTACATCCATCTCATCGGCCACGATCTTCATTAAATCTATATTATATCCTTTGGGTTTGCCGTCCTCAAAAAACTCTTGGGGTGCATAATCCACATCTAACCCAACTTTTATAGTCTCTTGAATTGCCTCAACATTATCGACAGAATTATCAAGGTTAAGACCGAGGAGTAATGCCGACAATATTATAAAGAGAATACTATATTGGGGTGGGAGGATATTCCCAACCTTATATTGGAATCTCCTTGAGGAGAAGGAAAATGACATATCTAAATACAATAAAGCGACTTATTCTTAAAAACATCGATCTTATCAAAAATACAAAAAAGTAAAAAATTCAATTTTTCCCATCTTACTCAGATTCTTCTAAAGCTTTTCCTTCTGCCATATTGATTGGAATGTCATCCATTTCATCAGTTTTCTGATCAAGTTTTTTCCTCTCCTCCTCACTCATCTCTGCCAGCTCTTTTTCCCTTCTCTTTTTCAAATAGGGGATTAAGACCCAATTATAAAGAACTGCAAATAAAATGAGAGTCCCCAATATAATTAAGATGATGGTATTGAAATCACCCGCTCCTTGTTCAATTAAGTAATCAAACGCATCATCGGCACTTTCCCAATTGGCATATACAGATGGTTCAAAATAGAGAGGCCAATTTTCGGGAATCAATTGGTCCTGCAGGATATCAACATTAGGAACTATTGTTGTACCCAACCATGCCCAAAAAATGCATCTACTGATGCATCCGAGCAAATTAGACAGGAAATATTTTTTAAAATCAATTTTCAAGAGGCCGCTAACATAAGAAATCGGATCGAAACCAATAAATGGAACTGCCCGCATAACAAAGATAAATTCTGGGCCGTATTTCTGTAAATATACATCCACCACCTCAATTTTATCCTTACCCAGGAATTTCTCGACCACGG
>CAZEPC010000362.1:0-5150 GCA_964513765.1 uncultured archaeon
TTGGAAGTGAAATCGTTTTCCGAACACAATGAACACAATCTTTATTTAGAAAAATGACAAAATTATATTATGGATCATGAAGATTTTGTTTTCTCATTGATGCATGCGGAACCCGCCGTATTTGATGCTGCAGTTATCGATTCGGATGGGAATCTCGTGTATCAAACCGATAATTGGGAAATTTCAGCCGATGTTGATCAGATAAATCACTTGGTAACCGAGGTGTTAAAGGAGGACGGAAAAAAATCCCCCTCGCTTAAAATTATGAAGCTTAAGTATATGATTGTGGAATTTACTCCCGAGAGAATAATCGCCACAAATGTACAGAGAAAAGGGCATATTATTTTAGCGCCAGTGGGGAAAGGAAAAGCCTCATTGGTCACATATATCGATCCTTCGAAGGGCCCCAGAGATGCTCTTTTCAACGTTCAAAACTTTGCCAGCAAATTGGAAGATGAGTTTTAAGCCCAATAAGGGCAGTAGGCAAGATTTTTTCGAGCTGAAATTATGGATAGTTTTTTTTTCAATCTGAAATTATGGAAGATTGTTTTTTAAATCTCTTTTAAAACTATTTTATCTCCAAATACATTGATTATCTCGGAAATCGGGAGAAAGAAATTGGATGAATCAATAGGGTGTCCATCTTCACTCATAATTTTGAGGTGTTCGGGATTCAATTCGTTTTTTTCGCAAATTTGAAATACTATATCAATGAAATCAGGGTTTAGATTTTCGTCCTCATTATTATCATCAATTTTAAATTCTTTCTCAATTGTGGTTTTGTGAATAGACCCATCTTTTTCAAAGGAGAGATCAATGTTTAATTTAAATATGTTCGTTACTTTTTTGGATGGATATTTCTGTTCTTTACCTCCCGACTGTCCAATTAGTTCCTCTTTTGGCTCTGAATTATAGACAATACTTCTTTTAAGTGAGGCGTCAATTATTTGCTCCCAATACAAATATTTTTCCGGATAATTCTTATGTTTTTGATTTTCTTTGTTGACTTGAGCTTGGGGAAGTGGACCAGGAAATAACACATTTTCGTTTTCCTCTTTTCGGGGGATAATATGATACATGAAATGTTTAATCTCTTTATTCCAATTATTTCCATCATTTTTTGAATATGGTTTCATAGCAAGTTGTGAATACAGTTCATAATCAGAATAACCCTCTTCCCGGGTTAGAATCCCGGTTATTTTCCTTATAGTGTGAAAAATCGCGAGATTTATCTCCTCCGGCATGTCAGAAAAAGAGCAGTAATGTTCCTTAGGAATAACCAAAAAATGTCCGGGGGCAACGATATGGTCTATTTTTGGGGCAATCGCAATAAGTACGGGGTTTTCGTAGATGATATGACACGGTTCTAGTCCCTCTGCCATTTTACAGTAGACACACTCGTCCATATCTTTCCAAAATATCGGAGGATAAAAAAGATTATCTGTTTTAGGGCATTTTAGAATATAGAAGAAATACATTAGGAAGTTAAAAATTATCGTAGGGATGAGAGAGGGGCATGAAGGATAAATTTGAAGATCATGGGATTAAATACAAATGGGTCGGCGGAGGACTCCCTCTTCACCAAGCGGTTGAAAATCATCCCGAGATGCGAAGATATGTGAGGGAAAATAAGAAGCCCCATTTGATCCGTTCCCGAGATTCTCTCTTAACCTATAACTACTACATTGCAAAAGATATCTATGATCTGGATATTGTCTTTGAACCCGAACGGGCCATTATTCCTACGCCTGGCTTAAGATATCGGTTTTTAGAGGTGAGCCTGGAGGGATTGGGTTTTAAAAAATTGGAGCCGTACACATCCGTTTGGGTTTCTCCTAAGGACAAAGAAAATGAAGAGAATGAAGACCAAGAAAACCGGAAGGAAGAAAAGAAAAAAGACTTCAAACAACCTGAGGTTCTGGAAATTGGAACTGGTGCCAGCGCTATAATCGCTTTATTGGCGGCCGAACATTTTAACTGTAAAGTAATGGCCACGGAAATTGATGCAGAATATATTTCGTATGCTCAAAAAAATATCGAAAGAAATGGGCTTTCCAAGCAGATTACTCTGGTCAAATCACAGGGAAATATCATTCAAGATCTAATTGAGGAAGGACGGAAATTTGATCTCATTATTTCTAACCCTCCCTATTATCCCGAACTACCAGAAAAAGAAAGTGTGTGGGGGGGTGCCAAGCATGAATTGTTGGGAAAAGGAACATATGGAGAAAAATTCATTATTCGGATGATAAGGGAGGGATTACACCATTTGAAGAAAGGGGGTTTGATAGCGGTGATTATTCCCAAAAAGCTACAAAAAACGCTCATCGCCACGGAGAACTTCCTAAAGAATAATAATGTGGTGTATGATATATTAGGGTTGAAGGCCGGGAATCGAATTAGATATGTTTTTAGGGTCTTTAGTTTAGTTTAAAAAAGTCGAATAAAAAATGATATATTTTGTATCATAATAATGCTATAGATTATAGCTAATTTTTAATACTCGATTTTTTATATATTATATATATGGCCCAAATAAATTTTAGAGTAAATAAAGAGATTAAAAATATTGTCGATTTTATCTCAAAAACTAAAGGAATTAGTGCAGCGGAAATAGCAAAGAGGGCAACTTTAAAAGAAATTTCTGATATGAGAGAAAAAATTGCCTTTGATCTCTTAAAAAAAGGGAAAATTGGAAGAAAAAAGGCTTGGAGTCTTTCAGGTCTATCTGCAATGGAATTTCTAAAAAAATGGACAGAAAATGAATGTGAGGAAAAAATCCCAGATTCAACCGTTGAAAAGGAAATAAACCTCATAGATACCTTAGATATTAAAAAATATAGAAAATAATCAAGAAGTAATAAATTCCATTACAGCAGCTGAAAGAAAATGTTTTTTATCCTTGATACTTGTTTCATGAATCATTGCAGAGAATTAAATGCTCAAGATGTTCTTGATATTAAACCAATATTAGCGGAATTTAGTTTAGCGATTACTCAAGAGGTAAAGAAAGAAATATTGCATTATGGAATAAACAATTTTATGGGGATTGATAATTTCATTATTTTGCCTGTTTCTCATGATGATTATCATAATTTCCATTTGAAAAACGAATTTCTAAGTGATTTGGATAAGGCAGATCAATCTATTTGGATCGCTGGCATGAAAAATAGAGAAAAGAATTACCTCATATTAAGCGATGACGGGCAACTTGTTAATGAATGCCAGCTTTATCAAATCAAAGCCCTAAGATTACCATCTTTTCTGATATTTTTAGCAAAAAATGATATAATCGAAAAAAATACAATATATAAATGTTTGAAATTTTGGGAATCCGTCGGAAGATTCAATAAACATGATTTGAAAGCATGGAAAGAAATACTAAATGAATTATAATCCTTATTGGATGTTGGTGTATTCCTTCGCAATATTAGATTAATTACAGTATCAGATATAATCTTTAATCAGAGAGAATATCAAGGCAAACACGACCACCAAAGGGATTAAAATTAGTATAATTCTCATGGTGGTGCTCCATGAATATTTATTATATTCGCTCAGATTATCTTCAAATTTTTCTTGTTGATCGATCATAAACTTATTCCATTTTTGAGAGGAACTGCCCACCGCATCCAAGAATTGTTGACGGTTTTTAATCTTCGTCTCTTTCATCTCTTCCTCCATATTTTCAAAATTCTTTTTCATTTTTTCCTGCTGGCCTTGAAAGAATTGCTTAATTTTTTGATTATTGGCCTGGATTCTCCGTTGAAGTGACTTATTATTTTCCTCTGCTTGTTTTTTGAGGGAATTCCACTGTGTTTCCAGAAAACTGAGATTATTTTGGGCTTCCTTTTTAAAATCCTCTAAATTATTCAAAAACAGACGATTCCAATTTTTCCTTTCGGGTGCTTGCTCTACTTGCTGCTTTGTTCTATTCTTTATTTTCTCTTCTTCCAGAAGTGTTTCGGGCATTTCTATTTCGGATTTCAAATCAACTTCTGATTCTAAATCCCCCTTTGATTGCTTTTTCTCGATACCGAAAAATTCGTTGAAATCATTTTGCATCTTTTTGAAGCCCTTTTCCATATCTTTTTGGGCTTTTTGGAAAAATTCCTTGATTGGTTTCTTGTCTTTGTTCATTTTATTCCTCTCCTTTTTTATTGCAATACATCAAAATATTTTAAGATCTCTATTATCGCGATGACTACCCCAATAACCACCAGCATAGCCGCCAAGAAGTTAAGATACCCTTTCCACCAGAGCCTGCTTTGCATCCCCATGAAACTTTTATGCACCTCTTTTTGACCATTCAGGAAAGTTTTCCAATTTTGAGTCATTGCTTTTTTCACATCTTCGTTAAATTGTTTGTCTTCCTCGACATTTTGCTCGATCTTCCCTTTAATCTCATCTAGCTTATTTTGAAAGGCTTCTTGCTGGGCCTTAAAATGTTCCCTGGCCCGCTCATTATTCTTCTTCATTTTTTTTTTCATGGCATTGGTTTGAAATTTCATTTTTTCCACGTTTTGTTGGTGCCTATTTTCCCAATCTTGCTGCCATTGGTTCATGGTCTGCTGTGACTGTTCCACAAATCCGTCCCAGTTCTTTTTAATTTCTTTGGATCCCCCTTCCAGCGATTTTTGGAATTTTTTGAAATCTTGTTCCATTTTCTTCTGTATTTTTTTAATTCCTTTGTTCCAGTTTTTTTGCAGTTTCTTGAAGGGGTTTTTATCCTCGCTCATTGTTGATCAATACTTTTTTTTCTTTCGTTCTATTACTAGATAACCAAAATTTCTATAAATAAATTTGCGTATTTGAGGGGATGACTATTTTCTGTTAGGTGAATATTGGTAAATGATTTCATGAAAATTTGATAAATGCCCACAAAGAGGAAGATTTTTTTAAAAATTAAGACTGCTATACTTAAGAGAGATATGAAACTTTTCAAAAAAGATGAGAATGAGAAAGAGATCTCAACGGAAGATCTGAAGACGCTGGGGATAAGCGAATCAAAATTTCGTAAATTGTCTGCTGAAAAACAAAAAGAATTTCTAAAGCTCCATGCGTTGGATGATTCTATTCTTTTGAAAGATCGTAAGGAGAGACCCCGTCCGGATCCCGATCGGAGGTATAAAACCACTTTCAGGCAGATT
>CAZEPC010000363.1:0-5136 GCA_964513765.1 uncultured archaeon
AATTTATTAAAGACCATAAAGAGGATTTTTTTACATTAGAAAAAAAAATTAATAATGCAAAAAGGGAATTTCTTGTAAAAAATTATAAATATTCAGTGAAGATTTTAAAACAAATAGTTAAAGAAATAGATAACATATTTGATTGGATAAACTTTGAGGGTAAAAATAAAATATCCATAGAAGCTGGTGATAATTTTAACAAACTGCAAAATTCTAAAAAAAAAATAAATTCCATATTTGGAAAAAATCAACAATTAAATCCGAAATCCTTGCTTAAAGGGATAAAAGAACTGTCAGTTTTTATTTCTTTCATTAGAAATATTTTAGAAGAATTAAAAAAAACATCCAGCAATAATAAAAACCAAAGACAAATGAATAAGAAAAAAGATACCTCTATATCCACCTATGTAATTACAAAAAATAAAGAATCTCCTGATGATTTTAATATTTTCTATCAGATAGGAAATATTAATATCGATTTTGTGAAAAAGAAAATCTTATCTTTAATTCCAATTTTGGATGAAAAAGAAAAAATTATCAATATTCAATCTTGGAATTTTTTAATAAGGAGATTTAATATAGAGCCTCAAAGTTTAAGGGAAGAATCCAATTTTTGGATGGTAAATGTAATAAAAGATATTGATTTCAATCTAAATATTTTTTTAAAAACCTATAAGAAATACCTTAAAAATTTTGAAGAATTTTTAAGCAAGGACAAAGACCTCTTCTATGGTTTTCTATTGAATAGGATTCCTAAATTTAACAAATATAGAGAACTAATTATAAGAAACAGTAAATTTATAAAACAAAATATTAAATCCTTCAATCGAAAGCTAAATAGTTTCATTAAAAATGAAAAAAATAAACTAAATTCGACCAATAATTTCAAAAAATTGAATAAATTGGTAGATAATATCTTAAATTATTGAAAATTAGTCTTTTATTTGTTTAAAGAAATGCGAAAGAAGTCTCTATCCCTTTAGGGAGGGGATGAATTTCGCACATACATTTAAATAGATAAAATACAATCAGTATATAGTAAGTGAATAGAACGTGCAATTAACCCAAAAAAAATCGTATATATCCCACGAATGAGCAATTAGATGTGTTGTGGGATTTATCGGAAAAATGCCGTTTGATTTATAATTTCGTAATTTCAGATCGCATTAAAAATTGGAAATAACAATCAGAATTACCCGAAAAAGAACAGAAATACATTACATACACAAAAAAGCAAAATTAATTACCGGAAATCAAGCGAAAATATCCAGAATACAAGTGGGTCTATTCCAAAGTTCTTCAAATGACATTACGAAAATTAGACGGATAGTATAAATCATTTTTTAGTTTATGGAAAAATGGAGATATGAATGTAAAACCGCCAAAGTATAAAGGAAAAGGCTTCTTCACGACTCTATACTATAATCAGAACGGTTTTGATATAAAAAATAACATAATTACGTTTTCCCACAAACATCCATCGAAAACAGGATTTTCGTTCGATATTTCACATTGCCCGCTTGAGAAAGGAGCAAGAAAGATAAAATAAATTGAAATATTTACCAAAAAAGCAAATTGGTTTGTGTCCATTACATATGAATTTCAAGAACCAACATATATGGATAACAGAAAATATCAAGCCAAAGATCTCGGAGTTTCAAACATCGTTAGTGCGGTCAATTTAGATGGAAAATTTATACAAAATAAATTCTTCTCTAACTTGAGTTTGTTTTCCACCAACAAATATTTTTTCTTTAAAAGCGGACGATAAGAAATATTTAGGAAAAAAAGACGATCAGATCTCTATTGGAAAAAGAAGCTCCAAGAAGTCCAATCCAAGCGAGATCATTGCAGGAAATATTTACAAATATGGAAAAGATACCATCGTAAATTCTGTAAAATGAAGATGAAATAGTTCAATCGATTGAGAGGCTTTCAAGACAAGATTTCCACAAAAATTGTGGAGAATACAAGAGCTCACACGATTATTATGGGAGATTTTAATGCAAAAACGATGGGCAAAAAGAAAAAAACCACCACATCGCCCAGAAGAAACAAAGTAAATAAAAATCTCAACCATTCGATAAAAACACGGATTCGTTGGGAAAATTTGTCCAATTCTTGACCTATAAAGTACAAAAAATAGGTAAAAGAGTAATGAGAATTGATGAGTCTTAAACCACGCAAACGTTTGCCAAATGCGGAAAAAAAGTAAAGCGTGAATTGTCCGAACGTGATATTACTTGCGATTGTGGTCATCAGATGAATAGAGATTTAAATTCTGCTATTGATATTATGGTCAAGTTTCTCATATCCGAGGATCTATCGGTACAACCCTCTTTGAAGGAGGAAACCCTTCTACGCAAGAGGAATGGGTTTTCTACGACACACTGCCCTAAGATATGCCCACCAGCTAAAGCTTAGCGGACTCATAGGGATCCCCGTCCTTTAGGGCGGGGAGGCTTCAAACATTTAATATGGATAGTATATTAATATAGTTATGTTAATTGGAATTGTAGGAAAACCATCCTCGGGAAAATCAACCTTTTTGAATGCAGCTTGTTTAACCGAAGCGAAAACAGCGAATTACCCTTTTACCACCATAGATCCTAATATTGGTACTTCTTATGTGAGGGTTCCTTGTGTTTGTAGAGAGTTTGATGTTAAAGATAATCCAAAAAACTCCTTATGTTTAGATGGGATAAGATTTATTCCAATTAAACTCTTAGATGTTGCGGGTTTAGTACCTGATGCACATAAGGGAAAGGGGATGGGGAATAAATTTTTATCCGATCTCTCTCGTGCAGATGCTTTGATCCATATTGTTGATATCTCTGGCAGTTTAAATGCTAAAGGTGAAGATTTGGATGATGGAGAAAGAGATCCAATTGAAGATATTAAATTTCTTGAAGAAGAAATCAATCATTGGTTTGCAAATATCATTAAGAAACAAGATTGGAAAAAGTTTGTGAGAAAAATTAAGCAAGAAAAACTTTCTTTTGTGGATGTTTTATATGAAAGATTGGCTGGAATCAAAGTTAGCAAGTTCCATATAAAAAAAACAATGCATTCAGTAAAATTGGATTATAATAATATTCAAAATTGGGATGAAAAAGATTTATATAAATTTTCTAGTGAATTAAGAAAAGAATCAAAACCCATAATTATAGCTGCTAATAAAATTGATAAAAAGATTAGCAATTCTGTGTTTAAAGAAACTAAAAGTAGATATCAAAAAAAGATAATTCCATGTAGTGGATTAGCTGAATTATTATTGAGAAATTATAATGAAAAAAAGATTATTGATTATTTCCCTGGTTCTAATAATTTCGAAATTCTTAAAGAGAATAAATTAAATATAAATGAATTAAATACGTTAAATAAAATAAAAACAGAAATCTTGGAGGAATATGGCACAACTGGTGTTCAAGAAATTTTGAATTATGTTTCTCTTGATGTTCTAAATCAAGTTGTGGTATACCCAGTTGCGGACTCCTCTTCTTTGAGTGATAAAGATGGAAATGTACTACCAGATGCTTTTTTAGTTACCAAAGGTACAAAGTTAAAGGAATTTATAAAAAATAACATTCATTCAGATTTGGCAAAAAATTTTATCTATGCTATTGATGTAAGAACGAATATGAGAATAAGTGAAAATTATGAATTGAAAAATAACGATGTTATAAGAATTGTTTCCGCTGCTTAAGTATTCTTGGATGAAAGTTTTACATAGACAAGCATAAATATTATTAGAAATATACCTAGCAATATTAGAGTTAATCGAAAGTTTTCCATTCCTAAATCTGAAATACCAAATATCATTTTATTTTTATAGTCTTTTTTTATATTTTAAATTTTTCATTAATCAAGAATCAAACAAATAATTTTTTTATTTCCCTTTTTATTATAATAATGAAAGGGGTTTATAAGTTGGAATATTAATGGTGGACCTAGTGCGAGTTGAACGCGCGACTTCCTGAGTGCAAGTCAGGTACTCTACCAACTGAGTTATAGGCCCTTGTAATTTTGATATAGAAAATAATAAAGGAAAAAATAAAAAGAAGGGAATGACATACGCCATTCCCAATGTTGTTATGGAGGTGATCCAGCCGCAGGTTCCCCTACGGCTACCTTGTTACGACTTCTCCCTCCTCGCGTAATATTATTTCAAAATAATCCACAGGACTAGTTTTCAATTATATTACACTCGGATGGAGCGACGGGCGGTGTGTGCAAGGAGCAGAGACGTATTCACCGTGCGATGGTGACACACGATTACTAGGGATTCCACGTTCATGTTGGCGGGTTACAGCCAACAATCCCAACTGAGATATGGTTTCGAGATTGGCTTCTCCTGTCGGAGTCGCAACCCATTGTCCATACCATTGCAGCCCGCGTGTGGCCCGGGGGATTAGGGGCATACTGACCTGCCGTAGCCCACCCCTTCCTCCATCTGTATGATGGCAGTCTGTTTAACGTTCCCAACTGACCCGTAGGCCATTGCTGGCAATTAAACACGTGGGTCTCGTTCGTTGCCTGACTTAACAGGATACCTCACGGCACGAACTGGCGACGGCCATGCACCTCCGCTCAGCTTGTCTGGTAAGATCGTCAATCTGACCATCATTCTGCTGTCGCCCCCGGTAAGTTTCCCGGCGTTGAGTCCAATTGAACCGCAGGCTTCACCCCTTGTGGTGCTCCCCCGCCAATTCCTTTAAGTTTGACTCTTGCGAGCGTACTTCCCAGGCGGCGCGCTTAACAGTTTCCCTACGGCACTGATACGGCTCAAAGCCCTACCAACACCTAGCACGCAAAGTTTATGGCCAGGACTACCGGGGTATCTAATCCCGTTCGCTCCCCTGGCTTTCGTCCCTCACCGTCAGGCGTGTTCCAGTCTGACGCCTTCGCCACTGGTGGTCCCCCAAGGATTATCGCATTTCACCGCTACCCCTGGAGTACCTCAGACCTTTCCCACCCTCTAGTAAGACAGTATTCCTAGCTGAATGGCAGTTAAGCTGCCAGATTTAACCAGGAACTTATCAAACAGGCTACGGACGCTTTAAGCCCAATAAAATTCCCGACCACTTGAAGAGCTGGTTTTACCGCGGCGGCTGGCACCAGCCTTGCCCTCTCCTT
>CAZEPC010000364.1:0-5133 GCA_964513765.1 uncultured archaeon
CGTATTTTATAAATCCACCATCGGGATTCACTTCATCAGGATCCTCTGACATTTTTAGAATCCTCTTTCTATATTCGGTCCTTTGATGGAATCCCATCTGCCCTTCTCTTGGGACGGAATACATTACACGGGCAGGCTTCCAAGGTCCGATACATCCGACTCTTCTCTTACCTTTTCGATTCTTTCTGGTGAGTAATTTGATTCCAAATCTTTTCACCACACCTTGATATCCTTTTCCTTTGCTCACAGCAATTGTATCAACAAGCGAGCCTTCTACCACACAATCACGAACTCTTAACTCTTTTCCTAAATTTTCTTTTGTATAGGAAAATTGCTCTTGAGCATCTTTACCCCCTGAAACTTTTATTTCAAACACATCGGGTTTCTTTTTCGGAACTCCAGATACTAACCAAGGTTGGGTGTAAAATAATCCCCTTACCTCTAAATTGGTGGAAAGATCTTCGATTTTTTCCTCCAATTCCTTAATTTTTTTATCTGAATCATAATTCTCCGGATAGGGTAATTGGATTTTTCTCACTAAATTAGCATTCAAAGTATCCATAGGAGCAAGTACTTCCCCAATTGGATTCATTCCATATTCATCACGCAAGTAAACTTTAATACCAAAAAGCATTAAAGGTGGTGTTTCTATGAGCGTGACAGCCTTCATCATTTCTTTACCATAATGTGGACTCCCCTCTTGGTCTTGTATGTAATATACATGGGTCATGCCTGCTTTATATCCGGCATACCCGATGAACCTAGGTTCGCCACCATCTACCTCCGGCCAGTTTCGTATACGTCCCTTCTTATACCGTGCCCGTTTCCTGGGCATATAAGCGAGACTTCCGTGGCGCGGAGCTTCAAAACTACGATTTGCCATTCATGTCAACTCTGTCCAAAAACGCTTGTCAGTATTTCAATAAATTTTGACCTCTACGTCTAAGGATACTTATGATAATTGTCGAATTTGTTTAAAATTTTCGGAAAAAAGCAAAAATTCAAAGAGTTGAGAAATATTGAAGGAAAAAAGAGATCTCACATTGCACATTACAAGCAAGAAATATTACTCCTTCTCGTTCTTTTTTGGGATATAGTAATATTCCCCAATCTTTCTCTGCATTTTATCTAATTTTGATCCCTTTTTATTAACCCGGGGCCTACCGGTTGTTTTATCCCGTCTAAATGTAATATCCATTATCTTCAGGAATTCGTTCATCCCCGACCGAAGATCTTGGATGGAGGAGGTTTTTCCATGAATACCCGGCCTACCCTTGAAGATAAGTAAAGAATCTGAAATGAAATCTTGGGTGATAATGTCGTGTTCTACAACAAACGCTGCTTTTTTATTAGATTCAATAGAGCGACGCAAAATAGAAGCCATTGTCAATCTCATATCAACATCTAAAAAGGCGGAAGGTTCATCCAACAGATAAATATCTGCATTATCGGTTAGGCAATCTGCAATAGCCAACCTCTGTAACTCTCCTCCGCTTAAATCCCCCAAGGTTCTATTTTCAAGATCATCCAAATAAAATCCGTTTATAATCCGTTTCTTGTATTGGGAGTCAAATCCACCAGCGGTTCGAATTTTTTGTAAAATTGTAAAGACTGGTTTATCCTCTGGATATTCGATATATTGGGGTTTGAGGGCAATCTTAAGCTCGCCATATTCATCGCCAATCTTTGGGGGTTCCCCTTCATCGGGATTTAGTTTACCTGCAATCATATTAATGAAGGTTGTTTTTCCGATTCCGTTTGGACCCAAAATTCCGATAATTTCACCCGCATGAATCTCCCCACCACGCGCTTCCAATGTAAATTTACCCAATTTTTTCTTCATATCATTAAATTCTAAAATCACCTTAGAGTATCTCCAAAGATCCTGGGCAGGGGGCCTCTGATGGAATACGATCGGATTATCCCGAATTCTCATGTTCTCATCCTTTATATAGCCTTGGAGAAAGATATTAATGCCCACACGGCAGCTTTGAGGATGGGAAATAATACCGTACGCACTGGGCTCACCATATAAGATACACACTTGGTCGCTAAGGAAGTCCAAAATGGCCAAATCGTGCTCGATTACAATCACTCTCTTATCTTGATTACTCATATTTTTAATGATTTTGGCCATTTTAAGCCTTTCACGAACATCAAGGTAGGAACTCGGCTCGTCAATGAGGTACACATCACCATCACGCAGAAATGCTGCAGCCAAGGCGATCCTCTGAAGTTCCCCTCCGCTTAATACCTTAACTTTTCTGTTTACAATATTTTGGATGCCCATTGCCCGGACAATTTCATCATATTCATCACCATCATTTATTTCCTGAAGGAGATCTTTCACGGTTCCTTTTACAATGTTGGGCAATTTGGTAATTTCTTGGGGCTTATGTATAATTTTTAGGTCATCATTTTTTAATTCTGTAAAATAAGTCTGTAATATTGATCCCTTGAAATAATCGATTATTTCATCCCAATCTGGCGCACCATCCCCGAATCTTCCGAAATTCATTTTAATATTACCAGAAAGGATTTTAATTGCGGTTGATTTCCCGATTCCGTTCTTTCCAATTACACCCAGTACATTTCCCTCACTCGGCGTGAGCATTCGATACAAACTAAATCCATCGGGGGTGTATTTATGGGTAAGATCCTTATCAAGCTCCTCGGGTAGATTGATGATTTTATAACAATGGAAGGGACATTTTTGCACGCACATTCCGCACCCGGAACATAGATTCTGATTAAGATGCGGATAGCCGTCTGCACCCAAAACTATGGTTTTATCTCCCGTTCTCACCCTTGGACAATACTTAATACAGGGTTTATTGGGAGTTGTAGCACAATCCTTAGGCTTGCATGATTCCCTATCAAAAACAGCTATTCTTACCATTTCTTCTTCAGCTTAATAAAATACGTGATTTCTTAATATTTTTTTTAGAATTGAATATAAAAATTCATTACTTTTGGAAGCTTATTTTGATCAGATCGAGGTTTAGTTAAAATGTCAAAAAATGCAACTAAAGATGAAAACACACAGTATAATGATCACTGGCTAGAAAAAATTGTAAATAAAATCTCGGAGAGAGATCACGATACGATAAATCTTTCCACGGGTAAAACACCAAGTGGTCATATTCACATGGGGATCATGAGAGAATTGTTGATTTGCGACGGATTACGGAGGAAATTTGAAAAACAAGGTAAAAAAGTAAATTATCGACTCTTTTTTGATAGTTTAGATGCCGCAAAGCGATTCCCCTCATACATCCCTAAGGTATTTGAAGAAAAATATTTGGGTTATCCCTTTGCCCTCATGCCTAATCCTCTTAAATCGACGGATGATGAATTAGTGGAGAAAACGGAAAAAAGCTATGCCCAAACTTTCGGTAAAGAATTGATCGAATGTTTTGAAACTCTTGGGATAAAGGTGAAACCCATATGGACGGACGATCTTTATAAAACAGATGAAATGAAAGAAATGATCCGTATCGGGCTTAAGAAAAACGAGCAAGTAAAGGAGATTGTAGCGAAATATATTACCGCCTCTATGACAGATGAAAAGAAAGCCAGATATCTTAAACAACAAGAATCTTGGATGGGTGCGATGGTTATCTGTGAAAATTGCAATCGAACCCAAAAGAAGCTGGCAGATGGATCCATTAAACCCAATCGGGTTTTAAGTTATGATGAGAAAAATGATAAAGTACATTACAAATGTCCCGCATGTAATCATGAAGGGGATGTTTCAATTGAAAGCGGTTTAGTTAAATTGAATTGGAGATTGGATTGGCCGGCAAAATGGACCATCTTCAACACCACATGCGAACCCGCCGGGAAAGATCATTGTACCCCAGGAGGATCATACGACACGGGACTTGATTTATGCCAAAATATATACGGTTATAAGGGTCCAGTTAAAGTTGCCTATGAATGGTTGCGCTTAGGGGATCGGGATATGAAAACCTCAAAAGGAATAGTTTTCACCCCGGATAAATTTTTAGAAATGGCCGAACCTGAGATATTACGGATGTTAATCTTTAAAACAGACCCAAATAAGCACATTTCCATCAGGGTTGAGGAAATGGAGAACTATTACAATGATTTTCAGAAAATGGAGGAGATATATTTTGGAAAAGAAGAGGCTGGTTCCGAAGAGGAGTTAAGAGAAATAAAATATATGTATCCACTCATCTGTACAGAAGATGTCCCAGAGAAAATGCCATCAAGATTACCATTTAAATTACGATTAGTTTTGGTCCAATTAATACCATTATTAGGAAAAGACAAAGTGTATGAAAAGGCCAAAGAATATTTCCAAAGGGAAGATCTCGCAGTGGTCCCAAAGAAAACTCTCCTAAATCGTTTAGAAAAAGTAGAAAATTGGTTAGATGAGATTAAGGCGATGTTGAAAACAGAGAAGGATCCTAAATTAATAAAAACAATCAAATATAAAGTCCCGATGTTTTCCTTCATAGATGAAATCCCGAAAGAAATTAAGGAAAATCTCACAGATCTACAAAAACAAGCATTTGAAATCTTCATTGAAAAATCTGAATCCATTGATGCATATACAAATGAAATGATAAAAGAAATGATGATGGACATCCGGGAAGAAATAGAGATTAAACCCAGGGACTTTTTCCAAGCATTTTATTTTGTATTCTTGGGAAAGAAGAGGGGGCCAAGACTTGGGCCGCTCATGGAAATGATGGATAAAGAATGGATCATTGAACGGCTAAAATCTGCTTTATAGGTTCTATTCTATTGTTTTTACAACAAAAACACGAAAAGAAGTACAATAACCACTATATAAATTGCCACAAAGAAAAATATCTTTTTTTTACTCCCCTTATCTTTTTTCTTTGAAATTTTAGCACATTCCTCACTGCAATAATCCTGTTTTTCGGGCATCATTTTATCGCAAACGGGGCAATGTTTATGGGGGAATATATCCTTTGTATAGGAATATTTTTCGTATTTTGATTTAGATTTCTTATATTCCGAAGATATTTTTTGCTTGACCATATTATAGATTATCAAAACATTTATTAGCTCAAAAAAATTAGGATTTATTCGGTTATATATAAAGGAGAAAAAAACTTTAGCTAAGGGGTCTGGCGACCC
>CAZEPC010000365.1:0-5123 GCA_964513765.1 uncultured archaeon
CCCGAATTATCGGGATCTTAATTCAAATTATGAGGAGATAAAATCGGAAAATTATTATTTAAAAATGGAAAATAAAGAGTATGAAAATTATGCCGACAGGATTGATGAAAATACCGGATATCCCGGCTCATTTTACGTGCTCAGCCAATACGATCAAAATTACAACAGCGAAACCAGTATTATTCGGGGGAGGATCACTTATGAAGAATATTTTAATTTTCGTTTAAACCACGTGCATAATACTACCATTCCTTCCTCCTATCAGCAGCAAGCGAATCAAATTGTCAAATATTGCGATTCGGAATCGGTGGAAGATTTAGCATTGTTTATCAAAGCACATGTGAAATATCCTAATGATGATGAATGCGTTATCGATGGACTGCTCACGTTTGTTCAAGATAGGGGGGAATTTGAAGCCAGCCTTCACTATATTTCCGATAAGGACGAGGATTTCTGTAAATACCCCATTGAAACCTTATGCGAGGGCGGGGGCGATTGCGAGGATTTATCAATCCTTTTTGCATCAATGTTAAAGGCTTTGGGATATGAAGCGGCAATCCTTATAATCCCGGGGCACGCTTTTGTGGGGGTCGCCATGGAGGAAAATCCTACTTATTCTTCGGGAGTATACTACGAAATATCAGATAAGAAATTTTACCCTTGTGAAACGACGGCATACGGCTATCTGGCAGGGGATCTACCCTCGGGCATCGAGGAAGAAAACGCCTATTATGCTCTTGTATAATGATGATAAATATTTTATCATTTTCCATCACCATGACGGACACAATAAAGAATATTTTTTCTGCCTTATGATAAAAATAAGCTATAATTTTTTGTGAATTCTAATGAATGCAAAAAATTTTGAGATTGGCCTTCTTATATTTCATGTAAAGCATT
Organism: uncultured archaeon; assembly: GCA_964513765.1. GTDB lineage: Archaea > Asgardarchaeota > Lokiarchaeia > Sigyniarchaeales > Promethearchaeaceae > CAZEPC01. The sequence continues at coordinate 901 of CAZEPC010000365.1, forward strand.
ACCTGCTGAAAGTGAGTACGGAGATGAAAAAAACGATGCAGCAACAAAGACGTTCAATTATCTTGGAAACAGATTTGGGGGGCGATTACGACGATCTCATTGCCTTGAATCTCTGCCTCGCCCATCCAAAACTGGAACTCTTGGGACTTCTTTTAACTCCCGGGTACCCCGATCAGATTAAATTGGCTCAAAATATTTTACGATATTTCGGGAGGGATAAGATTCCCATCGGGACCCTCAATTCAAATTTCCAAAAGTCAAAATCCTGTGTGGGGGTACGGCATTTTGATGCCCTAAAAAAGGTAGGCCATGAAATAGTACCCTTGGAGAGGAAAACCGTGGAAGAGGGCTACGATCTTCTGGAAAGGCTCCGCCGGGCACATCCCGATTTGACCTATGTTAGCATCAGCCCCATGAAGAACCTCGGCAAGTGGGCCAAGAAATACACATCTGAGCTCCAGCAATCCTATTCCATGGGAGGATATTTCGGAGATCCCGACCTCGGACAAGAGATCTCCAAGCATGAATTTAATTTCTCGGGGGACAGCAGCGGATCCCACTTCCTCATGACCACAGACCGCATTCAACGCAAAGTAATAGTATCCAAGAACGTAACCCACCACGTGTTCTACACCCGCGAGACCCACCGTAAGATGGGAAATCTGAAGTCTAATTCAAAGGCACTCGCCCTCACCCATGCACTCATGGACTTCTGGATTGAAAAACGATTACTTAACCGCAAATATGCCCTGAAAAGAAAGAAAGAAAAAGAGCAAGAGAAACAGAAGAAACAAAAGGGACAAAAGGAACAAAAGGAACAAAAGGAGCACACTCAAGGGGATCACCGGATAATCCCTAAGAATGACGCTGAAAATCCGGGGAGAAATAAGGAGTCCACTAGAAGAAATAAGGAAAATATAAGTGAGGATGAGGTGCGCACGGGAGGACAGCCTATCCGAAAGAAAATGCACGATCCCCTAACGGTCTCGGTGGCGATCGATGAGTCAATCGTGAACTTGGTCGAAGTGCAACCGTACCGGAGGAACAAAAAATACGGGGCCGACAAGGATCGGGGCACCAACTGCTTTATGAGCTATGGAAACGGCGACCATGTGGCTCACAAAAAATTTGAACATATTCTGTTATATCACTCAAATCGTCCCTCATATCATCCCTAGTGTGATAAATAATATCCTCATCACTTATATTATCGATAGAAAGCGGAAAATTTTCCTAAATCTTGCAACTGGTGGATCCACCTTTTAATATATTTCCATTTATTGCGCCCTGTGGAAAGTCATACTTCCATAAAACTTAAAATAATGGGAGGAAATGTACCATCCCCGACAAGTACGACTTGCCCCACCAGTTTGCCCATATTTTCCATATTTTTTGTGAAAATAAATCCCTATTTCGTTTTCTTTTTTCATTATGTTTTTATTCTTTCAATCTTCATCGTTGGGACCAATCAACCCCTTGGCACGGTTCATTTTTAGAAAATCGGTTTTCATTATGACCACCTCGGCCAAATAAAGCACCTCACTCCCGGGCTCTAAATGTCCTCCGTATGTTTCCTTATCCAAGTGGGAAACAACGATGTGAAGATGGGGCTTTCCGTTGGCGATAACTCCGCTAATACTGTTTAATTCCAACGGCTTCTCGATGGTAATGTGCTTATTTGTGGAGGGAAACTTCGTGTGGGTAATGTAATGAATATGACAGGTTTTTAAGGTCCCAATACCGGAGATAATTACCCCATTTTCAATGTGGTGGTCTTGAATTGCTTTGTTAATGCTCTCTAATAGCATCTCTCCTGGACGAATGCCCAGCGTAATGATTTCAAAGTTTCCTTGTCCCTTTATGTACTTCATTTTGATCATGTTGATTGATTTAGTGGTGTAGTGGTGTAGTGGTGTAGTGGTGTAGTGATTAAGTTTTTTGGCTTCCTTGTAAGAATTGTTGCTTTTTATGCACTTTCTTGGACTTTATGCAAACCTCTCTTTGATCATGCCCTTGATCTTCTCGAATGTGTCGACATTTCCGTCCCAATCTTGAAGAGTGTCGCCGAATTCATCCTCGAAGTCCTCAATCAGTCTTCTCATTTTTTCCCGAACGGCGTAAAAGTCATCGTCGGCAATGGCCACAAGAAAGACATATTCACCGTGCTCGATGCAGAGGCTTAAATCTCCGTGGTCGATCAATTGGAGTTTCTTTTTCGCCCGGGATATTTCACCCAAGATTTGGCTGATCCCCACCATACCCCCGGCCACCAACTCTTTGGTAACTCGGGTATCTTGCGCGTGGGTTTTGGTAAAGTCGTGGTACGCGATTGGAACAGACTCTAAGGTCTTTATCACGTAAAGTTCTTTCAAGTGCCGACGCCATTCAAGTTCTTCGAACACGGGAAATTTTAGGCAGACGATTGCCATGATTTGAAAGGCCACCAGAGTAATGATGCGGGAAATTAAATACTGTTCGGCTAAGGATATATGTGCGATTTCGCTCAGCTTTTCAAACCGGGGCGTAATCAAACCAAATCCGAATAGCACAAAATAGAAGCTGAATATCAAAAGCAAGAAGTAGGTCCTCAGCTGGCCCACGGTGTCTCTGAGAATCTTTTTGAAAAACAATGCCGTGAAAATTAAAATTATCGGCCCCCACACCAAAAATGCCAGTTGCTTTTGTTCAATTGTTAAAAACGCGATAACCACCGAAAATACGTAGCCAAATATCGAAAACGCGTATTTTGTTTTTACGTAATATTGCAAAATTCGCTCCAATAAATTCACGATAATGACCGACCCGATCATCCCTAAAATCATGATGGCATTGAACAACTCCAGGGCGTCATCTGGGTCCAGGTAGAAAACACGAAATACATTCAATAGGATCATACATCCCCATACCAAGTAAAAGAGACTCCAGCCCAGGTTGGAAGTCCTTGCTCTTTTGTGTTGTACAGTTTGAAAAAGAAAGAGGATGGTGAATTGGAAAAGTACGTAAATTTGAACGAAATCTAAACCGATGAGAACCTCCCGCATAGTACTCGTGGTGTTTAATAGGAACATTTTTTGTAATGACCTCAGAATAACATAGGTATGGCAAATACAAGTTTCATATTGACCGAGGATCTATAAAAAACCTCGATTCTACAGAAATGGTGATCGCATGGGATCGGTTTTACGACAGACCCGCGAACAACAACATTAAGGCGGCTAAGGAGAGTATGCAACATGCGCCTTTAAGGTATTTCTTTTGGAGGATTGCCGAAGCGGCAAGGAATATCACGGCACTTGCGGCACCCCCTTCCCCAAAGCCCATTACGACTCCGATCAAAAAGGCGATAGGGGGATTTTTCCGCCCTTCCACAACGTAAGTACGTAAACCGGATAAGATCCCTATGATCTCCATTATCGATAAAATCATACCGGCCCAGAAAAATATTTTTAGGGCGATTCGGAGTTCCTTTCGCTTAAGAACTTCCTCTTGAGGCGTGTTCTTCTTGCTCCAAATTAAGACCCCACAAACAATGATAGAGTAAGAAACGAAAAGTACATAATAGAGGCAGTTGAGTTCGCGGACGACCTCTATGTTTCGGTAAGGATCGAACTGCCCCATCACTGGGACTTTCCCCCCTCGGATGTTTTTGAAAATGCGTTGATTTCTTTTAATACGCCATCAATGTTCACGATCTTGAAATAATCCAAAGCTTCGATGCCCAATGCCAATGTCGAACCCGTCTCGAATATACCGTGAAAGATGATTTCCAAGACCCATCCGTATTCGAAAAGATTGACGAAAAAGCCGTCCTTATTTACTCTCATCTTAAAACCATACAAGATAAGTTCCCACACGAGGTTCATGAGAAGGGAAACTAAAATAATGAAAAGTCCGAACTTTACATGTTTCTTTTTGTAGAGGACAAGCAGCGTAAAGCAGGTGACCACGACCGTGGCTACATACCACAAAGGATTCATGTGTCTGTGAATTTCTACGCTTTTGAAAAGAAAACTTTCCGCAATCATGGCATCTGTTGAATATTTGTTTTTATCCTATAAATGTTTTTTCAAGGCGATAATCAACACCTCTCTATTATTACACACGAAAGGTAAAAGCACAAAACCCGCATTGTCCGTGAAAAAGCGGAAGGTATCTTTAGGTAAAATTACATTGAATCTTGCCTGGTATTGCCTAGTATCAGAACTACCCCACTTAGTGATAAG
>CAZEPC010000366.1:0-5117 GCA_964513765.1 uncultured archaeon
CCTTGTCAACCAAAATCGGGTAAAGATCCGTATTTTGCTCTTGGAACTGCTTATAATATGCCGATAATTTTCCCACATGTGCCCGACAGAAAGGTCAATGGATGTCGCGCAATAAAACAACAATTACGCTGCTTTTTCCTCGAAAATCGCGTATAGATACTTGATTTCCTCTGGAATTGGGCAAGGAAAAGTCCATAATCTCCTCCCCCACCATATCAAATTTATCTTTCATGTTCATTTCCTTCCTACAGAATGTCTTGGGTTTGAAAAATCAATTGCTTGTTTATTTGATAGAATTTCAATGATAAATAATTTTCCATTTTAGTCTGAAGGGAATGGTAGGTTTTAAATTATGTTTTGGGCTTTTTTGTTTGGCCAAGAATTTTCCTGATTGTTTCTACGGGCATCATCGATTTCGTATGGATTTCTTTAGGATTAAATCCGCGATTTGCGAGTCTTGTTACGACCGATTCCATGGACTCTGCCACTTCTATCAGATTTCCGTCCGGATCAAATATTCTGAAAGCCTTCTGTTGCCACGGATGTACAATTGTCCCATGGGCAAATTTTACCTCTTTTTTTCTTAAAGATCTTTCAAAATCCTCTAGATCGTCCGATTCAAAATATAACTCGATCATTTGATTGTTTTCCCTTTTATTCAAATTCGTCTCTTCGATTTTTTGGTCTTTTTCAATTTCTTCATTAATCAAATTGATAGCATACTCCTTTTGCCAAATTGATAATCCGCTGGAGAACGTGACATTTCTACCAAAATCGTGTTTTATCTCTTGATGAAATAAATTGAGGTAGAAATCTTTAGACTTTTGAACATTTTCCACCAATAATACGGGATTTTCAAAATGAATTGAGGTCTTCTTTTTACCCATAGCAATTATAAGCTTTTATTGGATAAAAACAGATAATATATTGCAATTATTCCTTCATTGTTGCTTACTATGATATCTTCCAATCATAGCGACAGATCTAATTATAACAAAAGAAATAAGAAGATGAAATGTATAATTATATTAATTGCTTTGATCTTAAAGAAATGGAGGTTAGTTTAGTTGCAGATATTGATAAATCAGATCTTCGTTATGGTATCCATTTTAGTGGTTGCGTACCTTTATTCCAAAGAGGATATTGATGTAACCGGATATCTGATTGTCATTTCAATAATCGCGTGTATTTACACCTCCTTCACTTTTCATGTCCCAGCTGAGGAGTTCATCGATTTTTTTCCGATGTCCTCGATAATTTATCTTATTTTTATTGATATTTTTATCAAACTTCTTATTAAACACCGTATTTTTGAATATTTTTCACTCAAGATTATTAGATACACCAAATCCAATCTTCAACGCTTTTTTTATTTGATTTGTATTTCATCCGCTTTGATTTCAGGGATTATGGATGATGTGTCGGTGGCCATTATTATCTTCCCAATCATTTTCCGTGCTACCAAAATTCTTAAAATTGAGAAAAAACCGTTCATCTATGGAACTACTGCCTCCATTATAATTGGGAATTTATTGACTCCCCTAGCTACACCCGTGAATATTATTTTGTCCGAGACCTATAACTTGGATATCGGCTGGTATTTTTCCAACCTTTTTTTATTGTTTCTAGTAAGCCTAATTGTAACCCTATATTTAATTGATAAGTTCTATCTGCGAAATATGGATAAACCAGAACAATTCCGTATCAAATTATTGCTTGAAATAATGTCGCCTCAGTTATTGATTCAGGATAAAAAAAAGTTCTATCGCTTTCTCGGCTATCTTATTTTTATCATTATCGGGCTTCTTATTAACTATTATACCTATGTATTTATCGCACTGGCTGTGGCAATTATTTCAATTGTGGAAGAAGGAGACTTTACGCAACATTTTAATGGGATTAATTGGAATATCCCTCTTGTCTTTATTGGCTTTTTTCTCTTAATTGGCTGCATCGAAATAAATGGCACAATTGCTTGGGTTGAAACTGGATTAAATTCCGTGATTCAAGGGAACTTGTGGCTGGCCATTCTTATTATTTATCTAGTGATGGGTCTCGTAAGTAGTTATATCGCCCGTACTTTGGCTACCATTATATTTATTTCGATCTCAGGTTCTCTCTTTACGGATCTAGGGGTTGTGCCTAATTCCCAATTAATTCTCCTCACTACTGTTTTAGTCGCGATACATTTAGGTGGTAATCTGGTTCCTCAATCCTCTTCATTTATTCTTAAATTGTTAGAACAAGCAAAGGATAGAAATATCTCAGAAATCCAATATAAATCTCTTACTAAAATTCTCCGCCGATTTACAGTCCTCATTGGAGGTATAGGGTTCTTATATCTGATAATCTTTGTATTTATTGTAAGCTAATTTGCTTCATTTCTCTTGGAAAGTTTGATTTAACGAAATGCGAAAGAAGTCCCCGTCCCTTAATAAGGCTAGGAGGTTTCAATTAAATCTATTCTAAGAGATTTCCAAGGAACTAGGATTGGAATCGAGTATTTTTGTAATAAATATATTTTTTGTTATCAATAGGTTTTTGTGTGTGTTGGTATTGTTTCTACAAGATAGATTTTATGAAAAATAAAATTCTTATTCTCTACAATCAACCCCATAAAGCCCAAATGGTGAAACTTCGGGATTGGTTGCATATCACTACGAACTTTGTAAGCAATTGAAATTTTTGTGAAAGATGAAAACTGGCACCTCCGCGATTCATGCAATTTTGACCTACAATAAAAGCTTGTATTGGAAATCTGTAGTGAAGCAAATCATAAAATACTGCGAAAAGGGTGGAAAAGTTATTACCCTCCACCATAATATTTCCTCGATGATGTTGAAACGACCTGAATGGCTTGAGTTTGCCAAAATTCAAATTACCAAAGGAAACAATGTAAGATATCCATGGGCGGCTACGGAAGGGGGCACACTTCATATTTATAATCTCAGTGATACCCACCCGATTACGAGCGACAACCTTGAATACAATGAAAAAGGCCCTGCAGTTAATTTTAATCCAACTAACAAGGATTTGCTACCCTCACTTTCTAGAATTGCAGCAGCACCCTCTATTTGATCGTTATGTGAAGTGTCCCCCTTGGCGAGAAACGATTTAATCTTTCTTAGGTGCTTAGTTATTGAGTAAATTCTCCTTAATCCCCCAATTTATTGGATTTTTTACTAAGATTACTAAAATATTCCATTGAGGAAAACTCTTTTCCATCAAATATTGTTTTCATAAAATATTAAATAAAAATAAAAATGTCCCGTGTAAAGAATCGGAAAATAGTCATAATCAAAATTCTCTCGTCCTCTAGTTTCTATCTCTCATCCCCGGGACATTTATCTTTCTCTTTCAACGATTAATCTTATTTCCACAGACAAAACAAAACTTCGACTCTGGAAAAGGTAATTCTTCACCGCAGTGCGGGCAATGATTCTCCTCCATTGAAGAGGTCTCTTGTTTTGTGTTAATAGGTCTGATATCTCGCTTTGATGCAACGTCGTTGTTTTTGACTGGTTGATGGCTTTGAAACGCTTGGGGTGCTTTATTGGGTACATTATTTGCCCTAGTTACTTCCAAATTATCCCGCAGACTACCATCAAATGTGGAGCTTTCCACTTTGCCTTCTTTGGAAAACTCTTTATCGGACCAATCATCGAATTGAGAATCTAAAGCATTTATAAACAAATCTACATCGCCGGAGAAAACAAATTCCTTTCCATCGAAACCTCCGCTGATCTTGTTTTCGCCAAGTAATTCAAAAAGCAGATTCTGGATGGTTTCTAAAGGAAGATTAAGAGTTTTTGCTGCGTTATCCAAGTTTAACCTTTTATAGGCTTTGATCATCCCAAATAACCTGGTTTTGTGCTTTTGATCGATTTTCTCTTGGATCTTTGCAGAAGATTGAGGCTTGGAAATATAGTTAGTTGCCATTGATTGGTTGTTTTGTGCCGGATTAGGTTGAGATGCAAAATTGTTTGCCTTTTTTTTAATTATAAATTTTCCACCTTTAATGATTCCCTCAATTTTTCCTTCAGTCCGAAGTTTGGTGATCTTTGCAATAATATCCTTGTTGCTTGTATTGAGGTTGATTGCCAATTCCTTTATTGGCACATCGTCTGTTGCAGTTTTTAGGTAATTTAGAATTTTCTTTTTGAATTTTTTAGTTTTTGATTTTTTTCGTATTTTCAAGATTAAATTAACCAAAAGAAAGAGAAACAAATATATCCCATATATTGGAGCAAAAATAAAGGCCATTATACCACCATAAGGGATACTAGTGCCCCAATAAATGAGATACATAAAGGGTGTTGTACAGATAAAGATTAGAAATATAGCGTAAAGTAAGGTTTTCTTTTTCGGTTTAAATGTGATTACCCGTCTTATAAATTTTTTAATGTTTATTTTCTCTTCTTTCAGAAAAATGATTAAACATAATAACACAATTGCCGGTATTGCCAGAAATAACATCTGCATAGTCATATCTTTATAGGTTGTTCCTTGATTTGCATCTGAGTCCATTCCTTCATAAATTGTAAGCCTACCTCTTTCCTTCCATCCACCGTTTATAATATAATTTCCTGAATTTTCAACGGTAAAATGAAACAATCCATTTCCAATATGGCCTTTTGTAAATAAGGACTTTATACTCAAAATCTTGACCCCCGTTATTGGTTGCCAATTTGTATATTCATACTCGGACTTATATGGATTCCATTCAGTATCACGATATGTTGCATTGATTGTGTAGGAATGTCCCTTTTCTAAATAAAGTTTACAATTCAAATATCTCCCAGTTTTTGTTTCTCCAAATTCAATGGTTTCATAATAATCATAATCAATTTCGGTTATGTGATACTGAACTACATTAGCAAATGCTATTGCTGCCAAAAATACCGAAACAAACAATTTTTTCTTCATTTTCATTCACATTAAAATGTGTTTTCTTAAGTTGAGGTTTGTTCAAAAGATGAAGTCTTTTTGTTTACATTTTCTTTATTTTTTCTCTTTTGATGTGCTATATTTAGATAAAAAACTATAAAAGTTTTCATTCTAAAACCTTTTTTTATTGTTTCTAGTAAGCCTAATTGTAACCCTATATTTAATTGATA
>CAZEPC010000367.1:0-5083 GCA_964513765.1 uncultured archaeon
CCTCCTGAAGGTAGTGGCCAGAATATGCCGGACAATCTATCATGCGATAACATTATTTTAGGTCTGGCCTCTCCCATATATGGGGCAAATCTCCCCAAGATCGTGAGGGATTTTCTTTCAATATTACTTGTGAAAAAAGAAGAAATTCTTCCCCATGCTCAAATATCTTGTTTTTCGCTTTTTACAATGGGATATGTGAATGCATATGGTCCCCTTCGTCTAAAAAAGCGCTTAAAGAAAAATAACATGGATTTGAAATGGTCTTGTAATTTTCGGGTGGCGAATAACATACCAATAGGTGCGGGAAAACCCACAAGCGAATTAAGAAAGAAGATTAAAATCCGTGAGCCTAAGTTAAAATCTAAAATGAAAAGAATGATCAATAAGATCATGGCGGGGAGTAAATATATTAAGGGGATCGGCCCATGGCTTTTAGGCGGTTATATTGTCAAGCCCCTCCTTAAAAACTCGATTAAATCCCAATACAAGGAATTTTTTGTGAATATGGACCTATGCACTAAGTGTATGTTCTGTGTGACCTCTTGTCCAACAGGAGCGATTGAATTTGAAAATGGAAAACCTAAAGGAGAAGCAGATACTACGGGCGAAAAAGAGGTGAAATTTTCTTTTCATGGGGAATGCACCGCGTGCATGCGATGTTATAATTTCTGCCCGGCTTTTGCCATCACATTTGGAAAAAGGTCCTCTGACCCCGATCAAAACCCGAGATACCTCGGTCCTACATTAGCAATTGAGAAAAAGATCAAGACGGGACAAATTTAATTCCCATCTTTCTAATATGAGAAGAAAGGGGTTAAAATTTTATCTCGCCCCTTCTATAGTTTTAGTAAGAACATGAAAATCTCTGAATTAGACTATATTGATAACATTGAGATAAGAAAAACGGACTCCTTGTTAATTGTTGATATGCAATATGATTTTTTACCCGGCGGTGCTTTGGCGGTTGAAGATGGGGACCAGATTATAGAAGGTATAAATAACGTGGCCGAGAAATTTTACCGAAAGGATATTAATATTGTACAAACCCAAGATTGGCATCCCTCCAACCATAAATCATTTGCCAGCGCTTACAAGGATAAGGTGCCGGGAGATGAATTCATCTCCAATGAAGGGGCAATTGGACCCGTATTATGGCCCGATCATTGTGTGCAAAATTCAAAAGGTGCCATGTTCCACGAAGATTTGAATACAAAATATACCAGGGCAATCATCCGTAAAGGATATCATGAAGAGGTGGACTCCTATTCTGCGTTTTTGGAAAACGATAAAGAAACTAAAACCGGTTTAGATGGCTATTTGAAGTCCTTAGGGGTGGAAAGGATTTTCATTGGCGGCTTGGCATTGGATTATTGCTGCTTTTATTCCGCCATGGATGCGATTGACTATGGGTTTGAGGTCTTTTTCATCGTGGATCTAAGTAAGGGTATCGATAATCCTCCGGGGAACATCTCCAAGGCTCTTGATGAAATGAAGTCCAAAGGCGTGAAATTCGTGCATCAAGAAAGCTTTTAATAATTTTTTTATGATTTTTGTTCTTTATCAATTCCTAGTATAAGAAGTGGAACTAATGGCTAATCCAAAGAAAGAATTAAATCTTCCTCAAAAAGACAAACCTAATATCTTGATTTTCAATCCTGATCAATGGCGTGGCGATATATTAGGTCATCTAGGGAACCCTGCTGCCTTAACCCCGAACCTCGATCGTTTAATCAATGAAGATGGGGGTGTATCATTTCGAAACGCCTTTTGTCAAAATCCCGTATGTACGCCAAGTCGCTGCTCCTATTTGACAGGGTGGTATCCACATACGAAAGGACACCGGACCATGCATTATCTCCTTCATCAAGACCGAAATGAACCTAATCTCTTAAAGGTTTTAAAAGAATCGGGTTATTACGTATGGATGGCTGGGAAAAATGATGTGTTAGGCTCTTCGGAGGATATCTCAAGCAGCATCTCCCATCGTTACAGACCTAATCCCGAGGATTGCCAAAGATGGGGCTTTCAGCTTTATCCCGGAATTGCCGCATTTCAAGGTTTATGGCGAGGGGATCGGGAAGGAGAGAATTATTATTCGTTTCTGGCCGGGGAACTGGAACCCGAAAACGAAGAAAATATATGGTTCGATCATGACTGGGCATGCGTGTATGCCGCAAGGGAGTTTATCCAACAGTATGCGGAGAAGGGGGAAAGAAAGAAACCATTTTGCATGTATATGCCTTTACTTAATCCTCACCCGCCTTATGCGGTCGAAAAACAATGGCTCTCTAAGATTGAAACAGAAAAGATCCCCGATCGGGTGCCAACCCCTCTGGGCAAAAATGAGGAAGCTTGGGAGGATAAACCCTCAATTCTAAGGGGTATTTGGCAGAGGCAAAACTTGAAGGGATGGGATGAAAAAAAGTGGGATGAACTGCGAACCACCTATTACGGGATGTGTGCCCGAATGGACCATCAATTCGGACACCTTGTGGAGGCATTAAAACAAAATGGCCTTTTCGATAATACAATTATCCTCTTTTTCTCCGATCATGGGGATTTCACGGGAGATTATGGCTTGGTGGAAAAAACCCAAAATACCTTCGAAGATTGCCTCTCTCATGTACCGCTCATTATAAAACCGCCCTTATCTCTTATTGATGATGAAACTGGACATAAAAATGGCCATATTAATGATTCAATGGTTGAGCTTGTAGATGTAAGTGCGACTATCTATGATATTCTGAATATCGACCCCCACTATACCTATTTCGGAAAATCACTTATACCCACAATTAAAGAACAAAAGGAAGAGCACAAGGAGGCGGTGTATTGCGAGGGAGGTCGAATGAAGGGGGAGATACATTGTATGGAGAGGGAAAGTTCGGCTGAAACCAAACCTCAAGGACAATATTGGCCAAGAGTGGGCTTGCAAATTAAGAGAATCACCGATGATGCCCCGTACCATACCAAAGCCACCATGTGCCGTACGAAGAAGCATAAATATGTGCTGCGATATTATGAAAAGGATGAGTTTTACGATTTGACCAATGATCCCATGGAGCTCTATAATGAAATTGAGAATCCCGCCTTTCAAAATAAAATCATAGAATTAAAAGAAAAAATGTTGCGGTGGTACATGGCCACATCCGATGTGGTGCCCCATGAAACCGATCAGCGTGATTATAGGACGAAATCTTAGGGGTTCTGATTCATATTCCTTTTTTTTTAAGTCGTTTATAAGAATACTTTTTCATTTCGTAGGATTTGCTTTTAGGGCTCGTTTCTCAAGTACCGGTAATCTTTCTCTAACTCGGCTCTCATAAAATCCTCGAGAAGCTGGTTTTTTATTTCCTGATATTCAGGATCGTCCCAAACATTATGATGCTCCTCCGGATCCTTTTCTAAATCGTACAACTCTCCGTAGGTTTGATTGTTATGCACGGTTATCTTATACCTCTGGTTCACATACGATTTCATGTTAACCATTTCTGGGGAATGGTGCATTTCACATAAGATATGATCTCTTTCTGCCTTCTTTCTTCCCTCAAACACTTTCCTCTGATTTATACCCGTCATATACTCAGGGATTGGAAGATTTGCATAATCCAAAAAGGTCGGCGGTAAATCGATAAGTGATATCAGCGCATCCGATATCTTTTGTTTCGGAATTGCTTTTGGATAACTGATGATAAATGGGATATTGAGTAAATCTTCGTAGTTGAAGGGCCCTTTTGTAATCAACCCGTGCTGCCCGAAAAAGTCTCCATGATCGGTGGTAAATACGATGATTGTTTCTTCAAGAATATCCAGTTCTTCCAATTTATCTATGATTTTCCCCACATATTTATCCAGTAGTGAAACCATTCCGTAATATGCGGCCAGTTTTTTCTTTAATTTTTTCTTATTATAATATTGGGGGTGCATCCCGTGTAAAAACTGTCTTTTTTGCCCGTGTTTTTTAAAATCCTTGTAGTATTTTCTGAGTTTTGGGGATCTAAAGATAGTCTTAATCCCGTTCATGATGTTTTTAAATATTTTCCCCTTTTCTTTCCCGCTTTGGACATACTTGAAATATGGGGGGTTGTTATCATGTTCTCTTTCATTTTTATCGGGTATTTCCATATCCTCGGGATCGTACATGGATGCCCACGGCTCCGGAAGAACGCACGGTGAGTGAGGATCCAAAAAGCTGGCCCACAAAAAGAAGTTATCCCCATTTTTATGGTATTCCTCCAATTTCTGATTGGTTCGTTCGGAAATCCATGCATCATAATGGTATTCTTCTGGTATTTGCCACTCGGGATCCGAGGAGAGGTACACTTTCTTTGACATATTTCCAGTTGGTTTAACGAAATAATCTCTCCAATTCTCGCACCCTTTTTCCTCCAACCATAATGCATAATGTTCTCCTACATGAGCCTCATAGGTGTGATTCCGGGCCAATTCAAAGTCCTCAAAACCGTAATAGGGTCCCTCATAGTTTCGCCAAAACTCAAAATCTTGGAGGGTGGGATAGGATTCCAACGAACTGAATTCCTCGGTCGATTCGAGGGGTTCAAAATGTGCTTTCCCGATTAATGCGGTTCTATACCCGCCTTTTTGGAATTCCTCCCCAAGCGTGGGATAATCATTTAGCAACTTCGTTCCGAGAGACCATGCCCCATGCTGACTTGCATAATTTCCGGTAATTAAAGATGCCCGGGTAGGGGTACAGGTTGGATTCGGGCAGTATGTTCTTTTAAATACGGTGCCCCGTTGAGCCAATTTATCTAAATTTGGCGTGTTTATTTTATTGTTATTTACCCCTAGTGTAGTAATGTGCTGCTGGTCCGTTGTGATAAGTAAAATATTAGGTTTATCTGCCATTTTCTTAAATCCTTTTTTTGATTTAACCTAGTTTATGGTATTGTAATAAAAAAATGAGAATGATTTATGCCGCTGCAATCCTGGGCATAGGCGTTACTTCTTTTTGCATCTGTGCCCATAAAAATTGGAGCATCATCTTTTGTTTTAAGTTTTTATATGCTTCATTGTTCCAAAGATTGTCGGTTTCATTAGGATCTTTTATGAGATCGAATAT
>CAZEPC010000368.1:0-5078 GCA_964513765.1 uncultured archaeon
GTTTGGGGAGTAATTGGAAATGCACAAACCACATCAGGGTCTGTTTGAGATACTCCACCCGCAACCGCATAGTTTCCAGTCATGGTTAATTGTATAGGCTCTTTTATCTCTTTGAAAAAGGGATTCATTGGTTCTACTGACATATATTTTTTCCTCCTTATACTCTTATTTCTTTTTCTTTAATGTTAATGCCTCTTTTGGGCAAATTTCAGTACAAATTCCACATCCTTTACAATGGAATTCATCTATTCCGATGACCTTCCATCTATCGTCGTCTTTCGCGCGTTTAATTGCAAAATCTGGACACATTGGCCAGCATTGGCTGCATTGGATACATTTTTCTTCATCCCAAACTGCGACAGATACACCCCAAGATCCTGTATTAACATTCTTGGATCCACCATCAATATCTTCGGTGTACCATACACCAGCTTTGTCTAACTCTTCTGCACCTTGTTTTCCCATTCCGATATGGCTCCAATCCTCCTTATAATCCTTGTCAAATTCAAGCTCTTTATCGGTCAAATTATGAACATTGGTTTTTTCTGGGGTGACTGCAATTGCATCCATGTTTTTCTGAGCAATGCTTGCTCTAAATTGTTTGGCGATTGCATCTTTCAATTGTTCCATCGAGAATATTTGCGGTGCAACTTTAAGAAGTGCCCCCAAAATTATAGTATTTGTAATGTTTCTCCCTAAATATTCCAATGCAATTTCAGTTGCATCAATGATTGCAATGTTTATTTCTGGGGGGTCATTTTTTCCAATTATCTCTTGAATTTCTTCAAGGGATTTTTTGGTGTTTAGCACTAAATATCCGCCGGGTACCATTCCAGCAGTACAATCGACATCGTTTAGAAGCGTATCATCCAACACACATACATATTGTGGTGAATATACCTGCTCATTTGTTCTAACTTTAGTGTAGTCTTTTGAGATCTTCACGAATGAAGCTACTGGAGCACCCATTCGTTCCGCGCCGAACCTTGGAAATGCAGTTCCTGGCCCCTTAAAAGCAATTGCACATATTTGGGCTGCAGTTACTGCTCCTTGGCCTCCTCTTCCATGAAATCTAATCTGGAATCGAGGAGCATCTTTTACGTCTTCAGACATTATATATCACTTATTTTACCGGTTTTTATATAAAAAGTAAAGTAATCACTTGAAAATTATGCAACACTTCTTAATTATCTTCGTATAATAAAGAAAATGTGGTTTTTATGCCATTTAATTACTTTTATATTTTCGAATTGTTCATAATAATGTGGGAAGAAAGTATTTGGAGATCCAATGCCTCTAAAAAGAATGTTTTCAACACTCATCTGGTCTCTCAATTTGTAAAGATTCATCAAATTATTTATGATTAGACCCATTCTCCTTCAGCGAATTAATGAAATGTCCGACAAAATGCTAGTTTAAGAAAGAATCCTTAAGGTTTATAGTGGTATTTGGATTTGTCCAAAGTGAGAGCACTCCCTTTTTCTTTCCACAGATCGGTTCTTTTATTAAAATGTTATACCCAAACAAAAAGATAGGAGTATAAAAAAAAATATGGCAGATGAGTTATTGATTTTACAGATTATTATTGGGATATGTTTCACTGGTATTTTATTAAGCTTATTTAAGGAAGGGATGGATTATCTCACATATGTACTGCTTTTTGTATTTATAATCGGCTTTTCTACCTATTTACTAATTGATGTCTCAGAGGAACAAACTAAGGATATTGTTTTAGCTGTGGACTGGGAAGTAATTGTATTCTTATTCTGTCTCTTTTGCATTGTAGAAATTCTAAATGAAAAAAGAATCTTCCAAGTCATTGCCATTAAAATAGTCAATAAGTTCCATGACAAGCCCCGCTTAATGTTTTGGGTTATTTGCATTTCATCTACATTAATTGCGACTATAATTGAGGATTTAAGTGTGGCAATGATATTTGTACCCATCATGATTCAGACATGCCGAAAAATGGAAATCGATGCCTCCCCCTATCTTTTTGGAATTACCATTTGTATTAATTTAGCCAGTACATTAACTCCTTTCGGATCGGCTGAGAACGTAATTATTGCCAGTTATTTTGATCTTTCCTTGGGATGGTATCTCTCTTATCTAGGAATTTATTTTCTATTGACCACTCTCATCACTTTATTTTTATTGGATAAGTTCATCTTGAAAAAAGCCATCCATAATTATTACGTGTATAAAATCTATTCGAGGAAAAGCAGGTATTTTTCATCTCATCCTGAGGAATCAACAGAAGAAACTATTGAAAGGGTGCAAATGCTGGAAGAGCTTCCCCTCCAAGATTTGAAAAATTATCACGAGATGGTGGAGAAAGAAATATCAAGTGATCCACCAGAGGGTATAAGTATTGATGAATATCAGGAGATTGTCTCTGATAATTTATTTAATATTAAAATTGATAAAAAGAACTATATAAAAAATATTGTAGGATTAGTAATATTTACCTCAATATTAATTTTGATGCCAAAAATTGTGTTATCTGGTATTATAGGATTACTTATCTTTGTCTTTTTAAACCCCAAAGTGAATGAGGAGGGGGATAAAAATTACAGCTTGACATACTACTTGAATAAGATCAACCCAAAACTGATTTACTTTTTCATTATGCTTTTTATTACTGTATATTTTATGGAATTAGCTGGTTTAACCATTTTAATTGAAAACTTAGTGGAAAGATGGGCTAATCATAATCCATTTCTAATAGCTATCGAATTACTCTTCATTGTCAGTATATCCTCTGGGTTTTTAGATAATGCTCCTATTACGATTTTATTTCTTCCAATTATTATGGATATAACATTAATGCATCCTAATTCAGGAATTCTGTTTCTAATTGCATTTACCCTTGGAATAAATTTGGGGGGAAATTTCCTTCCCCAAGGTTCGGCTTGCGATATGATGACCTTAGAATTGGGCAAATTTCACAAAGTGAAAAATTTCACCTATAAACGGCTTACTCTTGTGGGAGGCAGTTTCGCGCTTCTCCATATTCTCTTAGGTCTTTTATATTTATGGGTTTTTACTTTGATTTAAGATACTTCTCACCAATCAGCTTTATATTTTAGCATTTTTCATATAAAATTGGGAAGAAAAATATTAGGGGCTCTTTATGCCTAATAAAAATGTCTTTCTTAATGAATCTCGGATGTCAATTTATCATGATCATTCAAATCCACTCATGTGTTCATGTATTTGTTTAATATGTCTCCGTGAATTTGACCTCTCTTCCATGAAAAGTTCTCT
The DNA here is from genome assembly GCA_964513765.1 of uncultured archaeon. Classification (GTDB taxonomy): domain Archaea; phylum Asgardarchaeota; class Lokiarchaeia; order Sigyniarchaeales; family Promethearchaeaceae; genus CAZEPC01. The sequence continues at coordinate 3,268 of CAZEPC010000368.1, forward strand.
TCAAGAGCTTTTTATAAGATAAAAACGCCTAAGCTAGATCATGATTTAGAAGAGCAGAGAGTCCCTCTGTTTTTCCTTTAATATTTTCATAACAATCATATCGTTAATTTGAATTTCTTTAATAAACTGGGGTAGATTTATGGCTAATCTCTTATTAATTCTACAAATAATTATTGGAATATGTTTTACGGGAATTTTACTTAGTTTATTTAAGGAAGGGATGGATTACCTTACATATGTATTACTTTTTGTTTTCATCATCGGAATCTCTACTTTTTTATTAATTGACGTATCAGAGGAACAAACAAGAGGCATTATATTAGCCGTCGATTGGGAAGTTGTTGTGTTTCTTTTTTGCTTGTTCTGTATAGTGGAGATATTAAATGAAAATAGAATCTTCCAAGTCATTGCCATTAAAATAGTCAATAAGTTCCATGACAAGCCCCGCTTAATGTTTTGGGTTATTTGCATTTCATCTACATTAATTGCGACTATAATTGAGGATTTAAGTGTGGCAATGATATTTGTACCCATCATGATTCAGACATGCCGAAAAATGGAAATCGATGCCTCCCCTTATCTTTTTGGGATTACTATTTGTATTAACTTGGCCAGTACATTAACTCCTTTCGGATCGGCGGAGAATGTAATCATTGCGAACTACTTTAAACTCTCCCTCCACTGGCATCTAGTAAACTTGGGTGTTTATTTCATTTTTACTACATTAATCACGCTATTTCTCTTGGATAAATTCATCTTAAGAAAGGCAATTCGCAATTACTATGTCTATAAAATTTATTCAAGGAAGAGCAGATATTTTTCCTCTCATCCCACCGAAACCACAGAAGAAACCATTGAAAGGGTGCAAATGTTGGAAAAGCTGCCCCTCCAAGATTTGGAAAATTATCATAAAATGGTTGAAAAAGAGATTGTCGCAGATCCTCCAGAAGGAATAAGCATGGAGGAATACCAGCAAATTCTTTCAGATAATCTGTTTGATATAAAGATAAATAAAAAGGACTACAAGAAAAATATCATTGGATTGATTTTATTTACATTTGTTCTAGTGTTAATCACCCAAATCGTGATTTCAGGTATTATTGGATTGCTCCTTTTTATTTTTTTGAATCCCCAAGTGAATGAAGAGGGTGAAAAAAAATACAGTCTCACTTTTTATCTAAATAAGATTAATCCTAAGTTGATTTATTTTTTCATTATGTTATTTATCACCGTTTATTTTATGGAATTGGCGGGGCTCACCGGCTTAATTGAGAATTTAGTCGAGCGATGGGCAAATCATAATCCTTTCCTCATCGCAATTGAATTAATTTGGATTACAAGCTTATTATCAGGCTTTTTGGATGACGCTCCGATAACAATTTTGTTTCTCCCTATTATAATGGATACAACAATAATGCATCCCAATTCCAGCAACTTGTTTTTCATCGCATTTACTCTTGGAATAAATTTAGGTGGAAACTTTCTGCCTCAAGGGGCAGCTTGTGATATGATGACTTTGGAATTGGCCAAATTTCATAAGGTGAAGGATTTCACCTATAAGAGGCTCACTTTGGTGGGCGGGGCCTTTGCTCTTCTGCATATTGTCTTAGGTATCTTCTATTTATGGATTTTTAATCTGTTTTAATAAATAGTAAAGTTTCCTCTTCCCCATTCTATAGAAAATAATGCTTACATTATTAAGCTAAATTAGTGAATTTGTAACTATGAGTGTGGGTTTGGGAGATAATATCGCATTACTTGTTGCCATAACTTTTATTTTTGGGTTGCTTTTCCTCATCCAAGAGGTTTAT
>CAZEPC010000369.1:0-5038 GCA_964513765.1 uncultured archaeon
ACCTTGATAGCCTAACTGACTTTCTAAAAACACTTATTATTTTTAAAAAAGGAAGAAAAATATAAAAGAATGCGGGATTACGGAGAAGCGCCGTAATTTTTTATGTTCAATCTAACCACTTTCTTCCAAATGTCCTAATTGAAAATTTTTTTAAATCAAATAAACTTATCAAAGATGATTAAAAGTGCGAAAAGTAGTAATTACAATCATAACAATCTTAGCGGTTTTAACTTTATTGACCGTAGGCTTAACCAGCAATCAAACTGAACTGATTCCTTCATTTCTTTCTCAAATGTCCTAATTTGATTTTTTCTCTTGATTAGATTATCTACGGGACTTCTTTCGTATTTCGTTAAAACCATTTACGTTTTTCTTCTTTGGTATAATTGTTTAATATAGATATTCTATGATCTTGTTTTTTGATCTGCTTCTCCAGTTCCGCTTTCTTTTCTTTAAATTTCTCTTTATCTAATTCCTTGGATTTGTACCTCCCTTCTATAAGATTTATTTGGGATTGTGTCCGATTTTTCTTGGCTTTTTCTTTACTGAGCCATCGAATGAGTTGTTTTTGCAGGTTTTCTAACTCCTCCTCCGCAGATTCAAACTCTTCCACATATTCTTGCTTTAGCTGTTTATAGACTTGTTTTTTGATTTTTCTTCTCTTATACGATCGTTTCAGCTCCACCAATTGTTCTCTCTTTAGGGCGATTTCTTCTTTTAATTCATCAACCCTAAAAACTCCTCCGAGCTTTTCCCGTAGCTGGTTTTCTTCATCCAAGAGTTCCTGTTTAATCTTTTTAAAGGCTTCTAATTTGATATTGATGTTTTTTTTATACTCCTCATCCCAATCATATTTATCTTTGTCTAAACTGTTGGTGAGTTGATTAAGTTTCTTTTTTAATTTCTGTTTTTTCTCATCTAAAAGGGCCAGTTCCATTTTGGTTTCTAATTGTTCTTTTATGTGATCCGGGATTTCTTCTTCTTTTTCTTCTTTTTCTTTTTCTCTCTCTTTCTTTTTTTCGGAACTTTCTTTTTCTTTTTCCCCTTCTTTTTTGGCAGATTCAGATTTTTGGGTATCTATTTTTTCGTTGTCCGACACAAGAAATGGCTTTAACTCCTCATTTTGCTTGATTTTATCCCCAGAAGGTTTATATCCAAAAAATCCCATTTTATCTCCCTTATTATCTTCATTTTCTCCTTTTTCTTCCTTTCCTTCTTTTATTTCCCTTTTTGCTTTCTTTTTATCTTTCTTAATTTGTTTTTCTGCCTTTTTCTCTTTTTTCTTGCGTTGAGATCCCTCTTTCAAGGGTTTTCCGCAAAATAAACAAAATTTATCTGTACTTCGTACAAGACGACCGCAAAATGGGCAATTAATTTCTTTATAATTGTCTGATGCCATGAGTTTTTCACCTTCAAGTGAGTTTTTTATTTGAGTTTAGGAGGAAATCCTCGTAGGTTTTTTTTCTCTATTCTCTATTATTTCCATGTAAGCAATTCTTAAAATATTTTATTTTCTTTGGATTAACATTTAATAGGGAAATTTAGCTGAAATTCATTGGAAAGCAAAGTGATTTTAAAATGAAAGAGATAGAGAAAAAACCGATAGAGAAATCAGAAAAGACCTTTCATATTGGCTTGATGGGCCATATCGATGCTGGAAAAACCATGGTTGCATCCCGTCTTACTGAAGTAATATCAACGGCAGGTTTGGACAAGCATGATCAAGCAAAAAGACGGGGAATAACAATTGATATGGGATTTACATTCTTTCGCTTGAAAAACCATTTGGTGACTATTGTAGATGCTCCAGGACACTCCGATCTCATTCAGAGTGTCATCAGCTGTGCGAATATCATTGATCTGGGGGTGTTAGTAGTGGATGCAACGAAAGGTGTTCAAGTTCAAACGGGAGAGCATTTGATAATTTTAAATTCTCTTGATATTCCCTATCTTTTCATTCTTATAAATAAAATTGACATTGCTTCTCCTATGCAAGTGGAAAAAACTAAAAAAGAATTGCAGAGAGTGATAAAAGGGACTTCTTTTGAAAATAATTATGAGATATTTTCGGTTTCCGCAAAAGAAGATAAAGGTTTTGAATTAGTGAGGCAGAATTTATTGGAATATATTGTTTCTCATCCGCCCCAAAGAGATGTTGATAAAGAATTTAACTATCTCATAGATCATCATTTTGTTAAAAAAGGGTTTGGTACGATATTTACCGGAACTGTACTTTCAGGGAGGGTTCAGAAGGGGGATGTTGTGCGACTCTTACCCCAAAATATCGAGGGACAAATTAAATCAATCCAAAAAGCAAAAAAATCCGTTGAGGGTGCAAAAGCTGGGGACAGATGCGGCATCGCCGTGAGTAAGCTTAAAAAAGCCGATATTCACAGAGGAAGCCTCCTCACCGATCATAAGGATGCGTTTACAAAATCACAAATTCTGGAGGTTGAAATCCACGAGGACCCCCATTTTAAACCGCTTTGTAAATTTGGTCAGCAGATAACAATTAATCATTATATGAGGGATATAAATGCCAGAATCTTTCCCTATACTCTTATAGATGTTCAAGGTAAGCAATATAAGGTAAAGTATTCTCCAAAAAAGGATGTGAAAACATACCATGCTTATTTATGGTTGGAGGAATTTGAGTATTTTAAGCGTCAAGACAAGCTCCTTTTGTCTAGGCTTGATTTGGATCCCAGTTCCCTTCGGATTATGGGGGTTGGGACAATTCTTAAATTTCAAGATCCTCCTCTTAAATTGCACAAAGTTCGGGAAAAAACCGGGAGGGTTCAAAATCCTACCTACACCCAAAATTCGGTTATAGCAGAATCTTTGGTTGAATCTAAAAAGGGTGGAAAAGCAATAGAGGGCTTAAGAGCAGAACCGCCCTTTGGTATGATTAAGGGGAGTTTTGGACAAGGAGGTAAAGTAGAAGTCGAAGTTTCCGAAGATCTCCCAGAAGAAAAAAGAAATCAGATTAAAAAGGGGGATGAAATTATCCTTAGAATAATCAGAGAATTTGAAATTAAACCCAATACTTCATATAAATGACGGGTAAGTTTTTTGAAATTATGGTTTGTTTGGTGAATTTAATAGGTTGCCTCACCAATTTCAATATCTTGCAAAAGTACAATGAGTCTCTCAAAAGCCTTTGCCAGCCGATGGAAATAATATCCCAATTTTGCTCCTTTTCTTGAGTGGGAAAGTAGCATAAATTGACTCTCCAACTTGGTGGTGATAATTGTATAGCCTTCTTCTCCTTGGACTACTACTTGAGAGAGATTCCCATATTTTAAACCCTCAGCTACCTTTTGGGAAAGCGAAATAATTGCTGCGGGGGATGCAGAATGCTGATCCACATCTGTACCTGCATGTGTGCTACTGGCAATTCGTAATCCCGTTTTTGTGACTAATGCGGTTCCCTCTAAATCTGTGGAACTTTCTAAAGTCTCCAACATTCTGTGAAGATCGATCTGTAAATCCCTATCAAGTTTGATTTCGCTCATATTATCACGGAGAATTCATATTTTATTAAAAATATGTTTTTTTGCTATATCTAGTAAATAATCTTAAGCTTTTTATTTTTATTCTCCTCTAAAATTATTTAATTCTTTTCATTTCTCCTTTCTATACTTTTGAAATAATCCAACTCATAATGCTCAATTATAGCTTTAAAATTTTTGAATCTCTTTATATTGACTTTATTATGATTTTTAAAGTATTTTCCATACAATGAGTCAAAAAAGCAAAAAATCTGTTTCAATCTCCTTTTTGCATAATCTACACGAATTTTATTGTCAATACATCCTACAATATAATATCTCTTTTCTGGTTCAGTGTAAAAGATGAGGTTCTCTCCTCCAATAGCAATATAGGAGATCTCATTGTTAAGAATCTCAAAGCTAAACGCTCGAATCGCGGAGAAAAACCCCCCTATGAGATCTGGGTTAATTGATATTTCGTGGGAAGATGAGAAAAGAACTGGCCCATTAATGGAAAAAACCCAAAAACTCAGATATTTGCTCTTCATTTTTGATTCTCGCTCATCCTTTTTTGCAACAAATAAGGAAAAGGATTCCTCAAGCGTATTTTTTGTTTCTTCAAATGTTTTATCGAGATTTTCATTTAGTTCCATTTTATTCTATATTCAATCTCTAGAGGATTATTTAAAATTCGAAATTAATCAATGGGAAGGAGAAAATTAAAATTCGGAGAAGGGAAGAAAATCGGATTTGAGGAATGCTTCTCCGTAATTTCCGTTGATATACAATGATCTGGTCTTTGCCATCCCCTCAAGGTAATTAATAAATCCTTTCATTACATCAAACTGGGACTTAAATTCTTTCAATGCTTTAACCTTATTCTCGTAATAGGGATCAATTTCAATGATATAATCGGGATGAGTAAAGAGCTCGGTCGTTTCAAAATAATACAATTCTTTCGCCCGAAAAGGGTCTCCTTTATCTGCGAGTACTCCTTCGGTCGCTTTCCACCAAGCCTCAGTGACGGTTGAAGAGATGGCTTTATGGTCCCTGTGTTTATCATAGGGCGAATGTGTGAATATTTTTTCTGGTTTATATTTTCGGATCATTTCAATACATTTCTGATGAAGGGATCGCGTATTCTCTACTCCTTGGCATTTATAATCCCAAACAATATGTGTATCCACTCCAATCCATTGAAGGGCTTTTTTATTCTCTTTTCGCCTGATTTCTGCGATCTTATCTTTCATATCAACGGAGCTATATGCAGTTTCCCCCTTTGTGAATGTGATTAAGATGATTTTATATCCTTCTTCCTTGAGTTTCTGTACCGTACCACCCATACCTATTACGCAATCATCTGCATGGGCTTCGAATATTAAAATGTTTTTCATCGTTCTAAATTCCTATTTGTATTTCTATATTGCTTTCGAGTAATAAATAGCTAAAAATAAGCTTTGTTTATATAGGAAATGGAAGTATTTTTGTGTGTATAAAAGTAAATTAGGTTTTTATTGGAATAGGAACACGTTTCCTTATGCGTCTGT
>CAZEPC010000370.1:0-5016 GCA_964513765.1 uncultured archaeon
CTCTAACTTTTCCGAACTTTCTTTGCCTTCCAAATTTTCTTTGCCTTCCGAATGATCTGGGTTATCTGCTTCCATTGATTGGTCACGGATTAGTGTTTTTTGTGATATGTCCGATTGAGGGGGCCGTTTTGCCTTTTCAGAGGTGTCTAAACTATCCTCTCCGTTAATTTCTCGATCATTTGGTCGTTTTTTTCGGTCCATCTTTGATCTCCCTTCCACTTTATATGATATTGTTATGTTTTCTCGGCTCTTGTTCTAAAGTATGGCTTCCTCAACATTTAATTTCATTAAGGATTTGAGTTCTTCGGTGGAAAGCTCTGTTATCCAACCTTCGCCGCTCCCTATTATTTGGTCTGCCAGTTTCCTTTTCTTTTCGATGGTTTCCATGATTTTTTCCTCAATCGTTCCCATGCATGTAAATTTATATACATTCACATTTTTGGTTTGTCCAATCCGATATGCCCGGTCGGTTGCTTGGTTTTCCACGGCGGGATTCCACCATCGATCGTAATGAAATACATTGTTTGCGGCTGTAAGGTTGAGGCCTGTCCCTCCCGCCTTTAGGGATACCACAAAGATTGGATGTTCCATTGATTTTGATTGGAAGGTCTGAACCATTTTATCTCTCTTTTTTTGCGGGACTCCTCCATGTAGGAAAGGAATTTTGACCTGGAACATTCTGCCCAAATATCGCTTGATAATCTTTCCCATTTCCTTAAACTGGGAGAATATAAGTACTTTGTCTCCCTCTGAGATGGCTTCCGATACCATCTCGCCCAATCGCATTAATTTTCCCGATCGATTTTTCAGTTTCTTATTGCTATGTAAAAATTGGGCGGGGTGATTACAAATCTGTTTTAGCTTGGTAATCGTCGATAAGATCAAACCTCTTCTCTTTATACCGTCTTCCTCCTCTATTTTTTGGATCATATCATTCACGGTGGCGTCATAGAGGGTTGCTTGTTCTCTTGTCAAATTGCAATATACATCCATTTCCATCTTTTCTGGAAGATCCTTGATGATCTTCTTATCTGTTTTAAGCCTTCGGAGGATGAATGGTTGAATGAGCCGTTTTAATTTTGCTGCCCTGGTTTTATCATGCTCTCTTTCAATTGGTTTAATGAATTTTCTCTTAAACTCGGTGATTCGTCCCAGAAGGCCGGGGTTCAAAAAGTCCATTAAAGACCATAATTCCGATAACCTATTTTCAATCGGGGTACCTGTGAGTGCTAGCTTGTGCCCGGCTTTGATCTTTTTTACCGCCCGTGTAGTTTTTGCTTGGTGATTCTTTATGTTTTGCGATTCATCTAAAATTACCGAATTCCACCGTGGTATTTGAAAGAGATGTTTATCTCCGAGTGCCAATCCGTAGGTGGTTAATACTACATCCTGCTTTAAATTCCTGATGTTGTGAAGATCCCCTTCTTCAAGGCGGTTGTTTTCATGGTGAATGAATACCTTAAGATCGGGTGCAAACCTATTGATTTCCCGTTTCCAATTGCCCAAAACCGATAATGGACATATTACCAATGCTTTGAGTGTTTCTTTCTGGGAGGAGAGGTTGAATTTCTCGTGAAGAAAGAGTGCAATTATTTGGATGGTTTTTCCTAATCCCATATCGTCTGCTAGACACGCTCCTAAACCATATCTTCTCATAAAATTGAGCCAATTTACCCCTTTTCTTTGGTATGGTCTCAGCTTTCCGTGGAAATGGGGGATTTTTTCCAGCTTTTTTATTTTTTCTGGATGCCTCATTCCATCCATAAACTGATTAAATTCTTTATCTCCTTCAATTTTAAGAATGGGTAGTTCTGCCACATTTTCTTGTTCTTTAACTCCCATTCTGAGCACATCTCCGAGTGGTCTGCTTTTGGTAAAAGATCTGGTCAATTCATTGAGTTTCATTTCTTTCATTTCATGTAATGCTTCGATCTCTGTTTTGTTCTTTTTTGGTTCCTTCTTTTTTTGGGTTCCGGGGGTTTCTTCTTCAAATAATTGTTGAACTTTCATAAGATCCTCGGGGGAAAGCTCAAACCAGTTGCCTTGAATGTTCATAAGGGGTACTTTTAGCTGGGAAAGTTTTTTAAATTCTTTTTCTGAGAGTTCATAATCCCCCAAGGCAATTCGCCAATCATATTCAACGATGCTATTTACTCCCAGATTTCCCATTGATGACTTGTCGATCTTCTCCGTAAAATCCTTCCGCCTATTTTTATCTTTCCTGGCCGATCGGCGGTCTTTTCTGCCATTTTTTCCCATATTGATGTGGAGGGCCATTCCTATTTTAGACGGTGCCTTTTTTATTTTTGAGGGGACGATAATCTTTATGTTTTGAAATTCTCTGAGTTTTTCTGTATTTTTTATTAAAAGATATATTTCCTCGACAGATACCTCGGAAATTATCGGTTGTGGTTTTTCTAATATATTTTCAATGCATGTATATTGGTCCTTAATCTCTTTCAAATCCTCTAACATATGGGCCTGTAAATTATCAATGGTTAAAGCCGAAAAGTTCTTTGCTTCTTCCTCCCCTCTCCAAATCTTTTCCGCCGAAATAATTGCCGAAAGATCTTGTTTGGATTGGAGGTATAGCTTAATTTTCCATTGTTTCTCTCCGTTTTCCTCGTTCGTCCCATCGGGAAATAGTTGTTTTGTTTCAAGTTCTGATCCAAAGGGGTTTGTCAGTTGCTTTTTTTTTTCTTCTTTCTTATTTTCTTTTGGGGCAATAATCTTTAAACAAGTATAAAACGGTTTATCCACATTCAAATCCTTGTTTGGATTTGTTAATGCAAGATATTTCTGATATTTGTGAGCTATGTCCGAACGGGCTAGAATAAGTTTTTTTTGTGGTGAGAAAAGGGCTTTTGCCATAAGCTCTAAGAGTTTCTGTTGTTTGAAATCCCGTTGATTTTTTTTAATCATGCACATTTTATCTATAACGAACTTTTTTGAAGTGGGAGAATTAACGGAATTGAATAAATCTCGAATATATGTATCCACCAACTCATTCAGAAATCTTTTTACCATAATTTCGGGTTCTTTCATCCTCAGCTGTGAGGCATTTTTGAGATCTTGACGGGATGTTAAATTTTTATTGCCTTTTTCGCTATCTTGTAACTCTTTTATGTGTTTCTGCCCTTCATCCGTGTTTTCCTTCCCAATATGGCCAGTCTGAACCAAGGATATAGGGGGAATCTTGGTGAGCAAGGTATACAAATTCTGTTTGGAAAAAGTGGATAGACTCACCTTCCAATGGACTAAAAATTCGGTTTTGGGTGCGATATTTGATTCAAGGGTGTGATGTACTTTTTTAATATTGGGAATATATCGATTTTTGAGGAGAAGAGAGAACCCGAACATGCTGACCTCTTTCCAAAAAGTGAATGTGGATCCCCAAGAGTATTCTTTGTTATTGGTTAATATTTGTTTTTCGTTGCTCACCTTTGTATCGTGAAGGATGAACTTTACCATTAAAACCAAGGGTATTTCAAGGGCTTTAATTTTGAACCCTGCATATTTCCGTGATTTACTCTTTTTTGCGTTAGAGAAAAAAGCCTTGATGTTTCTATTTTCAAATGAAAAAGATCTTTTTTTCGTATCCCACTGGATTTGGGATTTTTTATTCATAATTTGTTCCAATTTTGATGAGGGAAGAGGAAATTTCCGTTCCATGCTTTGTTTTTTTCTTTTCCTCTTTCCGTCCCTTCCTTTTTCTTTCATGAAAGAAGGGAGGGGACATAAGATCTCTATGGGCTCGATTCTAAATCTCCGTAAGGTTCGATACTTAGAGATCATTTTCTCCATAATTCCTTCCAGCTTTTTGCTGGGAACTGAATAGGGATGAGAAGGATAGTTTCTTGATTCTAATTCATGGTTGTCCCCTAAGGTAGTGGTTGCTAAATTTTTTATCGCGTGTAAAAGTAGGTGTTTGGACTCACCCCAGAGAATGAAATTATGGGAACGTTCGTTCCAAAAAAGATGTAAGACAACCACACAATATATAAGCTATTTTCGATTTAAAGTTCTTTTAAAGTAATTAGATCAAATTTTTATAAAATAATACTTTCTTTAAAATCAGTATTACTAAGTATCACGATTTTCAGAATTAGTATTATTCGGGGAAAAAAGATGAAAAAACAGCTGAAATTAGCGATATTTCTTTTTATCTTGGTTGGATTTAATAGTAGAGGGGTCATTTTTACTTCTAACGGGCAAGATAAAAGTGGGGAATCTAGTTTAAATGAATTTAAAAGATATCAAGATGGTGTAGATTCCAAATCAAACAGAAAAAGTCCTTGCTCTTCGAATACAAGAACGATTACCGATATGTTTGGAAGGGATGTCGAGATTACCTCCGAGGTAAGTCGTATAGTCACCACCGGGGCAGGTGCGCTCAGACTGGTTATATATATGAATGGAACCGATAAAGTAGTCGGAGTCGAAAACATTGAGAGGGATGAGGAAGTGGATCCCGAGTTGGATATGCGTCCTTATAATCTTGCCCATCCGGAGATTAGGGAACTTCCTTCAATCGGACCTATTTGGGGTGGTGATAAGGAATTAATTGTGGATGTAAATCCCGAGGTGGTGATCACTACTAACGAAGAACAAGCATCCGACTTAGATTCTTTGCAAGATTCCTTAAATGTTCCCGTAATTGGGTTGATTTACGGCGATCTTGATGAGAGTCTAGATTTCTTATGGGAAGCACTCAATATTACCGCCCGAGTGTTGGGTACTTACGAACGATTTACTGAATTTAAAACCAATTTGGAAGATATTTTTGCGGATCTTAATTCACGAACATCGAATATTGAAAATGTTTCTCGTCCTAGTGTCTATGTAGCGGGAGTATCCCATAGAGGTTCACACGGCATTGAATCCACGAAACCGGGATATGATCCATTTAACCTCGTGAATGCTGATAATGTGGCCGATGAATTGGATGCCGATCATGCTTTTGTGGACAAGGAACAAGTGCTGGCTTGGGATCCCGATATAATATTTCTAGATGGG
>CAZEPC010000371.1:0-4992 GCA_964513765.1 uncultured archaeon
TGCTCATGCTAAGCGAATCGCCCTTTCTGTCGCATAATATGTCAGTTACATATTGCTATAGTGCTATTGTACCATATTTCCGGATATTTTAAAAAAATCCATTTCAATGAATACGTGTAGGGCAACAACCAAATTTATATAAAATATCGTAGGTATCTGCTAAAGTTCAAGTTGATGAGATGCTTAACTTTCAAATGCATTAGCCAAACTTTCGATGATGTCCTTTGTTACAATGATCCCTTGAAGCCTCCCGCTTTCGTCCACTATGGGAATTCTTTCAATATCATTTCCGGACATCTTTTTTACGATTTCAGGTAATTTTGAATCCAATGTGGCGGTAACTGGATTACTTGACATTAAATCCTGGGCTTTATAGACTTTTGCCCCGATAATACTTTTTGAAATTTGTATGTCGCGATGTGTGATGATCCCTACCAGCTTATTGCTGGCAAGAACAACGGGCAATCCTCCAACGTTATTTTTAATCATTAAAACCTCGACCGTGGAGAGTTTTTCAGTCGGTTTCACGGTAGTAAGATTTGTTGACATTATTTCTCTCGCGGTAATTTCTCTGAGATCCATATTTACCTAGAAGAAATGATATAATAAAAGAAATCCCGATCCATTTACAAAAATCCTTAAGAAATCCTAATGATGAAAATATTTCTCTTTCGCTTGATATTTGAAAACCATTAAAAAGATGGTTATATTTTTTTTCTTATGACTTCTGATAAAAAGGAAAGCGATAAGAAGGATTCTAATCTAAAAAGATTACCCGACTTTTTAAGCGGAACTTCCTTCACGGAAGAAACAATCGGCTTATTGCAAGATACAATAAAATTTGATACTCAGAACCCTCCTGGGGACGAAATGCCCCTTGCCCAATTTATGGAAAAGAAAATCCTTGAGGAAAAGTGTAATTTTATTCGGACTAAAATAATAGAAACCGTACCCAATCGGGGGAACTTAATCATTTACGTGGATGGTACAGACCCGAAAAATCATCCGACATATGGCTTTTCATCCCATTTAGATGTGGTTCCCGTAGATGAAGATCGATGGAATCATCCTCCATTTGCCGCTAAAAGAATATCCGAAGCCCATGATGATTTCATTTGGGGTCGGGGTACTTTTGATATGAAACAAACGGGTACTGCCTATATGATGGCCCTTAAAAAGCTTATTCGGGAGGGTTGGAGACCTAAGGCAAATATAAAATTCATTTATGAGGCAGATGAGGAACGAGGCGGCCAAGAAGGGATGGAATTGTTGGTTAAAAATCATTGGGAAGATGTAAAAGTAGACTTTTTATTAACAGAGGGGGGAGGATATAAAATACCCATTGGCCATGACTTTATTTTGCAAAGAGGCGAAAAAGGAAAATGCCAAACATGTATTAAGGTAAAAGGTGTTTCTGGGCATGGATCTTCTCCAGATCCCTATGAAAAATTGGCAATTTATAAATTAATGAGAATCCTAAACAAAATAAAAAAGAGAAAGAGAGAACTCGAAATGCAAGATGCATATCATGAGACGGTAAATGCTCTTTCTTTACCCGGTATTGTGAAATTTCTGCTCAAAAGAAAAAGTATCATTGTTCCGCTGGTTAAACTCGCAAAAAAGATATTAGGACTGGATTTTGATAAGGTTATTATTCCTTTAATCGAGGATACAATGGCGCCTACTATAATAAATGCCGGTTTTAAGGAAAATGTAATCTCTCCCACCGCAGAGGCGACTTTAGATATTAGAATCCTCCCGGGAAGGACGAAAGAAATGATTTGGAATAAACTTAAAAAACTAATGGGAAAGAAATTAGCCGAGGAAACATCATTTGAGATAGTCAATCAATATGTTCCGGCAACAGTCTCCCCTCTAGATACCCCATATTACAGCTTGGTCAAGGAAACACTAAAAGATATGTACCCCAAGGCAAATTTGGTTCCATTAGTGGGTGTTGGAGCTACCGACATGCGGCATTTTAGACCAAAGGGTGTAGTTTGTTATGGCTTCACATTAATTCTAAAGGATGAAGATCTCTCCTATGATGATCTATTGGCACTTTCTCATTCTCCAAACGAGAGGGTTTCGGTACGGAATCTCATGTTGGGAACCGAGTATGCCTATAGATTCTTGAAAAAACTATGAGTTGGATACATTGAATACATTGGATAAATCAAATATATTGGACAAATTCGAAAAAGATGAGGGTTGAGGGGAAGAAAAAATTATTGATAAAAAAGAAATGATCTCTAAATCTGTAATAAAATACATTGGAGAAACAATATCCGATCCCCAGCAATTGGAAGAGATCTTGGAATCTCTATTAATCCCCGCAAAAGAATATTATTTACGGGTAAATCTTTCCAAAATTCCTCTTGAAACATTTAAACGGGAACTAACTAAGGAATATGAGGCAGAAATCTTAGAAAAGATATCTTATGGTCCCTTGGAGAATATGGTTCAATTCTCTGTATCTTCTGGCCAAGATTTGTCGGAAAGAAAAAAGAAGGTTTATTGTGATAAATTTGCTGCGGAAGCTGTGAGAATCGGTGCTGATTTATTTGTGCCCGGCGTGACTAAAATCCCTAACTCTCTTAAAGAAGAAGATAAATGCTCTGTGTATTTGGACTTCAACAATAATAAGTTTTTAATAGAAAAAGTTAGGCGAGATATCGAAAGTGACGGAGAGATGGGCAATATAGAATTGGAAGACCTACCCAGAAAATTCCGCAGACATTTCCATATTGCGAATGGAATAGTAAAAATATCGACGAAAGAAATCTCTCAAAAAAAGCATGGGATTTTCATTCTTAATAACAATCCCAAATATTTCATACCTAAGTATAGAGATACCCCGCTCTATTATGATGGTTATATAAGCGATCAAAACCTCCCTCCCAATATTGCCATGGCAATTCTTTCCGAAAAGATTTTGGACAAAAAGCCCGAGGATATACCCATTGAACAATATAACCCGGTTATCTACGATACATGTGCTGCACCCGGACATAAAACCACCGCATTGACCGAATGGCTTTATTTCAAAACAAAAAAGAGATTTGATTGTGAAAAGTGGTTTGAAATAAGGGCAATTGACAGATCATCAAATAGATTGAGACATTTGGAAAATGATATAACCAGATTGGGGTTAAAAAATATCACAGTCGATCCAACTAATTTGGCTGATATTAAGGACACGGAACCCGAACTACTAAATATGGCAGATTTTATAATGTTCGATCCTCCTTGTTCGGCGTTGGGCCAACGTCCAAAACTTTTCATCGAGGAAAATGAAAAATCACTTAGGGATTATCATAAAAATCAGCGGCGTTTATTGAAAATTGTGGACTCCTTATTAAAGAAAAATGGCTTTCTCATGTACAATACATGCACTATCCCGAAAGAAGAAAATGAGGGGACTGTGGAATATGCAGTCCGAAAGCTCCATTATGAGCTTCAATCAATCGGAGAGAATTTCAAAAGATATGGTGAACCAGGTATAAAATATAAGTCGATCCAAAGAAATGATCAAATCCAAAAACTTTTGAGATTTTATCCTTCACCCAATCATGGGAGCGGTTATTTTATTGCCCTTTTACAAAAATTGGAAATATCAGAGGGTGTTTTAGAAATTTAAAAGTGAAATTGACCACCAAATACAAGGATGTTTGTTTATAGGGGCATTCCTTTCCAATATCAGATAAAAATAAAAGCATTCAAAATCATGTATTATATGAAATGGGAGATTTTG
The DNA here is from genome assembly GCA_964513765.1 of uncultured archaeon. Taxonomy (GTDB): domain Archaea; phylum Asgardarchaeota; class Lokiarchaeia; order Sigyniarchaeales; family Promethearchaeaceae; genus CAZEPC01. The sequence goes on from CAZEPC010000371.1 coordinate 3,755, forward strand.
AAGACAAAGAGATTGATGATTGGGGATTGGATGGCAATCCTGTCGAGAGGGACACTGAAGTAACTGAGCAATCCTCAACGAATGAGGATTCAGATTATGGGGTAGGCCAAGTTAAGAATATACCTGGGACCATAAAAGATGAAGTATACAACATAACTGGCTCCCTCCGCCACCAATTGACTAAGGGACTCAAGCACATTTTTGTAAGAGACTTAACATTCCATTGGTATGATGTCGTGCAAATCATTTTTCAAGGGCTTATAGTTGCGGGAATTGGCGCCTTTTTCGTCACTGCTCTGTCTAATTCCAATAATAATTGGGAGATTTATCAATACACCCAGAATGAACAGATTTGGTTATATGTAATTGTGGGTCTATCAATTTTCTTTGGGGGAATATTTGTGGACAGGTTTATGCAAAAAAAATATTATTTTGAATTCCTCACGGGAATCTCCATTATATGCATGGGGCTAATGGGCTATACTGGCTTGCGCCTTGTAAGCTTCATCTCTGCCACATTCCTGGCCATTACTGGGTGTATATTAGTGATCTCCTTTTTCATCAATATCATAGATAAAACTACTTTATTAAACCGGGGTAGGTTTATATCCTTCGTGGTGCTGTTAATGATGTTGTCGGTATTTCCTTTAATCATTGGTCTCTCAACCATGGCGACATATCAGTTCTATTGGCTTATTATGTTATTATTAAATGGGCTTTTGATCGCATTTACCCAAAAATATAGAGTCACCAGGGAATTGCGTTTTAAAACACCAAAATCAAAAATCAAGGATGGAGAATTCACTTTTTCTCTTAAATCTATATTTAGCTTCATAAAAAAAACCAAGATAATGCCCTATCTCTCATTTATGTTTCTTATCGCCATAGCCTTGGGATTCTTTTTGAACAATGTGATTGATAAAACGGAGGATCTTAATACTCAATTATGGATAGCGGCAATAACAGCATTAATTTCTTTTCCAACCATTGGTATATTGATGGATAATGCAGGAAGAAAACCAATCGCCATCTTGGCAGCCACAGCGACGGGCTTCATTAGTATTTTTTCTGATTATCCCTCCATGAATTTAGATACCCAAACACAAGGGCTTATGCTTGATTTTCGGGTGGCCATCTTTACATTTGCCTCCATTGTAATTATTATATTTACGGTGGTAATTGCCGGGGATAAATCCAATAATTTATCTCGGGGCAAAATAATGGGATTGTTTCTGTTT
>CAZEPC010000372.1:0-4984 GCA_964513765.1 uncultured archaeon
TTTCTTTTTCTCTTTGGCGTTTCTTAATATTATTCCTTCCCAATTTTCCAGTCTATTTTCATATTTTTAATTCAAATCAAATAAATATACATTTTCATAACGATACGCTAATACTACATTTTCATCCAAACTAAAATGTTGCATTTGTTCTTCTATGGTATATTTTTCACCGCCTAAACGTACTTTAACCGTATATTCATTTATATGATCTATGTGATAAATATAGCCTTCTAAAATATTCAAACCTCCTAAAAAGTTTCCAACAAAAATGGATTTGGGCTGTTTATACAGTTTCTCTTGAGGATCCTCCTGGAGCAAATGTCCATCCCTCATAACTATAATTCTATCGGCCACGCTCATCGCCTCTTCTTGGTCATGGGTAACTTGAATGGCGGTTAATCCGCTTTCCTTAATAATTCTTCTTAATTCCCACCGAAATCTACGGTTCACTTTCGGATCGAGTGATCCCAGAGGTTCATCCATGATAAGAATTTTTGCCCCACTACAAATTGCCCTGGCCAGTCCGACCCTTTGTAAATCTCCGTTACTCCATCCAATGGGGACTTCATCGGCCCTATCCTCGAGACCAGTTAGTCTCAGTGCCCTTTCCCCCTCTTTTATTATTTTTTCCTCCGGAAATCCCCGAACCTTAAGGGAATAAATGGTATTCTCCCATACACTCATTGGAAATATCTCAAAATGTTGGAAGATAAACGCAATTCCCCGGGTTTGCGGTGGATCTTGGGTGACATCTTTGCTATCAATATAGACTTTTCCTTCGGTTGGGGACAATAACCCAGAAATCATCTTTAAAAGGGTCGTTTTTCCACACCCGCTGGGGCCTAAGATGAAAATATAATCTCTATCATGAAGTACGAGATTTACATCATTCACTGCTACGATATTTCCATTGTTAAAAGTTTTTGTTAGGTTCTCTAATACTATTTCTGGCATTTTAATCTCTCATTTTCTTGCATTATTTACTTTTTTTTTTAAATTGATTGGACATCCTTTTCTGGACTGACCCATCTTAATAATAATAATAATATTGCGCTCAAACAAATCACAATCACGCTTGCTAATGCGGCCACCGACCACACATTTTCCTCAACCCAATCCACAATTAAAACCGGAACAGTTCGATCCCCTCCCATGACAATCAAAGTTGCCCCCGTTTCACCCAAGCTTCGGGTAAATGCGGCAATCATACCGGCAATAATTCCATTTTTTATCGCTGGTAATGTTATTCTTCGAAAGGTGGTCAAGGGTGCCGCACCGAATATAGCGCTAGCATCCTCATGTCCTTTATTAACGTTTCTTATGGTTGCCGCGATAGGTCTCACAATATAAGGGAATGTAAAAGTCATATGCACGAATACGATCATTGGCACACCTGTAGTTGCTAAATTAAGACCAGCTGGACCCCAAAAAAGAAAAATGGTGAATCCCAATGCGGCACTTGGAATAGTCAAGGGGATATCCAAGAATGTATCAAGGACTTTGTTCATTTTTCCCCAATTTTCACGAACTAAAATAAACGCAAACGGAATTCCAAAGAGAAGATCGACTAAAACCACTAACATCCCTACCTCAAATGAATTGACGACCGATGTCCATAGGTGTGCCCATTTATTATCTGGGCCTGTCAATTGGGATGTTGCCTCTTGGAGATTAAGCTGGGAAAAGATGAAGAAGGAGGGAACTAGCACGAAAATAATCATTAGGATAATGCTCAGAATTTTCAATCCTCGGGTAAAAACTTTCTTTGAGAAGAACTTTTCCCAATCATAATGGATCCTCCAAAATTCTTTTCGTTCCGCGCTTCTATTAGCCATATATTTAATAAATATAAGAAGCGAAACGGAAATTAAGATAAGAATCATTGATAAAAAGGAGGCAGAGGGTATTTGAAGCTGTTTTCTCAGACCCACCACCAGTATGGGAGCAGTCTCCACCAGTCCCGCACATATGGTGGTGGCCCCAGTCTCACCTAACGATCGCGTGAAAGATAAAATCGCACCTGCAATTAATCCTTCCTTAAGTAGTGGAAATGAGATAGTCCGAAATATTGTTAATTTTGATGCCGAAAGAGTTTTAGCGGCTTGTTCTAATAAGGGGTCGATTTTTTCTATAGAAAGCTTAAGATTTCTTACTATATAAGGAAAAGTAAATGCAATATGAACAAATATTATCAAAGTTTTTCCTGGCGACACATCAAATATCGCCCAAAACATCATAACCGAAAAACCTAAAGCACTGGTGGGAACCGCCATCGGTAAATCTACCAAAAGATTTAAAAATTTTTTACCCTTGAAATCCGAACGGGCCAATATGACCGCAATCGGAAAACCGATAAGGATATCAATTCCAACGGCTATAAATGCCACCGAAAAAGATTGCCACAAGGCTTGTTGAATTTGCTGCCACCCTAAATCTCCCATTAGGGTATCTTCGAATAATCGTGTCCTTATTTCTCCGGTATTATCAACGACATTACTGAAGAGATTTATGATGGGGGCAACGATTACGATTATAAAAAACCCAATGGTTATTATTTCTAAGAAAATCCTGTATTTCTTTTTGGAAAGTTCTTCTTCTACTTGAAGTAATAATGGTTTTGAAAAATCTTCCGAATTATTATTTATGAGCTTGCTTTTTTCCGCCAATGTATTTACCGCCTTTCCTAATTAACTATTTCCATTAATTATGTTATTGTTATTTGTGTCAATTTATAAATCCTTCATGAAAATATTTCCATTTTTTTAAGTTCGGGTTGCCCGTGTCATTAACCAAAGATCAGGTATTCTTGCAATAACATTCCCGTCCTCTGGGGCTAATAATTCTTTGATTATTTCTGGATTTGAAGTAACTCCATATTCTTGGTTGAATGAAGTATTATATGTATTGTATATCTCGGGATCCTCAAGTAAGGTGCTATTAATCGGGCGGAATCCTGTACGTATTGCTTTTTCAATCATATTCTTCTGACTAATAAATTCGATATAATCTTTTGCCACGTACCTTTGCTCGTCCGAAACCCAATCTGAATTGAGAATACAAAAGGGATGATCGCTGAAAAGTGCACCTTCCTCGGGATAGATTGACACCAATTTTTGCCCAAAATTCTTTTCTGCTTGGGGGGAGTAATCTTTAACCAAGTTTTCATATAGAAAAGCAACTCCCAATTCCTGTGGTCCATTATCTCTCATATATCGCCCCAAAAACCCCGTTGATTCACCATATTGAACTGCCGATCCCTCAATCTCTTCCATCCAATCAATAAGGCTTGATTGAGAAATGTTTGAAATATTGATCTCGTCGGGAGGCATATTAAGCTTGGAACTTACCATCATGATGGTGGCCATGAAGCCTGAATTTGAAGACCTTGGGTCAGTATGGGCCATTTTTATTTCACCTGGATGTTCCACGATATAATCGTGAAGATCATTGATTCCTCTTATATTATGGGTTTCATTAAATTCCTCCCATGTTGCCAAGACAATAGGTGAGTAAATGCATCTGCTGTAATTTGTGATGATCTTTTCTTCTTGATTGGTCATATCCTGCCATTTTGTGTTGAGCATGGGTATCCAAATGTTGGATGCCGGGGACCAAATTACCGGTTTTATTTCTCCGTTTAATAGGGCGATTAATGATGACCCCGATCCATATGGTTGAAAGTCTAAGGATATCGGTTTAAGATCGGGATTGTTTTCCATTTTTGAATTCCAATATTCCTCGAATTCTCCTTGTGTTTCCCCGATCCATGTAGCTTTTTCCGATGAATATACAAATGTCAATTGAATTATATCGTTTTGTTCTTGCCCAAATGCAAGTCTTCCGATTGAAGTTCCGAAAAAGAAACCTATTATAATCCATAAAACCATCGTTGATCCTTTCAGTTTGGTTTTCAGGTATTCTTTAGTTATTTTTTTTTCTGATCTTTTTTGCCGTATCATGAAATTCCCTTCTCTACCCGATAATACTATGAACATAAGTGTTAAATTTCATAAAATAAATTCCTAAGACCGTTCCAGCCAAAAACAAACAAAAATAGATGATCCGATTTCTCTTTTTCTTTACCATATGTATCAATTTTTCTTTCTTATGTCATTTTATATTACATATAAAAAAAGCTTCTTCCATTAACCTCATATGGATCCATATGGGTGCCTATGGAATTTTTTTGAATAATTGAATTTTTTTCTTTTTACCTCGCTCCCCAAGAAATGAAAATTCATCCAATTCTTCTATTTTTTTGATTGCCTCGTGAGGGACATTATGTTCGATTAACAGAGCAAGTATTCCATCATCTTTCAAGACTCTTGCTAGCTCATTTAAAATAATTTCTGGGTTTTCAAAATGATGAAAGCAATCAAAAAGTAGAACTTTATCTATATTTTTTCCATCAATACCAGTTTTGCAATTCGTTTGAATCGCTTCTATATTATTCAATTCTTTCTTCTCGGCATTTTTCTTAATGTATTTAATCGCCATCGGGTGAATATCCACTGCATAAACCATTCCTTCGGCACCTACCATATCTGCCGCTAGAATCGAGTAGTATCCGGGTCCTGCGGCATAATCCAAAATAAGTTCTCCTTCTTCAATTCCGATCTCTTCGAGAATTGGTTGAATTTTTGATTTTCGTCTCATAATTTTATACATCAAATTCATTAGCCAGTATCCAAACTTTCCGTATTTCTTTTTTTTATACCTATGATTCATTTGCTAATTAAGATAAGAAAATCCTATTATTAAAAAGAAAAAGTAAAAGAAAGAGGAGTAAGTTCGTTTTTTCGAACTGACAAAGTTGTATTTCCTCTGGTGTGAAATCTTTATCCATCAAATTGCTCGTGGAAATTTCCATATACTAAAATTGGAATAATGAGATCAAATATTCCCCTACTAAAATCTGTTAAATGATAACTAACTCTTAACGGCTGCCCCTTATGTACTTTACGTTTGATTATTTTTTTCCTCT
>CAZEPC010000373.1:0-4980 GCA_964513765.1 uncultured archaeon
AGGAAAAAAAGAAAATTAATTATGTGAGCCAGAATAAAACCGAAATTTCCTTGAAAGTTGAGTCTAAAGAAAAAATAGATTCTGTTAAAATTAATCAAATTTATCAAGGTGATTGTTTTAAAATTCTTGACAAAATTCCCAAACATAGTATTGATCTGGTGGTTACAGACCCTCCTTTTTTTGTGATGAATAAGAAAAATTTGGATTTTAAAAATCGGGCAAATATTGTTCAGAATGCAGATTTTGATGGATTCTCTTCGTATAAGGAATTTTTAGATTTTACCTCTAAATGGTCTTCTTTAGTCAATAAGGTGTTAAAAGAGGATTCTTCAGTATATATCTTTTTTGGTGCCCAATATATCACTGATTTAATGAAACTTTATCTGGATTTGGGATTTAAATACAAAGGAATCTTGGTTTGGCATAAAACTAACCCCGTTCCGAAAATCCGAAAAAACGGGTATCTCTCCTCTACTGAGCTAATCCTTTTTATGTCAAAAGGAAATCCAACCTTTAATTTCCTTGGGCAGAAAAAGATGCATAATATGATTGAAACGCCTATTTGTATGAGACCGGAAAGATTGGTAGATAGAGATCCTTCCAATAATAAGGATCGTAAATATCCCAGCCTCCATCCTACCCAAAAACCGATAAAGGTGATAAAGAAATTAATCAAAATATCCTCAAACCCCGGTCAAGTTGTCTTAGACCCCTTTGCAGGAACGGGGACCACTAATGTGGCAAGTAAGAAATTGGGAAGATTTTGTATTGGAATCGAAAAAAACAAAAAATATCATCGGGCAGCAATAAAAAGAGTAAATAAAACTAAAAAAGAACCGAACGAGGGAAAGCAATCTGAATTGGATTCATTCTTCTCTTCTTAGATTCTTGTTTTTGTCTCTTATAATTTTTTCTAATAGTAATCAACATTTAGAAGTAATTAAATGAATAGAACAAAAAAGTACAAAAAAGTGATACAAATATGAACATAATTGAATTACGATGTGAAGGGCTTAAAAATCCCTTAGGAATTGATGTAAAAACACCCACGTTTAATTGGAAATTTTCTTATTCAAAGCCAAATGAAGGAAAAAGATTACGGAACATAGAACAAATATCCTATAGAATTTTGGTAGCCACTGCAAAAGATAAATTACAAAAAGGGGATGAAAATCCCGATATTTGGGATTCTGGGGAGATTAAGTCGAGGAAAACTATAGGTATTACGTATGCGGGTAAAAAACTAATCTCACATAAGAAATATTATTGGAAAGTAATACTGGAAGACAATTATGGGAATAAATACGATTCATTGGACACAGAAATGGCATTTTGGACCACAGGATATCTTTCTCCAGATGATTGGAATGCAAAATGGATTGGCCTCGAAAAAACAGAAAAGACCAAACAAACCATCAAAGACAGCACTAAGAAAAAACCGGTGGAAGTAATCAAAACCGCCCCGAGTGAATATCTTCAGAAAGAATTTTCACTCAAATCCTCCGAAATCAAAAATATAAAGGGGGCCTATCTTTATGCTACGGCTTTGGGTGAATATATGGCCTATATAAACGGAAAAAGGGTGGGTAATCGGTATTTTGCTCCCGAATGGACGAATTTTCACAAACGCGTATATTACCAAACGTATGACATCACAAATTTATTGAAAGAAGGGAAAAATTATCTTGGGGCAATTTTGGGCGATGGCTGGTATATGGGGTTTCTCGGACCGGGAGATCAAGTTAGGCAGCTTCATTACGGGAAAGAGCGTAGATTTTCTTGTGTATTGTATATTATTTATGACCAAGATTCGCAAAATGATCAGAATGAATCAATCAAAGAAGTGAAGACCGATTCAAGCTGGACCATCACAAATAATGGTCCCATCCGATATGCAGACCATTTTATGGGTGAAACTTTCGATTCACGAAAAACTATACCTAATTGGACACTTAAACCATTAAATCCAGAGACCCGAAACAAAGATTTGGTGGAAGAAGTTGTTGATATTCGTATTCAATCTCAAATGCATCAACCGGTACAAGTATTCAAACAAATAAAACCTATATCAATCACAACCGTAAATGAGGAGGGGGAAACAGCATATATCTTTGATATGGGTCAAAATATGGTTGGATTTTGTCATTTATGCATGGATGGATCCCATTATCAAAAGAGCGATCAGATAATATTAGAACACGGGGAAATGCTAAATGAAAATGGGACTCTCCACCAAGAAAACCTGCGGCTGGCCCAACAAAGAGATACTTACATATATAATGAGGGAAAAATTGATTATCACCCGCGTTTTACTTTTCACGGCTTTCAGTATGTGAAAATTAGCGGTTTGAAGAGGCAACCAACTTTAAAAGACCTTACTGGAATGGCCTTATCCTCCAATCCGGAGAATACGGGCAATATCCAAACCTCTCATCCTTTACTCAATCAGTTAATTTCTAATATTAAATGGACGCAGAGGGATAATATGCTGAGCGTTCCTACAGATTGTCCTCAGAGGAATGAAAGGATGGGGTGGATGGGTGATATCTATGCTTTTGCCCAGACTGCCATTTATAATATGGATATGCAGGCTTTTTTAAGAAAATTTTGTCAAAATATTCGCGATGGTCAAACGGATGATGGTAGGTATCCCGATTTTGCCCCCAATCCTACTGGAGATAATTTTATGAACTCTCCTGGTTGGGCTGATGCGGGTGTATTAATCCCTTGGCTGTTGTATGTAAATTACGGGGATAAAGAAATCTTAGAAACACATTACCAATCCGCAAAAAAATACATCTCGTTTGTTCAGGAGAATAATCCAAATGGGCTTTATAAGAAATTTGATCATAATTACGGGGATTGGCTGAACGGGAACAACATTAAAGCAGATTCTTATCCTAAAAGAGGTGGTGCTCTTTCGAAAAAGATCTTTGCAACTCTCCTATTAGCCCGATCCGTGAAAATTATGTCCAAAATTGCCCATATTTTGGGCTATAATCAGGATAAAATGGAATATCTCTCATTTTATGAGAAAATTAAATGTGCTTTTTATCAAAGATATGTGAGGAGTCCCTTGTTAAGCTATGTGCTTCCTAAAAAAGTTTATAGGTTTAAGATAAAAGGGGATACACAAGCAGGCTATGCGCTTGCATTAAATTATAATATATTGGATAAAAAGGATGAGAAAACGGCTCTAACTAGAATGATCAATAATCTAATTGAAAAATATGACGGAAGAATGTCTACAGGGTTTCTTTCGACCACCCCATTGATGTTAGAACTTTCTGACCGGGGCTGGAATTCACTTGCATATGATTTATTGCTTAGTAAAAAGTTACCTTCTTGGGGTTATTCTATTGAGCAAGGGGCCACTACTATTTGGGAACGTTGGGATGCCTATGTGAAGGGTAGGGGATTTCAAAGCAAAGGGATGAATTCATTTAATCATTATGCCTACGGTTCGGTGGGGGAATGGATGTATAAAAACCTCTTAGGGATTAGACCACACCCAGACTCTTTAGGATTTTCCCATTCAATCATTTCGCCGAAATTTGATCCTCGTATAAAATGGATAAAAGGCTATTACAATTCAATCAATGGAAAAATAGAGATCAATTGGAAAATTAAAACGAACGAAACAAATGAAATATCCCAAGTGAATATAGGGGTCAAGATCCCTCCCAATACGAGCGCCACTTTTCATCTCCAGGCTATGCAGGACTTCAAAATATATGAAACACATAAGAAAGGAGAGGGTAAAGGAAAGAAAGTGCAAAAATCACTCCATGAATCTGAGGGTATAAAGATTCTTTCCTCCAAAAACTCGGAGGTAAAGTTCCTAATTCAATCGGGTAGATATTTCTTTATATTAATCAAGGTTGTTTGATTTTTTGAAGCAATATCACAATTTAGCCTTATTGTAAGCCCATAATCTTCTGGACTTAAAATCCCCCCGTAATTGACAATTTGATCGATGAAAAGTGTAAAATTAGGTGGAAAATAGGTGAAGAGGACAAAAATGGTCATTATCAACCCGATTACAGCGATTGAAATGTTTTCAATAATTGGTCCTTTGTATCGAGTATGTAAAATGTGATCAGCCGTGATTTGGGCAAAGATGATACCTAAGGCAAAGCTCGAAATATCTAAAAATAAAATATTATTTCTGGTGAAATAGGTATAGGTGTAGAAAACAACCATTATAGTAGCTGGAGCAATAATAAACGCGGACGATTTGGCAAAGAAAAAGTTTTTCGATTCCTTGCGTAGTGCGTAGTATTCAGGTATGGCAAAGAGAAAAAGCGGCCAAAACGCTAGTTTTAAGTGTTCCCATACTGATTCATTCACCGCAAATAACCAGGCCACGCCCCTATAATAATTGGCCCATTCAAAAGCGTAGTGAAATGCGGCACCAACAAGAAAAGCGAATAATCCGCCACAGATTTCCCAGATCGAGATCTTATCCATAATAAACCCACCAAATTGAGAAGGGAAATTCCATAATAAAAATCCTTGTGTAGCTTCAAATTTCACGAGAATTTGATTTTTAGAGGCATAAGTATGCTAAATATTTACATTATGGAATCAAGCAAAAAAAAAATCGTTTAAGTGAGGATTAAAACTCAAATTCCGCCACGATGGGATGGTGGTCGCTGGGGCTATGGGTTTCATCGTAGGAATATCTTACTACCTCCGAAGAAGTCACCTGGACACTTTGAGAAACAAAAACGTAATCAATGTGCATACTGATCGCGGGATCAACGGAACAGCCGGTTGCTGTGGTTCCATCGAAGGGAAGCGCTATGTTATGATGCACTCGATGTGCTTCCTTCAAAGGCTTTTTCCCCCATCCTTCCAAAAATGCATAGAAAGGAAAGAAATTCGGCATATTAAAATCCCCGGTGAGAATGACTGGCAAATCTCCCGTATTCTGTGCTATGTGATTATTCAAGAGCATGGAAGCTCGGATGTGAAATT